>JANYDG010000040.1 GCA_025359885.1 Acidobacteriota bacterium
CCTCGAATACCGAGGCCGTCGAGCTGATTCTCGAGGCGATCACACTGGCCGGCTACACTCCGGGCAAGGATATCTGCCTGGCGCTGGACCCTGCGGCGAGCGAGTTCTATGACAAGGAAAAGGGCAAGTACATCTTCAAGAAGAGCGACAAGCGTGAGCTTTCGAGCGAAGAGATGGCTAGCTTCTGGGATAACTGGACGCGGCAGTATCCGATCATCTCGATCGAAGATGGCCTGGCGGAAGATGACTGGGAAGGCTGGCGTTTGTTGACCGAGAAGGCCGGCAGTCGCATTCAGCTGGTTGGCGACGACCTTTTCGTGACCAATGTACAGCGCCTGCAGCGCGGCATTGAAGAGGGAATCGCCAACTCGATTCTCATCAAGGTCAACCAGATCGGCACCGTCACTGAGACCTTTGAGGCGATCGAACTGGGCCGCCGTTACGGGTATACGAGCATCATTTCGCATCGCTCTGGCGAGACGGAAGATACGTTCATCGCCGACCTCGCGGTGGCAACAGGCGCAGGCCAGATCAAGACTGGTTCGGCTTCGCGTACCGATCGCATTGCGAAGTACAACCAGTTGCTGCGCATTGAAGAGGAACTGGGCCAGGGTGCTAACTTCCTGGGCATTGAGAGCATTAACTACAACGCTTAGCCTTTACAAGCGAGGGAGCGGCGCGGCTTCGGCCGCGCCCTTCTGCGCCGCCTTATTCGTATCTTCTCGAAGTATCCTGCTCACTTACTCAGTTGTTAAACTTTGAGGCATCTCATCATGTCCAGGCGTCCTTTAGTTCTTACGATTCTCGACGGGTGGGGTTATAGCCCCAAGGTTGAAAGCAATGCGATTGCACTGGCTCGCAAGCCTACCTATGACAAGCTGCTCGCTGAGTATCCCAACACGCTGATTCGCGCATCGGAGCACTTTGTCGGGCTGCCGGATGGGCAGATGGGCAACAGTGAAGTGGGCCACTTGAATATCGGCGCCGGCCGCGTGGTCCAGATGGATATCACGCGCATCGATTTGTTGATTGCCAATGATGAGTTCACTAATTTCCCGGCGATTGCCAAAGCCATGCAGCGGGCTCGGGAAGGCGACCGGCAGCTGCACTTGATTGGGCTGCTTTCTGATGGCGGCGTGCATGCCCACCAGGAGCATTTGTATGCGCTGCTGCGGGCTGCGAAAGCTCACGGCCTGACCCGCGTGTTTGTGCATGCATTTCTTGATGGCCGCGATACGCTGCCAACCTCTGGCGCGGGCTATGTCGAGAAACTGCAGCGAAAGATGGCAGAGTACGGCATCGGCAAGCTGGCGAGCGTAAGTGGCCGCTATTATGCGATGGATCGTGACAAGAAATGGGACCGCGAGCGCAAGGCGTTTGACGCGATGGTGGCGGGCAAGGCTGAGGGCGGGGCGACGGCAGATCCAGCGGGGCTCATCAGAGATCGCTATAACAACGGGATCACGGACGAGTTCACGATACCGTTTGTGGTGACTGATGCCGCAGGTAAGCCGAATGGAGTGATTCGCGACGAAGACGTGGTCATCAACTTCAACTACCGTGCGGACCGCGCAAGGCAGATAACACGAGTAATGACACGCGAGAGTGGTCTCAATCAGGCGGGCGGTCGCAACCTCGATGCCTGGGAATCGCTCGACGAGATCATTCCCCGACGAGAGATTCCAAAGGGCCTTCATTACCTGTGCATGACCCAATATGACAGGAATTACAGCTTACCTCTGGTGATTTTGCCGGAGTCGATGGATAATCTGCTGGCCAATGTGCTTGGCAATGCGCAGTTGCGTAATCTGCGTGTGGCGGAGACTGAGAAATACGCGCATGTGACGTACTTCTTCAATGGAGGGATCGAAACTCCGTTTCCAGGAGAAGATCGGACGCTGATTCAGTCGAAGAAAGTGGCGACCTACGATCTCGCTCCGGAGATGTCTGCGGAGGGGATTGGAGATACGATTGTTAGCGCGATCCATGACACTGCGTTTGACCTCATCATTGCAAATTTTGCCAATGCGGACATGGTAGGACATAGCGGCCAGCTCTTGCCGACGATCAAGGCTGTCGAGTATGTTGATGCTCAATTGGCCAGGATTTACAGGGCAATACGCGAAATGGGTGGCAGTTGGCTCATTACTGCTGACCATGGGAACGCCGAACAGATGGTTGACCCGGTAAGTGGTGGGCCACACACCGCGCATACGACGAATCCGGTACCAATGATCTACGTGGGCGAAGACGCAAACAAGTACACGCTGAGGTCGGACGGAAGCCTGCGTGATATCAGTCCGACGCTGCTCAATCTGCTTAACCTGCATTTGCCCAAAGAGATGACTGGCGGCGACTTGCGGGTGCCGCTAGTCGCCGAGTAAGCATGCAACTGATGCCGTGGATTGGAACGGTTGGCCCAACAGGCCTCGACAGCAATGTCGGACTTTTGGATTCATGATTCTGAGCTTGCCTGTTTGACTATGCGTTATCGTAGAATCCTCTCGACCAGCGAAGGATGCCTGCTGGCGTGAGGAATGATCTTGAACCCAGTAAATCGCCGTACCTTTGTCCAGCTTTCAGCGGGGGCGCTGCTTTTTGCAGCCTCTGCCAAGACCTTACGTGCCTCCGAGACGCCCTCCATCAGCAGCGATAAAGGAACAATTCGCGTGGTCGGCGCGACCTATTCCTGGGAGTACAAGCAAACTGACGATCGCTTCACGCTCTTTGATAGCCGTCACAGGATGATGGTAAGTGGCAAGCTGCAACCAGCGGTCGTGGTGTCACCTGTTGGCTCACCGACGCAGCGCGTCTGCACCCCGGGCAAGGGAAGTGAGCCGCTGGTTGAGGCAGGGAAGATTACTTTCACCTATAGCGGAGTCAATGGTAACGCAACACTCAAGTATGCGTGGCGCTTTGATGTAGGTTCGATGTGGACTGATCCGATTCAGTACGAGAGTCAGGCCGCCGATGACCTGGTCAGTCTGCATTACTTTGCGGAGAGTAAAGATGACAAGCCGATGCCGACACTGCATCCGACTTATGCGGTTGTGCCTGGGGTGATTTCGGGGTCGACGGTAAGCCCGATTCTGCACAATGGCGCTGGCTTCAATCAAAATGTCTGGCTGGGACGGGGAAGTTTCATCCCTGGATTAAGTCAGCAGTGGGCTCTGCCGGTACATTACTTCTGCGGATTCAGTACAGCAGGGCCGGGACCTGAGCGCAATCTATATACAGAGGGTCAGTCAGACGCATTTTGCTGCGGCCTTGCTGACCTGCCGCAGGGTGACTACTACCTGCAGATTTATCAGGGCAGCTTAAGTCCCTGGGTGGATTATCGCAGTGACCTTTGGGGCCATGTACGCACGCCAGGAAATGTAACTCTAGGCGGTATGATGCATTGGTCGTTTGCGCCGGAGTACCGCGAAGCTATCACTGCATATTATGAAGGATTGCTACAGGCCGGCGTCATCCAGCGCAAGCATAACTCGGCGCATAAGACTGCTGTTGCCTTGACACCGCAGTTTTGCACCTGGGGTGCTCAGCGGGAACGCGACAAGGCAAATGACAAGCTGGATGAAGCTTTTCTGACAGGACTTTACGGCGAACTTAAGGCGAGCGGAATGAAGGCGGGGCTCTACTCGATTGACGATAAGTGGGAAGGTGCTTACGGGAACCTGGTTCATTCGGCGGAGCGGTTGCCGCATTTTGAGCAGTTTCTCGACAAGCTGCGCGCAGAAGGCGTGAGGATTGGCATGTGGGCGGCGGTGATGCGCTGCGAGCGGCCAGCAGACCTGGGGCTGACGAATGATCACATGCTCAAGCAACCAGATGGAACTCCCTTCATTGCTTCTGGTGCTGGTGGAGCGAAGTACGCGATCTTGGATTTTACGCAGCCTGAGGTTGCGCGAGTGCTGACGGAGGTCGTGCGCCGGTTTATGCGGCGGTACAAGCCGGATTTGTTCAAGTTTGACTTTGGCTATGAGTTGCCGACTGTAGCACAGGCGGCCCCAAAGGACAGGCAGTGGACCGGCGAGAGGCTCCTGTGGAAGGGGCTTGATGTGGTTATCAAGGCCATGCGGGCGGAGAATCCTGACATCGTGGTGATGTACTACAACCTATCTCCCTTATTCCTCGAGTTCATTGATCTGCATAGCCCGGACGATATGTGGATGGATATTGGTGACTACCAGGTAGAGGCCAATCGGAGGCTGTACTTCAGTGGACTTATGGGGAAGTTAGGGGTTCCAACTTATGGATCTTCCGGATATGACTGGTCAAGTTCGCCGAGCATCTGGTTTGACTCGGCGGCGACCGGCAGCATCGGCTGCCTGAATGACTTTGGCGGCGATGAGCAGGGGGAAGTGAGTTCGCCGGAGCTGATTGCCAAATACAACGGAATTGCTCAGGTTTTGAGGCCCACGACGAACTTCGAGATTTTGCCGCTGGATACGGTACCAATCGCACCGACAATGGGCGCGCATGCGCGTTCGTGGGCGCGGATGGAGGATGGACAGCTTGTGCTGCTGGCGCGACGGCCAGATCAGCCGGGCGAAGAGGATTTGAATACGATTCGGCACAATGCAAAGACTAAAGGCACCGAGCGCATCAAAGGGCTGGTTCGGGCGACAGTGCCGGTGATTGTTGCTTCGAAGACCAACGAAGACATCACACGCAGCAGTCATCTTGCCCTGGTCGCTTATGGCGGCGGGGAGGTTTGGCTGAAGCGCGAAGTGGGTAAGCAAGCGCTGGTAACCAGTCATTACTTCGGCGGGCAGAGTCACCAGAGCACGGTTCCAATCGTCGGGGGGCAGTTGAAGCTTGATGTCCTGGCAAAGGGTTCCAAAGAGGAACCTTTGGAGTGGGTGAATCTGAGCATCTCCTAGCACACATCAAGGCCCCCGCCACGATGGCGGAGGCCTCGATGATTCCCTGGGCTAAGTATGCGGCTAGTTGATTGCAATTGTCTTGGTCAGCGGCAGATCCTGAGAGGAGCCACCGACCATGAAGGAGTAGTTGCCGGGAATAAGCTTCCAACTGTTTCCTGCTTCATCGAAGATGGACAGATACTTGGAATCGATAGCCAGGGACACAGTTTTGCTTTCACCAGCGGCAAGAGTTACGCGGCTGAAGCCGACGAGGCGTTTGGGAGGCTCCTGCGCACTGGCAGGAAGAGCGGCATAAACTTCTGCAATCTCTGTGCCGGGGCGGCTGCCGCTATTGGTTACGGTAAAACTGACGCTGGGTGTCGCGCCTGGTGTTACCGTCAGCGCGGAGTATTTGTACGTGGTGTAACTCAGGCCAAAGCCGAAAGGGAAGAGGACCGGCTTCTTTTCAGAGTCGTACCACTTATAGCCGACCTTCAGGCCTTCGTCATAGGTCACGCTGAAGCTGGCTTTGGCGTTTTCCTTGCGCATGACGGGTGAAGCGCTCTGGGAGTGTGGCGGTGGCTGAACAACGGTCGTGTGAGGGAGGTCGGCCTCACTGCGGGGAAAGGTCATGGGCAATTTGGCGCTGGGGTTGACGTCCCCGAAGAGTACATTTGCAACGGCGACAGAACCGCGGCTGCCGGCATACCAGGCCTCGGCGACTGCACCTACTTGATCGAGCCATGGCATGGTCACGGCGGTGCCGGTTTCCAGCACGACGATGGTCTTTGGGTTGGCTGCGGCGACGGCAGCGATCAGCGCGTCCTGGTTATTGGGAAGCGAGAGATTCTTCAGGTCCATGCCCTCGCTGGTCCACTGAGGGGCAAAGACGATGGCTATGTCGCAGGTTTTGGCGAGAGCGGCGGCGGCGGCAGGGTCAGCCCCGGAGTCCCACTTAATGGGCGCCTCATGGATCTTGTCGGCAATGGCCCATTGGGGTGACGGGGGAAACCAGATATGCTCCAGCCACTTTGGCGCTGTCGCTCCGGGAGGGTCAACTTGGGCTGAGCCGCCGCCAGAGATCATGCCGTAGTTGGCGTGGTCGCCAATGACGGCGATGGAGTGGATCGCTGATTTGTCGAGCGGAAGTAGATGATTTGCATTCTTGAGCAGCACAATGCTGCTCTCTTCGATGTGCTGTGCAGTTTCGAGGCCGCCCATGACGTCGACGACGCTCTTCTTGACGGGATCATCGACGAGCCCTGCGGCAAATTCAGCGCGCAGGATGCGGTGGACGTGTTCGTCGAGCTCGGCCTGGGAGATTTTTCCTTCTGTGACGGCTTGCTTGTAGGCGTCGCCAAAGAAGTTTTCGCCGGGCTGCTCATTATCGAGGCCAGCGGCTGAAGCTTTGACCGTAGAGTGGGTGCCTCCCCAGTCGGAGAGGACGAAGCCTTTGAAGTGCCAGTCCTTGCGCAGGACGTCGGTGAGTGAGTACTTGTTTTCGCAGGCGTAGTCGCCGTTGATGGCGTTGTAGCTGCACATGACGGCGGCGGGGTCACCAATGGAGATGCCAATCTCAAAGGCGAGCAGGTCGGTTTCGCGAAGGGCGCGGATGCCGATGATGGAGTCGACTTCGTTGCGGCCGCTCTCCTGATCATTGACTGCGTAGTGCTTGATGTCGCCGAGGACATGCTGGGCCTGTTCGCACTTGATGCGGTTGCCGACAAGGGTGCCGGCAAGGATGGGATCTTCGCCCTGGTACTCAAAGGTCCGGCCATTACGGGGCTCGCGGGTGATGTTGACACCGCCGCCGAGGGTCATGTTGTAGCCCTGGGCGCGGAGTTCGCGGCCGATGAGAGCGCCGTAGTCGCAGGCGGCCTGGGTATCCCAGCTCGCGGCTGCGCCGACGTTGGAGGGCAGTGCGGTGGAGTAACGGCCGTTCATCGCGCTGGAACGGACGCCGTAGGCTGCATCACTCATCTGAATAAGCGGGATGCCGAGACGGGCTACGCCAAGAACGAAACCTGCACCACCGTTACCAAGGTATGCGTTAGCCTTGGGTGGTCCCCAGCCGGGCATGCCCTGGCCGTGGAGAAGATCGATCTTCTCGTCGAGCGTGAGTTCTTTGATGACCAGGTCGGCGCGCTCATCAGCCGAGAGGGAGGTGTTCATCCACGCGGCATGGGCGTAACTGGCTGCGGCTTTTGGGTCGCGTGGCGATTGTGCATTCACGCTCGCGGCGAATGCGGTAAGCAGAGCAAGGGCGATGAGGCTACGGCAGGGGCTGCTGATTGTCATGGTATCCATCCCGGAGGCATTGTTACTGATCACCTCGACATTGCGCAAGTGCTTAAGTAAATCGTGTGAGCAGGGCGTTTACAGATCAGTGCCGGAGGTCGCACGGGATGGCAAACCGGGAGTGCAGACGCAGCAACGGCCTGAGCATTTTCTAGATGCGCAGGCCGTTGATGGGTGAACTGTTGGGATTGGCAGTTTTGACTAAGGCACTCGCGCTTGGGCGATTGCCAGTGGCCCGGCGGGAAAACTTCCGCTGGGACTTACGGCTGGGGGCTGGGGCGCGATGCCCTAGGCCTCAGTCACCTCACGTTGATTCGTGCAACTGTGGTACGAACAACTGTCAGAACTCATAGGCTGGATCATCCTCCTTTCCCGTGTGAAATGAGATTAGCTCAAATGGGCCCAATGAATCAAGACTTCGCTGTCAGTCGTTGCTTCTTTAGATTCCCATTGATAACCGTTCACTCGTTCCCTGGTGCTCATTCAGCGCTGGTCGGTTTTGCGCTTCAAAGCTGTGCCCGCAGGAATCCCCGCACCATTCCAGGAATATTTTCTGTAGGATCACACGACCAGCGTTCTCGCGACGGCTGTCCACATTGCGTGCGATAGATCGTCACACCGCCGCAGTCTACCTCGTCCACTTGGCGAATATTAAAAAAGCCGTGCGTCAGTTTCTCAAAAAGCACCAGTGTCGCGTCGTCCCCAGCGGTATCCAGCGCTTCAAAGAGCAATTGGCTTTGCTGCCAGGGCATGGCAGTATCCGCCTCTCCATGAAGGATTTGAAATGGAGGGCTTCCGGGGCCAACGTTCCCAACAGGATTCGCGGCATCTACCAATGACTGCGAGTCACCCACCGGCGCACCAAGAAGCCTGGATTCAAACGAATCAGGGTGTCTCGCCGGAAGCAAATCGCGAATCAATAGGCTTTCGGCATCTGTACCTGATTTTTGAATCAAGGCGCGGTCCGCATCGATTCGTCCAAAATTCATTGGTCCGTATCCGTCAACAACTGCCTGCACTTCACTCGAATAGCCAGCATGTTCGTCGGTAACGAACATGTCATGCGCAGACAGAGCAGCCATAGCCGCCAGGTGTGCTCCCGCCGACGAACCCCACAACCCGATTCGGTTCCGGTCAAATTCAAATTGTTCCGCCACTCTACCCGTTCGGCCCTCCCGTCAGCAAGGCGATAAAGGTGCCGTTGCTTTGGCTCTGGTTGCCCAGAAAGGTGTACACCTGATCGCCTGCAATCATGCTTTCGCCTTCGCTCGCCGCGAGCACGAACGGTAGCGGGCCCTCGGGAGCGATCGTGAGTTTGCCTGTCACCGCATCCTGGTATGAGCCTTCCGAGCCCACCAATTCGGTATCGACGGAACTGCTGAGCACTGACCAGTTGACGGCTTCAGCGCTTTCTGGATAGACGATCCCCGCGAACGGCTTGCCCCGGAGCACAACAGCTTCCGCCGCATTCCCACCAAAGCTCCACGTCAGCTTCTTGCCGCATTGGTCCAGGAACTCATAGCCATGTGCCGTTCCAGGCGGGATGTTGATGTAGTCTCCAGGCGTGAGTTGATACTTGCTCCCTGCGAGCCTTAACGCAATCACGCCATCGACGACGAAAATAGCCTCATGCGTGGCTCGATCGATGTGGAGTGGAAAGCTGGCCCCCTTCGCCCCGCTCAGAATCCTGCCCCAGGCTGGTTGACCAAGTCCATCGGGCCGCGCAATCATCGTTGCAAGGTGGCTTCCAAATGCATAACCAAGTCCTTCGCCAGCATCAAGTTTGCAGGGAGCCAAGGTTGCTGGCAATTCATTCACAATCATCGTTTCCGACCTCGTTTGAAAGGGTCACGAGCGGGAAGGCGCGGAACTGGCTTCGCCTCAAATTCAATTTCTGCGGCATTGTTCTCACAGGCCGCATTACGCTTTGAAAAATGGGAAACGGTACCGCAGCGTACCGCTCAACATCAGGATTGACAGCAAACGTGCGGCAGGGTTGTAGGGGCCCAATTTGTGAAACGTCGGCGGGCGAAATTCTCGTTCACTGAGCTGCGGTACGCGCGAGTACCGTTTGACCGTGGATGGCCTGTCAAGCTCAAGCCCTGGTCAGAATATCCAGAACCGGAACGGCAACGATGAAAGCCCCAAAAGGGCCGAAAGGGTTTGGAAATGAAATTTGCCAGTTTTAAGATCGAGAACCGAGTGACCTGGGGAGTGATTCAGGGTACCTCAGCGGTCGACCTGGGCGCAGTTCTCAACGGCCGTTTTGCTGACCTCAAGACGCTCATCGCTTCGAATGGCTTTTCAGAGGCACAGGCCGAAATCGCATCCGCCCCCAGCTATCCCCTGCAGAACATTGCCTGGTTGCCCGTCGTGCCGAACCCAGACAAAATCTTTTGTGTCGGGATCAACTACGAGATGCATCGCAAGGAAACCGGACGCTCTGAAGTGGAGCACCCGACGATCTTTGTTCGTTTTGCAAATTCGCAAACTGGTCACCTGACCGACATCATCCGCCCACGGGTCTCAACAAAGCTCGATTTTGAGGGCGAACTCGCCTTGGTCATCAGCAAACCGGGCCGCTATATTCCCAAAGATCAAGCGCTCGATTACATCGCCGGTTTTGCGTGCTACAACGACGGCAGCATTCGAGACTGGCAAAGCCACTCCCACCAGTTCACGCCCGGCAAGAACTTTCCGAATACCGGTAGTTTCGGTCCCTGGCTCGTCACGCCAGATGAGTTGCCCAACATGGATGAGCGCACCCTGACCACTCGCCTCAACGGCCAGAACGTGCAGCAGGCAAAGTTCGCACAGATGATTTTTGATATCCCCACCATCGTCGAGTACTGCTCCTCTTTCACCAACCTGGCGGCAGGGGACGTCATTGTGACCGGGACTCCCGGCGGCGTCGGTGCCAAACGGGTGCCGCCCCTGTGGATGAAGTCCGGTGACATCGTCGAGGTTGAGATCGATGGAATCGGTATCTTGCGCAACAGCATCGCCGATGAGGTTCAGTAGCGTCCCTGCAGTAGGAATGCCAGCGTCAACCCCCAGTAAGACTCCCGCAAACAACGGAGGGGAAGGGGACTGCCACCAAGCGCGAGTTTCCTGTAGTTGCCATCCGCAGTGTGCACCTGGGCGTGCCAGATATAGCCCGTGCAGAAGCCTTCGACACGCGCACCTGGGGTTTGGCCGTTACCGCCAGCATATCGTCCCCCCTTTGCAAAGCGGACTCATTGCGCCTCAATACGGCCCCGCAGCTGGTTTGCTCTTCCCGCAACCCACGCTCACTGCGTTCCCCAGCGCCGCCTGGCTCGACGAACTCGCAGGCCAGGGCTGGCATCTCTTCGTAGACGGAAGAACGGCTCACTGCCCCCTGAATTCAGATCAACTCGGCCTTCCCGTGTTCATCATCGGCGGCCCGGATCATCCCGAGACCGAGGGCATCGCAGCAGCCTGGTTCGATCAGCACAACAGTGTCGCCGCGATCGTGCGGCCAGACCACTACGTCTATTGCGGCTTAAGCACGGTAGAAAAGATTGAAGAAGCCCGCAGCGCATCTGCTTCGCGCAAACGGCCCGTTCCCATCGCGCGCTCAAGGAAAGCAGCCGTATTTTGGCGGCCAATGCGCGGTCCCAGCACATAAAATCTTTCTGCGCTTACCGGGTCACGAAACGACTGCGCGGCGACGATCCGGAACAGCCTGACAAACTTTTTCGAGCGGACAAACTCTAGAATTGCGATTCCTGCCTGTGTAAGCACCTCGCGCACATCCTCGCTCGATGACCAACCGACATTCATCTGCAAATGCACGTCTTCCTGCAACTGGACAATCACCGCAGCCAGTAGTGAGCCCTTGTCGGTAAAGTGCGCATACAACTCACGCTTCGAAACCCTGGCGCGCTTGGCAATCTCCGCCGTGCTTGTCTGTTCAAAGCCGTGCTCCAAAAAAATCTCAGAGGCAGCTTCAACAATGCGTCTCCGGTGTTCCGTCCTGCGGCTGGGTATCGCTTCAACCATCAATCGTCGGCATTCTGCGTAGGCTTTTCCTGCAAAAATGCATCGCATACTCGCCCTGTGCCTGCTTCAATGCTCACTTTGCCGGGGTATAGGCGATAAGCCGGCTCGCCCACTCGATGAACCACTTCATGTTCGGTGCGTCGGTATGTCCACCATCGTGCTGTCGCCAGGCAAGCTGCCCATCCAGCAGGCCCTGGTTGACTGGAGGCATCTTCGCAGTCTGGTAGTCGCCGTCTACCGCAACTCCTTTCACTCCCAACAGGTTAAAGACGCGGCCAGCATCCACCGTCGCCATGAAGCTGCCTTTCTGGTCGAGCCATTTGGAATCGCCCTTTTCCGGGATTCCATAGCTGATAAACGTGAGTCGCGGGGCACAAAGCGCAATCAACGCGTTTGAATCGACCGGGATGTCCCCAGGCGTCTTACTCCCAAATGTCGCCTCTGACGCGCCGTATTTCATGAAGTTTCCAGCCATCCAGTAATACTCGCCGCCAGTCAGGCTCTCCACCGCCTCACCAAAATTCCGCCTCAGCAGCGTGGTTCCACCCTTACCTGAAGACGCCACCAGTGCCATCGCAAATCGCTCATCAAACGCCATCGTCACCAGCGCCGCCTTGCCATACCGCGAAACTCCATCAATGCCCACATGCTTCGCATCCACGGCGGCATCCGTTTCGAGGTAATCCAGTCCTCGCCCGGCCCCCCATGCCCAGGCGCGCAGCGCACCCCAGTCTTCGGCGCTTCGCGGCTGCCCCTTGTTCACCAGACCGATAATGCCCCGCGTCAGCCCGGCACCATCATCCGCCTGCACACTGGCTGGGTCAAACAACACAAATCCCCATCCCGCCGCTGCAAGTTGCCAGGTATTCGGCAGACCGCCGTCTTCGTTCAATTGCGGAAACTGGAACGGCGTGCCCTTCAACGGCTGCCACGCCGGATGCTGCGCAAGCACATCCTTCAGCGTCGGATCCTGCTGCACCAGGACCGCCTTCAACGCGCTGTTGATCCTGTCCAGCTCATCGCCTGAAGGCTCATTGGGGGCAGGGAACCCGGCCCGCCCAAACATCATCAGCACCGGCACTGGTCCCTTTGAATTCGCAGGTGTCACCAACGTCATATGAATCCGCACATGAATGGAAGGGCTGGCTGAATTGTCCACTTCGCCAATCAGGTCTTTGGCGATGACCGGCGTGAAGCCCATCATTTCGTGGTCTACCGCCGTCACCGTCCAGGTCACCTTCGGCACATTCTGCGGTACCCGTCCGTACACATATTTCGAAAGCAATTCCGCCAGCTCCGGTCGACGGGTTTCCCGCCATTGCTTCGCAGAGGTCACCTTCGTCCCATCGTTCATCGTGAGCGGGTCAGGCAGAATCGGAAATGGATTGGCCTGCGACTCATCGTAGTTGGCGTGGTTCGGAGCCTTCTCGTCGCCGCTCGGCCCATCGCGCAGAGTCTTGATGCCCAACTGCTCCATCATCTTCAGGTGGTCCTGGTCAGCCGTCAAGGTGACTGGAGCCAGTGTCATGCCGTTCTGTGCCAGCGCCCTCACACCGACCGCACAAACTCCCAATAGGCAGATCAACATCAAACGCGACTTGAACATTTTTGCCACCGCAACGCTCCAGACTGATATGCTTCTCTCGCTTTGAAAAGCGATTTACTACGGGGCCCATGGTAAACCTATCCAGATGAAACATGCACGAAAATTCGCATCCATTCTCGGCTTTCTGGCGCTGGCCTGCTCTCTTGGTGCCCAGCCAGTCCCGCAACTTCCCGCAAAGCCAGGCACCTGGGTCGCCAGTTGGGGAGCCTCGCAGCAAATCCCAGAGTCCCAAAACACCTTGCCAACGGATGACTTCAGCGATGCCACAATCCGCCAGATCTTTCGCCTCTCCGTCGGTGGCACAGCCCTCCGTGTGCATCTCTCCAATGCTTTTGGCACCGATGCCCTGCACATCACCGCCGCCCATATCGCTAAACCGCTATCGACCTCCACGCCAGCGATTGACCCAAAGAGTGACCGTCCGCTCCTGTTCGCCGGCCAGCCTGAAGTCACGATCCCGCCCGGCGCAGAATTCATCTCAGACCCACTCGACTACCCCTTAGCTCCACTCTCTGACCTCGCCGTATCCTTCCACGTCGATCAGCCTCCGGCCCGCCAGACCGGCCACCCAGGTTCGCGCGCAACCTCCTGGTACGTTCATCGAGACCTGGGGAGCGCCGCTACATTCTCAGAGCCGAAACAACTTGACCACTGGTACCAGGTCTCAGAAATTGACGTGCTCGCCACCCCCGATGCGGCTTCCATCGTTGCCCTGGGCGACTCCATTACCGACGGTCACGGAGCCACCACCAACGGCAACAATCGCTGGACTGACATCCTTGCGCAGCGCCTTCAGGCAGCTCCTGAAACCCGCAGCATCGGCGTCTCCAACCAGGGCATCGGCGGCAACCACCTGCTCACCGACGGCCTCGGTCCCAACGTCCTCGCCCGCTTTGATCGCGACGTTCTCGCCCCGGCAGCGGTTCGCTGGCTCATCGTCTTTGAAGGCGTCAACGATCTCGGTGGTCTCGCCCGCGACGGTGAAGTGCCCCCTGGCGACCACAAAGTCCTCGTCAACCGCGTTATCGCCGCCTATCAGCAGATCGTCCTCCGCGCCCACGCTCAGGGTCTGCGGGTCTACGGGGCAACCATCACTCCCTACGTCGGTTCAGACTACTACCACCCCTCGCCCGCCAGCGAAGCCGACCGCCAGGCCGTCAATCAATGGATTCGTGTTCCCGGCAACTTTGACGCCGTCATCGACTTCGACAGCGTCCTCCGCAACCCTGCCCATCCCGATCAACTGCTCCCCGCCTACGACTGCGGCGATCACCTGCACCCCTCCCCAGCCGGCTACAAAGCCATGGCCGAGGCCATTCCCCTCAACATCTTCGCCCACTCATCTTTTTAAAACGGTTTAGTCAGGCGTGCGCTTGTACCAGATTGCCCGTACCACATTGAAAGACCATCGCTTGTAACTTTCCCCAGCCATCAACCATCTACAGTGTTGATGAGGATGTGCCCCAGCGCCACCCTCCAACCATAGGCACTTCGGATTCTTCGCCGCGAGGATTGTGTAACCACGCATGACCCCCCAACCCAGCATGACCGCCGAAGCAACCGCGCAGATAATCGCGCAGATTCTTGCTGGGGAAAAGCATCTCTTTCACAACCTCATCCGCCCCCTCGAACGCGCCGTCTTCGTCATGCTTTTCGGCCTTCTCCGCAATGAAACCGACGCCGAAGACGCAGCCCAGGAAGCCTTCATCAAGGTCTACCGCAACCTGCACAACTTCCGCGGCGACGCCAAATTCAGTACCTGGGTCATCTCCATCGCGCGCAATGAAGGCCTCGGCTTGCTCCGCAAACGCAGCTCCCGGCCCGAAGAGCCCCTCGAACCCGACCTCGACGGCGAGGCTCCCAGAGGCGACTTCACCCCAGCCATGCTCACCGACTGGCGCGAAGTTCCCCTGGAAGCTCTCGAACGTAAGGAACTCCGCCAATGTCTCTGTCGGGCCATTCTCAACCTACCCCCGATTTACCGCGACGTTGTGCAACTCAGAGACATCGACGAAATGGATGTTCAGGAAACTGCCGATACATTAGGCATTACCCCCGGATCCGTCAAAGTTAGACTGCACCGGGCACGCATCATGTTGCAAAAGGAGCTGGTTCCAGTGCTCAAGGGCTTTGCACCGCCAAAGCGAGGGCTTTTTGGGAGGCGCGTATGAAAATTGATTGCAAACATGTCTGGGATCACATCTCCGACTACATCGACGGAGATGTGGAGCCGATGTTGCGCGCCGAAATCGACCGCCACCTGGAGCACTGCGAAATCTGCTCTGCCGTCATGGATTCCACCCGCAACGTCGTCATTCTGATGGCAGACGAACGCATCTTCGAGATTCCCCGCGGCTACAGCGAACGCCTCCATCAGCGACTCGAAGCAGTCCTGAACGAAGAGCAGTCCTGAACGAAGAGCAGTCCTGAACAAACAGCAGTCCCGAGAGATCCTCTTCCCGCCCGCTCTATCCGCTATGCGATTGCTCAGGCGGCGGCCCGCTCCGATGCACCATCAGATGCGTCCAGCTTTCGGCCCCAATCAGCACCAGCGTCAACACCGCCAACGCCAGTTGCAATCGCTCTGAACGGCGCTCTTTCCCCGTGATTTCCCTTCGCCGCCAGCCCGCCGAGGCCCGCGCCCGCAATCGCCACACCCGCGCCAGTACCGCAAGGTTGACTACCGCTCCCAGGCCGCCCAGCATCAGCATCGGGATTCGTATCGCGTCCTGGTGGAAGCCCCGCGCCGGTGCATAGATGCCCCCAGCCGCAGCCAGCGCCGTCAATCCAATCGCCACGCGGATGCCGCTGATAGCGATAACCGCCGTGCAAAGGCTCTGCAAGAGAGCAAACACAAGTCCCGTAAACGCAGCAAGCCGCAGCCGTCCCGAAGGCAGGGAAGTAGGAACCGGCAAAGTACCTGGAGTCTCCACTGGTGCATAGCCTATCCCAGCGACCAGCCTTTCTCCAAAGCGCGTCACCCAACCGGTCGTCAACAACCTCTGGGGTTTCTCATCCAATTTCCAACTCAAGACGCCGCACACGTACCGTCAGCCTATTTTTTCTGAAGCACCTGTAACCTTTGCGACGGACCCTCACTCCTACACAGCGTAAGTCTTCCCTGCAGAGGCAACCGAGAGATTCTCAGCCCCTGCCGCGCATCAACCCAGCGGATTGTTTCCGCTCACAAATCCAACACGAGGAAATCACCCATGAAGAACTCCATCAATGCACTCCTGCTCAGCGCCGCTCTCACCGGTCTCGTTGGCGGCACCATGGCCGCAGCACAGCCCGTCAACCACTCCTCTGCCAAAACCCGCGTCTCGGCCGTCGCCGGTTTCCGCCTGGCCAGCCAGGATCAGGACAAAACCAAGCACTCCTGTAAGGGGAAGAACGATTGCAAAGGCCAGGGCGGATGCAAGTCCAGCGCCAACGGCTGCAAAGGCAAGAACGATTGCAAGGGCAAGGGCGGTTGCGCCACCGACGGCTCCAAGCCACCTTCGGTCATCTAGATCGGTCCTCTAACTCAACCCCGCAGCTCAACACCATGCCGGGGGTGGCAAAACTCGATGAGTGATCCCACCCTCGGCGTCAGACAAAAAACTCAGATTTCGATTGCGCAACACTCCAAAAGGAAAATCGCATGGCCGCCAATCGCTTCAATGCATTCCAAACTCACGGCGTCGGTATCGGCCTGCGGATCCCCCACTACGACCACATCTTCTCCCATAAACCGGCCGTCGACTGGTTCGAAATCATCTCTGAAAACTACATGGTCGATGGCGGCCGTCCCCTCCGCATGTTAGACCGCATCATGGACCAGTACAAAGTCGTCCAGCACGGCGTCAGCATGTACTTCGGTTCTTCGCAGGCCCCCGACCGCGAACACCTCCGCCGCCTCAAAACCCTCGTCCGCCGCACCAGAACCCCCTGGCTCTCTGACCACCTCTGCTGGGGCTCCATCGACGGCACATACTCCCACGACCTGCTCCCCCTGCCCTACACATGGGAAGCCGTCGAAAAAACCGCCGCCCGCATCCGCCTCGTCCAGGACTTCCTCGAAATCCCCGTTGCCGTCGAGAATGTCTCCAGCTACGCCGCCTTCACTGACTCCCAGATGACCGAGTGGGAGTTCCTCAACGAAGTCGTCGAGCGCGCCGACTGCGGCATCCTCCTCGACGTCAACAACATCTACGTCTCCTCGGTTAATCACGACTTCGACCCCATCGATTACGTCAACGCCATCCCCGCCGAACGTGTCGCCCAGATCCACATCGCCGGCCACACCCGCTACGAAAAGTACATCCTCGATACCCACGACCACCCCGTCATCGAACCCGTCTGGCAGCTCTACGCCCGCGCCATCGAGCGTTGCGGACCCACCCCCACCCTGCTCGAATGGGACGACCTCATCCCCACTTTTGACGAGGTCTGGGCCGAAGCCCGCAAAGCCGAGCGCTACCTCAAACCGCTGGAAACTCCCGCAGAACACCAACTGCTGGCCGGAGTCGCCCTGTGATTCAGCCCATGAATTTAGAACAGCTCCAGCGCACCATGGCCGCCGCCGTCATGCTCCCACTCACCGCCGACGAGCTCATGCAGCCAACGAACTCCGCAGGCCGCCCCATGACCGAGGTAGCTGCTGAATTCATCCAGCCCAACAGCCGCCTCACCGCCTTCGACCGCCTTGAAATCTACAACCGCCAATACTGGTTCCGTCTGCAAAGCGCCTTCACTGAAGATTTCCCCGCTCTCCGCGCCGTCGTCGACCCGGCGCGTTTTGAATCCCTGATGAATGCCTACCTCGCCGCCCACCCCAGCCGCTCCTTCACCCTGCGCAATCTCGGCTCGAGCCTTCACGCTTGGCTCACCGCCAACCCACGCTTCGCAGGACCACGCTTCGCCCTCGCCATCGACGTCACCCAGGTCGAGTGGGCCTGCGTCGAGGCCTTTGACAATGCTGAACTCACCCCGCTCTCACTCGCTGCGGTCGCCGCCCTCGGTGCCGATTCCCAGCTCGGCCTCCAGCCTCACGTCCAGCTCCTCGCCCTCAGCTACCCCGCAGACGACTTCGTCCTCCAGATGCACCAGCGCCAGAAGCGCGAATCCTCTGAAGCCGGCACCCGCACCGGCGACTCCGCAATTCACGCGGTAAAGCGCCTTCGCCTCAGCAAAAAGGCGACCTGGCTGGCAATCCACCGCGCCGACGACTCGCTCTACTACAAACCCCTCACCCGGCCCGAGTACCAGACTCTAGCCGCCCTGCGCTCCGGAACAACCCTTCCCGAAGCCCTGCAGGCAGGTTTCGCCGGCCTCCGCATAGCAGCCCCCAGACAAGTAGCTCTCGTCCAGCAATGGTTCACAAACTGGGCCGAACTGGGCTGGCTCTGCACCCCCCTTCCAGAGCCTTTCGCATCCTGAGCGCAGCCAGGGATCCGCTGTTGCCGTTAGCGCTGGCCCTTCACGCTCACACTTCACACTTCACACTCACACTTCACACTCGCACTTCACTCCCGAAAGGCTTACCCATGTCCCTGCTCGCCCGCCTCCGCGCCCTCTACCTCACCGCCGTCACCCTGCTCAACCACGGCCAAAACCCGCTCCTTCTCGCCGTCCGCCTCTACTGGGGCTGGCAGTTCGCCCAGACCGGCTGGGGCAAACTCCATCGCATCGCCCAGGTCACTGACTTCTTCACCTCCCTCGGCCTCCCCCAGCCCCACCTCACCGCCATCTTCGTCTCACTCGTCGAATTCGTCGGCGGCATCCTGCTCGCTCTCGGCCTCGGCAGCCGCATCATCGCCCTCGTACTCTTCCTCAACATGTCCGTCGCCTACTGGACCGCCGACCGCGAAGCTCTCGGCCAGATCTTCTCCGACCCCGGCAAGTTCTACGCCGCAGACCCCTACACCTTCTGGTTCGCTGCCCTCATGGTCCTCATCTTCGGACCCGGCCAATGGGCTCTCGACGCCCTCATCACCCGCCTCCTCCCAAACTCCAACACCCTTGCCGACAATTAGTCCCCACCCCCGTACACTCGAAAGAGTCTCAATATCCAGGCCGCCTGGCCGACAAATGCCAACAGGCAAAATCACCCAAGGAGCACACAAAAGCAGGCAAATATTGCAATCTGCAATATTTGCATTGCGAAAAGTGTACCTCCTCTCCCCCCCTTTATTATCAGACGTAGCGGATCATTTCATGCCAATCAACCGGCACTAGGCTCAGACCTGTACCCGGGCGAAAAGAAAACTCCTATCCCGCCAGCTCCGGCCCACGCCAGCTCCGCAACCGCAAGCTGTTCAACAGCACGCTCACCGAGCTGAAAGCCATCGCTCCGGCTGCCATCCACGGCGTCAGCATCACATGAAACGCCGGCCACAGCAGCCCCGCAGCCAACGGAATTCCCACCACGTTATAACCCACAGCCCAACCGAGGTTCTGCCGCATCACCACCACTGTAGCCCTCGCCAGCCCAATCGCTGTGCAGATACCGCGCGGGTCGCTCTGCATCAGCAGTACGTCTCCAGCCTCCTGCGCCAGGGCCGCGCCCGTGCCCATCGCCATGCCCGCATCCGCCTGTGCCAGTGCAGCAGCATCGTTGATTCCATCACCCACCATTGCAACCTTGATGCCTTCGGCCTGCATCGCGCGAATGCGGCTGACCTTGTCGCCCGGCATCAATCCCGAAGATACGGCAGCAATTCCCAACGCGGCCGCAATCGGCTCAGCCGCTCGCGCGGAGTCTCCTGTAAGCATCTCGACCGTGAGACCTGCGGCTCGCAACCAGGCCATCGCCGCAGTAGCCGTCGGTCGCAGAACATCCTTCGCATCCAAGCAACCCACCAGTCGGCCATCGAAAGCCATCCATAGCCGCGTCAGACCCGCATCTGCATTGGCATGAACTTCCCCAGGGAAGGGAATAGACCATTCGCGCATCAATGCTTCATTCCCCAGTAGAATCGCCTTGCCTTCAACCGTAGCCGAGAGGCCACGCCCAGGCATCACCTGAACATCCAATGCCGTTCCCCACGTCAGCCCGCGTGCCCGCGCCGCATCGACCACAGCATGCGCCAGCGGATGCGCAGAGTGGTCTTCAGCTGCAGCGGCCATCCGCAACAGGCCCTCCTCGGCAAATCCTGGCAACACCGTAATACCCACCAGCGCTGGCTTGCCCTCCGTGAGCGTTCCGGTCTTGTCCATCACGACAGCCTGCAAACCCGCCACCCGCTCCAGAGCCTCACCGCCCTTGATCAGCACGCCCATCTGCGCCCCGCGCCCAATGGCCACGGTCAGTGCGGCCGGCACCGCGAGGCCCATTGCGCACGGGCAGGCAATCACCAGCACCGAAACAGTTGCCGCTACTGCCTGCGTCAGATCATGCGCCAGCACCAGCCAACCCACGAACGTCAGCACCGCCAGCCCCAGCACCACCGGCACAAATACAGCACTCGCCCGGTCCGCCAGCCGCTCCATCGGAGCCCTCGAACCCTGAGCCTGCTCCACCAAACGAGCAATCTGCCGCAGAGTCGTCCCTTCGCCAGCCTGCTCCACCCGTGCCGCCACTGCACCGTCGTAGTTCAGGCTGCCCGCCAGCACCCGCTCCCCTATGCCTCGCTCGAGCGGCACAGATTCCCCCGTCAGCATCGATTCATCAACGGTCGTCCGGCCCGATTCGATCACTCCATCCACCGGCATCCGTTCACCCGGCAGGATCACCACCAGATCCCCAACCCGGACGTCATCCAGCGGAATCAAAACCTCTCCGACTTCCCGCCTCACGCGCACTTTTGCTGGCAACAATTGCGCCAGCGCATCCACCGCAGCCAATGCCGCATGCCGCGCCCGCCCTTCGAGCCACTTTCCCAACAGCAGAAAACCCAGAATCAAAAGCACCGAGTCGAAATAAACCTCACCGCGCCCGCCCACTATCGTTCCCCAGACCGAATAGACAAACGCCACCCCGGTGCCCAGCGAAACCAGTGTGTTCATATTGGTCTCACCGTGCCACAGCGCTTTCCAGGCGCTGCGATAGATCGGCGCCCCGGCCCAAACCGCCAACAACGCCGTGACGATCAACAATCCCCAGCGAAGCCACGAAAGCGGGATCGCGTACAACCACGGCATCAGCCGCATCAGCCAAAGATCCCACGGTCCCATCGTCTCTGCTGAACCGAGTGGCATCGCCGCCACCATTGCCAGAATTCCAGCAGCAATCGTCAGCCCGGCCTTTAAGCCCGCGCCTGTATCAGCCCTCGGATGATCACTCGAACCGTGTAAATTTCCATCTGATCGCGGCACCACGGCGTCGTACCCTGATTGGCGAATCGCCTCCACCAACGCCGCCGGGCTGGCGGCCGACCCGTCAAACTCGACTCGAGCCCGATGTCGCATCAGGTCCACCCGCGCCGATTGCACGCCCGGCGCTGCCAGTAGTGTGGCCTCTACATGGTGCTGACAAGCCGCGCACGTCATGCCAATTACCGGGAGCTCAATCGTCTCTGTAGCCACTTATGCTTCCACATGTGCTTTGAAACCAGCCTTGGCCAGCGCCGCAATCACGGGCTCCGCTGTTTCCGCCTCCGCTGCCTCAAATCGCGCAGCACCAATCCGCACTTCTTTCACCTCAAACGCCCCCGCCGCGCCAATCGTCTGCGTCACCCGCCGTATGCACGAACCACAATGCATCCCATCAACCCGCAAGATAATTTCCGCCATCGTTCAAGCCCCCATTTTCTTCTCACTAAACACAAGATACGCTTTGCAGTCCAAAGGATTCCTGCCAACTCTGCTCATCTACAAATGTAAAAAGGCTCCGGACCTCTGCCAGAGACCCGGAGCCGCATCGCAACAATTGAATGAAAACTACCGCATCAAAATCTCATTCCCACGAAAGAGCTGCCTGAGCCCTTCCCCTGTCTCAGGCGTCGCTGGAAGATCACTCGCGCACCGAATCGAATTCGGCCCCGCCGCTTTCCCGCGCTCGACCGTCTGCTCCGCCTCGTGCATCACCACCACCGGCGAACGCCCACGACTCGAAGTAATCCCAAACGAAGCCGTCAGCCGTATCTGAACCCGCTCGCCATCCGTGTCCGTCACCACAAACTGCGCACCAAATACCTCCAGCCGCATCCGCTCCGCCAGCATCTCTGCATTCACCAGGCTGCACCCCGGCAGCACCATCATGAATCGCTCCGAATCCACTCTCCCCAGTACGTCATAGTTGCGCATCATCCGCCCCGTTCGATCAGCTACCTCACGCAAGAGCTGGTCACCTGCCCCAGACCCAAACGTACTCGTCCAATGAGCGAAATCATCAATGTCCAGCAGCACCAGGCAAAGGGCCCCTCGCTGCCGCTGCACTCGGTCCGTTTCCCTGAACAAGATCGATAGCATTGTCTCCCGATTGAAGATCCCCGTGACTAGGTCCAGATCAAGCCCAAAATGCGCCGTCTCGCGCAACTGCTCCAGTTCGCAATGCAGGGCATGCCCCCGCTGCATCGTACTCAAATGGGTGCTCCACGAACCAGTATCCGCCACACGTGGAACGATGTCGTCGATCGCCCCCTCCCGCAAACGTGCGATCCACTCGTCCGATACCTCGTCTGCAATCAGCGCCAACGCACATCGACGATGGACATCTGCCTCATGGAGCGCCGCGAGCAACTGACCCTGCGCCACGGCTGGCAGCCGGCCATCCAGCAAGATCACTACCGCACCTGAAGCACCATGCAACTCGCCATGAACCGCCGCAATCACAGCCTCAGCATAGGCCGCCGAAAGCATCGGGATTCCCAATTGCGACAGCACTCGGTGTAGTTCCATCGTCAACACTGAATCCACTGAAACCAGCACCACCCTGGGCTGCGGCCCCACAGACAAGCTTTTCGAGAGCATGGACTTCCTCCACACCCCTTATCGTCCGGGATTAAAAAATCCTTAGCTTGGTTCGGCCCCAACTTAGCTAATTCAAAGAAAACTGCCCCAAGCAACCAGCAACACAGCTGTCTCAGAGGCATGAAAGCAACCCCGGATTCGCGCCGTCCCAGCTCAATTTGGAGCCTGAAACTCTGGTCATTCCAATCTGGAACCTGAATTCGGGTCGATGCGTTTCAGGAATGAACTTCGATGCAGATGAGAAACCCGCCCGTCGTGGATATTCATGTCTCGCAGTTGTTAGCCGATGAGCCAGCTACACGCAAACTTATGTCGGAAAGGACACACCAAGTGCGGACACCATTGATGAGGCAAATCCTGCTTGCGGTTTCAGCCCTGAGCGTAATGATTTCAGCGGGTAACGCTCAAAGCCTCGACGATCTGAACATTCAGATCCACGGCTACGCCACCCAGGGATTTCTCTATTCCACCCAAAACAACATGTTCACCACCAGCTCCAGCGATGGCAGCCCGGCGTGGACTGAAGCTGTCGTTAACATCACTTCACAACCCATTCCAAAGCTGCGCATCGGGGTGCAGGGGCGATACTTTCTGCTCGGCAACTTCGGCAACGCCATCACCCTGGACTGGGCCTCGGCCGACTACAAGGTCGATGACCGTTTTGGTGTCCGTTTTGGCAAAGTCAAAACCCCCTCGGGTCTCTACAACGAAATTCAGGATATTGATCCTTCGTACCTTTGGGCCTTGTTGCCGCAGGGCGTCTACCCCATAGGGAGTCGCAACTCGCTGTTGGCCCACTACGGTGGCGTCGTTTATGGCACCGTCAAACTGGGTGAGAAACTGGGCAAACTGGAGTATCGCGCCTGGGGAGGAGAACGCGTCCTGGGCACGGATGACGGCTATTTCGTCGTCCAGAAAGAAAGCGGCCTGGACCTGCCGAACGGTCTGAACGGCATTACCCTGGGAGGTGCGCTCCGCTGGAAAACTCCCATCCCCGGCCTGATGATCGGCGCCTCTGATCTCAAAGACGCGAAATGGAGTTCCGTGATCACTGCTGGCGGCGGAGCCTTGCAGGGCAAAGAGATCATCAATCCTCTCAATACCCAAAGCTTTTTTGCCCGCTACGAAAAGACAAGCTGATGGTTGCCGGAGAGTGGAACCGCCTCCCTGTTTCCGGAGCAGTTGTTTTAGCTCCGCTGCCCACAACTCCGGTCCACGTTGACCAGCGCGCCTGGTATGCCATGGCCAGCTACAAGGTCACAGATAAGTTCACTGCCGGGGTCTACAACAGCCAGTCCGTTGACCACAGCGCCAAACTTGGGCCGGCTCGCGACTCACTGGATTGGGCCATCGCAGCGCGCTATGACTTCAATCAGTTTCTCTACGCCAAGGCTGAACAGCACTTTGTTCACGGTACTGAACTGGACTATGACACCACCCTGAATCCCAATGGAATCAAACCCGATACCAAACTCACCATTCTCAAAATAGGCGTCAGCTTCTAAGAACTCATCGAAAGAAGAATATCCCCATGAAAATCAAGTTTTGCTCGTTCTTTCTCGTGGCCGCCACGCTCCTCTTGACGAGTCAGGCGTATGCCGAGGTTCTGGTCATCGCCAATAACAGCGTTAAATCCACAACCGTTGCCAAGTCTGACCTCAAAGACGTCCTCTCAGGAGGCTCATCCAGCCTGAAAGATGGCTCCAAGGTCACCCCCATCCTGCTTAAATCAGGGTCAGCCAACGACCAGTTTCTCGCCGAATACATCGGCAAGAACGACGCAGCCTTCCGTGCTACGTGGCGCAGCCTTGTCTTCTCTGGCCAGGCGTCCATGCCCAAGTCACTTGATTCTGAGGCAGCAGTCGTCGACTACGTTGCTCACAATGCAGGTGCCGTTGGTTACATCAGCGCGGCTACTCCTCATGATGGTGTCAAAGTTCTGGCGGTGAGGTAGGTCATGTTCCAATCCATGAAAATCAAGTCGCGCATCCTGAGTATTCTCGGCGTCCTCGTCGCAGGTTACCTCCTCGTGCTCGCGATGGTTCTAATCTCCGCCTCAATTTCCCATAACCGGATGTCGCAGATTTCCTCGGCCCTGTTTCCCGCCGCACTGCGCACCCAGGAGGCGGAGGCCAGCTTCGAGCGCATGAAAAAGCACTACGGAGACGCCGTCGTCCTTCAGGACCAGGCATCGTTTGACACTGCCGAAAAGGATGCCGAACAAACTGAAGCCGCCATCCTTTTTGTGAAGGCCGCTCTGCAAAAAATCCCAAATCTTGGCAACAAGGCCGATTCCCTTGCTGCCACGTTCTCTGATGTCCGTGCTCGCGACCATCAGTTCTATGCCGCAGTCCTCAATACGAAGGGCACGCCTGGCGACGAAATGATGGCGCAGATGAGCAAACTCGGGAAACAAAACAAAGACCTGTCAGACATGATGGCGACCTTTGACAAAGACATCGCTTCGGACTTTCAGGTTCAACTCGACATCGTCGACGCATGGTCCGTTCGCAGCCGCATGACTGGACTCGTGATGTGTCTCTTTGCCTTGATTAGCTGCGCCGCGACCTGGTGGGTTGTTCAGTTCAAAGTAGTTTTGCCGCTGCGAGCACTCGCTCTTCGCATTCAAGACATAGCAGAAGGTGAGGGTGACCTTACCCAGCGCGTCCTCATCAACGGGAAAAACGAAATCGACGAAGTCGGCATCTGGTTCAACGAATTCCTCAACAAACTCCAGGATGCCATGCGCCAGGTCAAGGCCAACACAATCAAACTGGCAGCCGCCAGTGAACAGTTGACCGCTTCCACGACCCAGATGGCCAAGGGTGCGGAAGCGCAACAGGGGCAGACTGCCCATGTCGCCTCTGCCATGCATGAGATGTCGGCAACTGTCCTTGAAGTCTCCCGCAATTCCAACAACGCTGCCCTGAAAACCCGCAAAGCTGCCGAAGATGCCGCTGACGGCGGACAGGTCGTCGATCAAACCATCGCCATGATGCAGAGTGTCACTGAATCTGTCGGACGCGTCTCCGTCCAGATTGCCGGCCTCGGAGAGCGCTCAACCCAGGTCGGGCAGATTGTCGATGTCATCGATGAAATTGCCGGTCGCACCAACCTGCTCGCGCTCAACGCCGCCATCGAAGCGGCACGCGCCGGTGAACAGGGGCGAGGATTCGCCGTCGTCGCAGGCGAAGTGCGCAATCTGGCCGAACGCACCACCAAGGCCACCAAGGAAATTGCCGAAATGATTGGAGCCATCCAGCACGAAACCGAAGCCGCTGTCGAAGCCATGAGCAAGGGAACCATCCAGGTCCGCAAGGGCGTCTCAGCAACAGGGGAAGCAGGCATCAAGCTGCGGCTGATTATCGATGGCGCACAGGAGGCGGCAAGCATGGTCAACCAGATTGCCGCTGCCGCGACCCAACAGTCCAGCACCACCGAAAAGGTAAACCACTCTATCAACGAGATTGCCAAAATCTCCGATCTCACTGCCTCTGGAGCAAGACAGTCCGCTCGAGCCTGCGAAGCTCTCAGCGAGCTCGCTGTCAGCCTCAGCGCTGTCATGTCCAGATTTCGCGTTGAGGAGCATACAGAGAGTGCTCTGAAGCCTGTCCGCTCACGCAATTGAAAAAGGCTTGCGATTTCCAGAAATTGCTTTCTGAAAATCGCAAGCCTTATGCGCCTGAATTCCTGCGGCTCGGTTAATCGACGAAATCGACATTGGGCTTGATTGGGATAATCCCCCGCTCGTAGCCCAATGCCAGCATCCGGCGAATCGCCTCTTGCCCATCTGCCCCATAGCTCAGAGTTCGCTCATTCACGTACATGCTTACAAAACGGTTCGCCAGGTTCACATCCAGGTCGCGTGCAAACTGCATCGCATATTCCAGGCCCTGCTCCCGATTGTCCAAACCATGCTGGATCGATTCTCGCAACGCTTGCGTTACCGTGTGCAGCGTCTCTGCTCCCAGGCTTCGCCGCACCGCATTTCCGCCCAGCGGCAGCACCAGGCCCGTCTGTTCCCGCCACCACACGCCCAGGTCAATCACCTTACGCAAACCGCTGGTCGCGTATGTCAACTGCCCCTCGTGAATGATCAGACCGGCCTCAAAGCGTCCCGCCTGAATCTCGGGAATGATCTGGTCAAACGGCACAACTTCCGTCTCAATCTCTGGATTAAAAATCTTCAGTGCGAGGTAGGCCGTCGTCATCGTGCCCGGAACCGCTACCGTGATTTTCTTCAAGTCATCGTTCGTCATCGGACGGCTCGAAACCACCATCGGTCCGTAGCCCTCGCCCACGCTGCCGCCACAGCTCATCAGAGTGTAATTCTCCTGAATATACGGATACGCATGGAAAGACACCGCCGTGATGTCAAAGAATGCCTCGTCCATCGCTCGTTTGTTCAGCGTTTCAATGTCGCACAGCGTATGCGTGAATTTGAAACCAGGCACGCGAATCTTGTTCGTCGCCAAGCCATAAAACATAAAAGCATCGTCTGAATCCGGACTATGCGCAATACTGATCGTCCGCGTCCCCGCAACATGTCCCGCGTTGGCCAATGTGTTACTCACGTCAAAAACATCCTTTCAACTTTCGATAGCCCATTGCAAAACTCAATCCCACCTAGCTTCGCCGATACCGCGAAACTCCAACTGCAATCCCCGCCGCAGCCACCACCTTGAGCACGTCCCCCGGCAAAAACGGCAGCACCGCATGCGTCAGAACTGCGCTCGCCGTAGCATGTGTAAACAGGCCCAGCCAAACTGCGCCCATGGCCAGCGTCACCAGGCTGCCTGCCCCGGTAATCGCCACGCCGCGATAAAACCCGCGCGACCCTTGCCGATACATCCAGCTCACCAACGGGGCCACCACCGGGTAGCTCAGCAGATATCCGCCCGTTGGACCCAGCAACTGGGCCATCCCGCCCAGCCCATGCGGTGTAAAGACCGGCAATCCGGCTGCGCCTTCAGCCAGATAAGCCAACATCGTCGCAAAAGCCACACGTGGGCTCATCAGCAATCCAAGCAGCAGCACTGCAAACGGCTGCAACGTCACCGGCACCGGCGTAAAACCAAGCGGAACAGCTACATGAGCGCATACCGCCACCAGCGCACTCCCTGCCAGCACCAGGCCACCGCTGCGCAACAGCGTCCCAACCATGCTCGGCCACGAATCCAGTCCTGCCCTTACCGAAACACTCTCAGCTATACGATTCATGCCTTATCTCCATCTTCGCTTCTCGGTT
The DNA here is from genome assembly GCA_025359885.1 of Acidobacteriota bacterium. Lineage (GTDB taxonomy): Bacteria > Acidobacteriota > Terriglobia > Terriglobales > Acidobacteriaceae > Acidicapsa. The sequence continues at coordinate 27,938 of JANYDG010000040.1, forward strand.
TCTCCGTTAGACCCTGAATTGCGCCAGCGTTCTCATCGGAACGCCCACGCTGCGACCGCTTTACATAACGGGCAAGGATCAACGCCGCGATCAACAGCGCAGCAACTGAAACCGCCAGGCCTGCCAGCAACCAATGCATCAGCACACCTTTCGCACATTTCCTGCTGTCCTATCACGATGTAGACCAGCGCGCCCGGCTCTCCCGCACAAGAAAAAGTCTCTCGAACTTCGCGAGCAAATACTCATCACAGATACGCAGCCTTAATTCGAAGAATATCAGAACGCCATCCATGCCCCTCAATCCCATCAAAATCAACATCTCCGGCGTTTCCCGCTTGCCGACCGCGCCCGAGTACGGCAAGATTACTGTGCACCTTTACCGAGGAAAGACCACCATGCCCACGCCCATCAAGTTCGGTACCTCCGGCTGGCGCTCCATCGTCGCCGACGAATTCACCATCGCCAACATCCGCCGCGCCGTCGCCGGCATCGCCGCCTACGTCCTCACCCAGCCAGCTCCTCATCGCGTCCTCGTTGGTCGTGACCCTCGTTTCCTCGGTGAAGCCTTCGTTGACGAAGCCGCGCGCATCCTCGCCGCACACGGCATCACCCCTATCGTCATTCCAGATGCCGCACCCACCCCCGCCATCAGCTATGCAGTCACCACCCTCAAGACATCTGGAGCGATCAACTTCACCGCCAGCCACAATCCTCCTGAATACAACGGCATCAAGTTTTCGACACACGACGGCGCACCCGCGCTCCCTGAAGTAACACGGCAGATCGAGGCCGCCATCATGGCGCTTGGCGATGACCCCCGGATTCCCCGCCTCAATTCATCCGAACCCGGCTTTGAAACCACAGACGTCAAGCCCGCCTACCTCGCCCGCATCGCCGAGCTCGTTGACCTCAAAGCCATTGCAGCATCCGGCATTAAAGTCGTCTTTGATCCCTTCTGGGGGGCAGGGCGCGGCTACAGTTGCCACATCCTCCGCTCCGTCGGCGTCGAAGTTGCTACCGTCCACGATTACCGCGATGTCCTCTTCGGCGGCCACGCTCCAGAGCCGGACGACCACCTGCTCGCCGAAGCTAAGGCCAAGATGAACCAAATCGGTGCCAGCCTCGTCATCGCCACCGACGGCGACGCAGACCGCTTCGGCATCGTCGATAGCGACGGCACCTTCCTCCAGCCCAACTACATCATCGCCCTCCTCTTCGACTACCTCGTCGAAACCCGAGGCTGGCGCAACGGAGTCGCCAAATCTGTCGCGACCACAAACCTCATCAACGCCCTCGCCGACTTCCACAACGTCCCGCTCTATGAGACCCCGGTCGGCTTCAAATACATTGGCGAACTCATCATCGCCGACAAAATTGCCATCGGCGGGGAAGAATCCGCCGGCCTTACCATCCGCGGACACGTCCCTGAAAAAGACGGCGTCATCGCCGGCCTCCTCGTCGCAGAAATGGTCGCAAGACGAGGCAAGTCTCTGGGCACTCAATTGAAGGAGCTATTTGCCAAAGTAGGTTCCTTCTATCCCGTTCGCGAGAACTTTCACTTGACCCCAGAGGACAAAGCAAATTTCACTCAGAAGTTGAAAGTAGATCCAACGGAACTGGGCGGCCGCAAAGTTACAGCGGTCGTCCGCACTGACGGCCTCAAACTCGTTCTCGACGACGGTTCCTGGGTTTGCTACCGGCTTTCAGGGACGGAGCCAGTAGTCCGCGCCTACACCGAAGCCAGAAACGAAGCCGACATGGCCTCGCTCTCAGCAGCAGCCAAAGCCTTCGTCCTGAACTAGCACTTCGTTACCAGAGTCGTCATCCTTCGCACGAAAGAATCCCGGGTGCCCCATCCTTGCCGCGCCCTTTGCGGCATGGGTGGGAACCACAAAAGTCGATGAGTCGTTGAACTTGCATTTGCCGTTGCTTTTGCTTTTACCGTTGCATTTGCTTTTGCCGTTGCATTTGCTTCTGCTTTTCCGTCTGTCATTCCCAAAGGGAATCTGCTTCTGTCCTTGTTTTGTTTTTAACCACGATTCACTCACCACTAAAATGCCCCAAACCCTCAAACCCGCCACCCCCACCCCACCCGAAAAAACCGGCTTGAAGACCCTCGTCTCCAACCGCCGCCGCCTCGTCACGATCGCGGCGTTTGCCATCGCCATGCTCCTCGCCTGGCACGTCGTCAACGGACGCAACGGCCTGACGAGCTGGCAGCAAAAGCGCGCAGAAAACAAAGCCCTGGCCATCGAAGTGCAGCAACTCACGGCTGAAAACGCCCGCCTCAGCCAGCATGTTGACCGCCTCAGATCCGACCCGGGAGCTATCGAGCACGAGGCTCGCGAGCGCCTCCACTACGCTCGCCCCAACGAAATCATCTACGCGCTCCCAGAAAGCCCCGCCAGCAAGCCTCCCTCAAAGTAGTCAGCCGCCGCGAACACACTGAAAGCCCTGCTCCTCCAAAGTCGTTTCCAGTCAGACCTCAAAAAAGAAAACCCTTTGCTATTCGACATCCGCCCAGTTGTCTTCCGGGTTGCGGTCGATCAGTTTGCTGTAGGGGTCAATGGCTGCACGCGAGGGCTTTTCGTCTGTAACGAAAATGAAGGTGGTATGCGGCTGGGTAATCCACACTTTTTCGGTATGGAGGGGCTTTTCTGAGTCCTTTTTGCCTTTGAAAACACCCACTTCGACGAGGTCGTGGATAGGAATTTCAGTTTCAGCACCTTCGCCGTTGGCGCGCATCTTGCGGGCATCAACAATGAGCGTGACCCGATATTTGTGGTCGGCGGTTTCCTGCACCCTGGCGGAGACAGTTTTGTTGTCGTACAGAGTGATGGTCTCAAACAGGTCAGTGATCATGTATTGCAGGTCAGGGGGCGTCTGCTTGCGCAGCGCCGCGACCAGGTCGCGCGTGTCCGGGTAGGGCGGCCCATTCATCTTCCACTTTTCGAGGAATTCCTTGAGGGCAAGGTTGAGCTTGTCTTCGCCAATCGCGTCAGAGAGACCGTAGAATGCCATCGATCCCTTCTGGTACCAGACATACGGTTCGCTCTGAACCAGGACCAGCGGTGGTTCGTGGCGCACTTCACCAGACCGGCCGCGCAGGTATCCGTCCAGCTCGAACTTGAGGAAGCGGCGCATGTTTTCGTCACCATACTTCTTTTGCATGACGCGGAGGGCGGAGTATTCGGCGAGGCTCTCAGACATCATGTTTGAGCCTTTCTCAGCGCCGCCAATGAGTTGATGCCCCCACCATTGATGCGCGAGTTCGTGGGCGGTGACGAACCAGGTAAAGTCGATGTCTTCCGGCTTTTCAAGGCGGCCAATGAAGCCGATAGCTTCTGAAAACGGAACTGTGTTGGGAAATGACTGCGCGAAACCGCGGTAGCGCGGAAATTCGATGATGCGATACTGCGCAAACTGGTAGGGGCCATAATTGGCCGTGTAGTAGTCCAGCCCACCCTCTGAGGCGCCAATCATCTTGTCGATGTTGTAGGCGTGGCCTGGGTAGTAGTACACCTCGATGTTGGTGCCTTTGTACTTTTCCCGACGAACCGCGTAGTCGCCGGACATGTAGTTGAAGAAGTTCTGAATGCGGGTCGAGCCCATGGAGTATTCGAAGTAGCGACGGCCATTCTGCTGCCATTCGCGGGCAAGGTAGCCCGGTGAGATGGCGATCTGGCTGGGGGTCGTGCTGACGACCGTGTGATAAGTGATGAAATCAGAGTCAGGGCTGAAGAGGTTTGTGTTCATCGCTGCCGGGTTTCCGCGGTCGGGCATTTCCTCCTGCTGGGGCAGACCTTCTTCGCGCCGGCGGACAGGATTGTCAAGTTCTCGACCGCGGTCATAGCCCAGCGAAAAGAAGTAGTCCTTGTCAAAGAAAGTACCGTTGTAGGCGAACTCCGCCTGCTCTCCGCTGTTGCGGAAGCCAGGGTTCTCGTACGCGCACTCAAAGTGGATCTGGAGGGTTTCGCCAGGCTTGAGCGGAGTCGCCAGGTTGTATTGCCAGAAGCCATCATTGACATCGGCAATTGCAGCCGTCGCCGGGCGGTCAAAGGTGACCGATTTGAGCGACTTGCGGCTGTTGGTCAGGTAAATTTCGCTGATCGGCTTATCTGTCTTGTTGACCGCGGTAAAGGTGCCGGTCGCGTGGAAGCGGCGCTCTTCGGGGAAGATGTCGACCTGGGTATCAACCGCGGTGATCTTGAGGATCGGCCTGTTCTCGTACTTCTTGTAGGACTTCTCGTAGTCGGCCTGCAGGTTGCGGATGGCCTTATCTGTCAGAAAGCTGTTGAGTATGTGGGTGTTGTAGTAGTACCAGCTTCCACTGCCAACGGCCGCCAGTGTCGGAATGATCAGCAGTACCGCGTAGGCGGGCAGTGAACGCCTTGCGGTCCGCAGACGGGCGCGTAGATTGATTTCCGCCCCACGACGCGCAAGCAGGCTGGCGATGACCCCAAACAAAACAGCCCAGGCCAGCCAATACAAGATTGACCACAACAGCGGTCGAACGAAGTGCCCGTAACCATTCATGTCCGAGTAGGTGTAAGGCACCACATCGCCGAACATGTACAAGCGGTCCGACAGGCCCATCGTGTCTGAAATCTGTTCAAGCAGGAAAACGCCAATCAGGATTCCGTGGCCAATAAACTTGTTCGGCACGATGGTTTGAACGAAGAAGGCAAGCAGCGCAAAGATCACAACCTGCGGGAAGACAACCAGGTAAAGCTCCTGGAAATACTGCACGAGTTCGAAGTTGTAGTAGCCCGACATGACCTGGGAAAGGATTCCGCAGAACATGACAACCGTGAGCAGTGATAGCTCTGCGGCACAGAGAGCGGTGAGCTTGCCGAGAGTGTCTACCCACGACGGAAAGGGCAGCGCATCGTGAATCTGTTCGAAATGGGTGTCGCGCTCGCGCCAGATCAGTTCGCCTGCGTACATCGTGGCAACAATTAAAAGAAAGAGCATGCCGTTGCCTTCGACGGCTTGAACCATGTCTGCAGTGACCGGCCAGACGTTTGCGCCAGCCCGGTGACCGACTGAACGTCCACTCGCAAGACAAAAAGCAACCATCAGGATGGTGATCGCCCAGAAGGGAATCTCCCGAAAGATGTTTCGCAGGTAAATGCCAGTCAGCGACAGATATTGCTGTACCGCGGCGTAAGGTGAAAAGTGGGTTAGAACTTTGGGCAGAATGCTATGAAAGCTTGGCAGTGGCGGAGCTGTGGATTCCTGCTCAGTTCTCTTCTGTTTTCGGTTGCGGCGGGCGGTTAAGGCCTCGGCAGACATGGGAAAAAGCAGAAACAAGAGCGAAAGCGCGACCAGACCTACCGACATCCAAAGAACACGATTCCAAAAGAACATTCCAGTGAGCGGAAGCCATGTGGAATTCTGCTCAACCACGGTCCAGTAGCGGCTGACGCTGCGCAGCAGAATGATGCCGACTGGATCAAAAACTGAAGGCCAGAATGGGTCGAGACTCCTGCTTTGTATCACGGATATCAGTCCGATGAGATAGACGATCATCAGCGCTACGCCCTGCAGGTAGACCACAATCACTTTTCGGGTCAATGCGGCGACAAGGAAAAACAAGCTACCGAGAAAGAAAACCTGAGGCGCAATGATCAAGGCATAGTGATATGCCAGCATGGGCAGATTGATAGGTGCCAGACGTGTCTGGTCCGCCCAGGGTGCAAATCTACCCAACATCTCGCCGAGCGGTATGCCGGCAAATACAAACAGGGTTGTTAACAGTGATCCGGCCCATCGCCCGCCGAGATAGGCAAATTTACTGATAGGTTTCGTAAAGATGATCTGATAAGTATCCAGCTGGAAGTCGCGCAGAATCGAGGTTCCAAAAATCGCCGCCATGACAATGGAGCCGAAGAAGCAGAACTGGAAATCATAGAGCTGTGTAGCAAATGGCCCGTTCGCGAGAACCTTGCCCGCTCCCAGGAAGATATCCGGGGCAGCCGTAAAGATCATGGTCAGCACGAGCCAGAGGCTGAGATAGCAGTAGGTCGAAATGCTCTTCAGCCGGAGCTTCAGTTCAAAAGCGAAAAAGTCCAGAAACATGGGGTAGCTCTCCTCGCGGTCTACGACGCTGCGGTCGGGTCGAAGTTACTGAATGCGCTGGGAATTCAGGGTGAGGAAATAAACGTCCTCCAGGTCAGGATCGACGGCGCGGAAGCGGTCCCCGGGGTTACTCTCCGCGTGGATGCGCAACTCATGTTCGCCGCCAACAAGTTTCGTTGAGACAACCTTGAAATTGGCAGAGACGTCGTTGAACTCGTCTGCATTCTTGACCACGATGCTCCAGATGCCCCCGCGGAGCTTTTCGAGGGTTTCTACAGGCGAGCCTTCAAGCACGACGCGGCCGTTGCTGATAATGGCCATCCGGGGGCATAGCTCGCGGACGTCTTCCACAATGTGCGTCGAGAGGATCACGATAACGTCACGGGCGAGCGAGCTGAGCAGGTTCAGGAATCGGTTCCGCTCGGCCGGGTCGAGGCCAGCCGTAGGCTCGTCAACGATGATGAGTTTTGGGTTTGCAAGCAACGCCTGCGCAATGCCAAAGCGCTGTTTCATGCCGCCGGAGTAGGTGCTCAGGGCCTTTTTGCGCGCATCCCATAGATTCGTCTGGCGGAGCAGAGTATCCACGATCTCCTTGCGCTCACCCGTTTTGGAGATACCCTTCATCACCGCCAGATGGTGCAGCATGTCAAGTGCTGAGATGCGGGGGTAAACGCCAAACTCCTGGGGCAGGTAGCCAAGCTGGCGGCGCACTGCGTCCTTGTTCGCCACAACATCCATGCCGTTCAGCAGAATCTGGCCAGTATCGGGGTCCTGAAGAGTCGCGATCGTGCGCATCAGCGTTGACTTGCCAGCGCCATTCGGTCCCAGCAGGCCAAACATGTTATTGCCAATCGAGAGGCTCAGGTTGTCGAGGGCTTGGACGCCATTGGAGTAACGCTTGGATATGCCACGGATTTCAAGAGACAAGAAACGGCTCCTTTTCAGGTTGAACGGAATGCTGGCCGGTCAGAGGAATACGCACACAAGCGGTCCCGCTGACACACGGAAAACTGGGGAATTCAATTACAGGAATAGTAACGAAGAAAGCCCCGCGGAAGTTCAATCAAATGCACGAATCAGGCAATAAAATCCGCAACCCTTTGCTCCAGCACCAGAAAAGTTGATGGGCGGTTTCTCTACCCGGGTTCTGGCAGATACTATGATCTTGATTCAAATCCGCCAGAATTAATCGTTTGCCGCTCGATGGGGCGGCTCTGCAAGCAGGAGTTGGGGTACACGATGAAGCGAATAACAGTGATTTTGTCCCTTTTGGCAGCAACCCTCGCCGCAACTGTGGGCTACGGTCAGCCCGCGCCACAGACGGCACCGGCAATTGTTGAAGAGCACGGCGTCGTGATGAAGACGCGTGACGGTATAACGCTGCGTGCGGACGTCTATCGGCCCGCTGGTGAAGGAAAATTCCCCGTCCTCCTGCAGCGGACGCCCTACAACAAGGCCAATACAGCTGATTTTGCCCGCAAGGCGGCGAGAGCTGGCTTCGTCGTAGTCGCGCAGGATGTGCGCGGAAGGTTTACGTCTGAGGGTGACTGGTATCCCTTCAAGTATGAAGAGGCCGACGGATACGACGCCGTTGAGTGGGCGGCGAACTTGCCCAATGCAAACGGCAAAGTCGGCATGTTTGGCGGTTCCTACGTCGGTGCGACCCAGATGCTCACAGCCGTAGGGCATCCGCCGCATCTGGCCGGAATCTGCCCGGTCGTCACGGCCAGCAATTACCACGAAAACTGGACCTACCAGGGCGGTGCATTTGAGCAGTGGTTCAACGAATCGTGGACCTCGGGCCTGGCGCAGGATACGGCTGACCGGGTGATTCGCCAAGGCACCAATGCAATGGTCGGAAGCCGGATGCTGCCCCTCGTCGAGTATCCGGTCTTCAACCTGACCCTGCCCTCTTCCCCGAGCGGACTGACGCGGGATTTGGCACCCTACTTTCAGGATTGGCTCGCTCACCCAGGCTATGACAGCTACTGGAAGCAGTGGGCAATCGAGGAGCAATACGAGCAGATCCAGGTGCCTTCGCTCACCGTGGCCGCGTGGTACGACATTTTCCTTGGTGGATCGCTTCGCAACTTCACCGGCCTGAAGGCCCATGCAGGCAACGAGGGCGCTCGCAAAAATCAGAGGCTGCTGGTCACCATTGGTGGCCATTCCGGCGGTGGGCGCCACATCGGTAGCGTTGATTTTGGAGCAGAGGCTGAAGCGTATAACGAAGACGCAATCACCCTCGCCTGGTATCAATACCTGCTCCGCGGCGAGCAGAATGAGTATGCCTCCCAAAAGCCGGTGAAGATTTTTGTCATGGGCGAGAACAAGTGGCGCGAAGAAGAGTCATGGCCGCTCGACCGCGCAAAGGCGACGCGTTTTTACCTCAGCTCAGCAGGAAAGGCGAACTCAGCCAATGGCGATGGGGCGCTTTCAACGATGCCTGCAAAAGGAGAAGCTGCCGACACCTTTGTCTATGACCCCGACAACCCTGTCGCTACCACAGGCGGGCCGCTCTGTTGCGATGGGGATCACCTGGCTCCGGGGCCGCGCGACCAGCGGGCTGTCGAGACGCGGCCAGACGTGCTGGTGTATTCCACGCCTCCCCTTGACCAGGATACCGAAGTGACGGGGCCGATCACGCTTGAGCTGTACGCCGCAACTTCAGCGGTCGATACGGATTTCACAGCGAAGCTCGTGGACATAGGCCCAGATGGTTTTGCGCAGAATCTGACCGAAGGCATCCTGCGCGGCCGCTATCGTGAATCCACCACCGAAGCGAAGCTGCTCGACCCAGGCAAAAAGTATCTGTTCCACATTGATATGTGGGCGACCAGCAACGTGTTTCTCAAGGGGCACCGGATTCGTGTTGAGGTCAGCAGCAGCAATTTCCCGCGGTTCGACCGCAATCTGAATACAGGGAAAGTTGCCGCAACAGATCAGACCATGGTCAAGGCGACCAATACTGTCTTTCACGACAAGGATCATCCATCGGCCCTGGTGCTGCCGCTCGTATCTCGCTAGTCATCCTGCTGGGCCACTCGCCGGGGCTCCGCTCCATGTGCCGCTCATCTTCGGTCGAAATGACGCGTCTTCTGTGCTGTCCGTCACATCCTTGCCGACGGTCCCGGTCCCACACTAATCGCAGGTCCCGAGCGCCACGACAGCGCCTGAAGGTTGCGCGCGCGCAGGCTGGATTCGTTTGTTGGCTGGGACTACAGGTGCGGCATGGACAACCGAAGCACAGTCATTCTGGATGCCAACGAAGCAGTGGCGTCCGTAGCCTATCGGCTTTCTGAAGTCATCGCAATCTATCCAATCACACCGTCCTCCCCCATGGGTGAGTGGTCTGACCAGTGGAAAGAAGAGGGCAAGCCAAATCTCTGGGGCTCGGTCCCGCTGATCGCCGAAATGCAGAGCGAGGGCGGAGCTGCCGGAGCAATGCACGGGGCACTCCAGGCAGGGGCACTGAGCACGACCTTTACCGCGTCGCAGGGCTTGCTCCTGATGATTCCAAACATGTACAAAATCGCCGGCGAACTCACCGCAAACGTCATGCATGTGACGGCTCGGGCACTCGCAACCCACGCTCTTTCGATTTTTGGTGACCATTCCGATGTGATGAGTTGCCGCGGTACGGGCTACGCAATGCTGTGTTCAAACTCCGTGCAAGAGGCCGCTGACCTCGCCCTGATTGCTCATATCGCTACGCTGGAGACTAGACTGCCATTTCTGCATTTCTTTGACGGCTTCCGTACCTCCCATGAAGTGAACAAGATTATTCCCATCAGCGACGAAGATATTCGCGCGCTTTTGGATGAGCAATTCATCATTGCCCACCGCCAGAGGGCCCTCAGCCCTGACCGTCCGGTTCTGCGCGGCACCGCCCAGAATCCTGACGTGTTCTTCCAGGCGCGGGAAGCATGCAACCCGTTCTATCTGGCAACTCCGACCATTGTGCAGGATGTTATGGATAGATTCGCAAAGCAGACAGGGCGCGCCTACAAGCTCTTTGACTATATCGGCGCATCCGACGCTGAGCGAGTGATCATCCTCATGGGTTCAAGTGCAGGGGCCGCAGAAGAAGCGATCCACCATGCAGCTCTCAAGAACGAAAAAGTTGGTGTCCTTACCGTGCGTTTATTCCGGCCCTTCGACGCCAGGGCCTTCCTGCATGCGCTGCCAAAGACCGTGCGCACCATTGCAGTGCTCGATCGCACCAAGGAGCCAGGCAGCCTCGGCGAACCTCTCTATCAGGACGTCCTTACAGCCGTCGCCGAGGGCTTTGCTGAAGGTCATGCGCATTTTCATCAACAGCCGCGCATCTTCGGGGGCCGCTATGGATTGTCTTCCAAGGAATTTACGCCCGCGATGGTCAAAGGAATCTTCGACGAGTTAAAAAAGACATCACCGAAGAACCATTTCACCATCGGGATCGACGACGATGTTACCCATACCAGCCTGACCTATGACCCTGATTTCTCCACAGAAAACCCCCTCACAATTCGTGCGCTCTTCTACGGGCTCGGCTCGGATGGCACGGTGGGAGCGAACAAAAATTCGATCAAGATCATCGGGTCAGAGACAGACAATTACGCGCAGGGATACTTCGTCTATGACTCAAAGAAGTCAGGGTCAATCACCACTTCACACCTGAGGTTTGGGCCTGAGCCGATTACATCGACTTATCTCATTACCAGGGCCAACTTCATCGCCTGCCACCAGTTCAACTTTCTTGAGCGAATGGATGTGCTCGTTGCAGCCGCGCCCGGTGCAGTGTTTCTACTGAATACTCCCTATGGGCCCGATGAAATCTGGGCGCACCTGCCGCGAAAGACGCAGGCAACCATCATCGAAAAGAGGCTGCAGTTTTATGTCATTGACGGCTACAAAGTAGCTCAGGCAGCCGGCATGCGCAACCGAATCAACACCATCATGCAGACCTGCTTTTTTGCCATCAGCGGTGTGCTGCCGCGCGATGAGGCGATTGCGCAGATTAAAAAGGCCATCAAAAAAACCTACGGCAAGCGCGGCGATGCGGTCGTACAGCAGAATTTTGAAGCCGTGGATGCTGCCCTGGCTCATCTCTACCCGGTTGAAATCCCACGCACCGTGAGTGCGACTTTTGATATTCTCCCGGCAATTCCATTTCAAGCCCCGTCATTCGTTCGGGATGTCCTCGGAACCATGGCGGCTGGCTTTGGCGATAACCTGCCGGTCAGCGCCCTGTCGGCCGGCGGCACCTTTCCGACTGGGACAGCCAAGTGGGAGAAGCGCAATATTGCGCAGGCTATTCCGGTTTGGGATAAAGACCTGTGTATCCAGTGCGGCAAATGCGTCATGGTATGCCCGCATGCGGTCATTCGAGCTAAGGTGTTTGATGCGACCTATATCGACCTCGCGCCTGCCACTTTCAAGACTGCCAAGCCGAAATGGCGCGCCATGGAGCAGGAACTCTACAGCCTGCAGGTAGCTCCAGAAGACTGCACAGGCTGCCAGTTATGCGTCGAGATTTGCCCGGTCAAGAGCAAGAGCGAGGTCAAACATAAAGCTCTCAACATGCAGGAACAAGAACCCTTGCGCGCCGCTGAAAAAATGAACTGGGAGTTCTTTGAATCTCTGCCAAATGTTGACCGCAACAGGCTTAACCATAGTCAGGTCAAGGATGTGCAGCTTCTTGAGCCGCTCTTTGAGTTCTCTGGAGCCTGCGCCGGATGCGGCGAAACCTCCTATATCAAGCTATTGACGCAGTTATTCGGCGACCGCCTCATGATTGCCAATGCCACCGGCTGCTCGTCCATTTACGGGGGCAATCTGCCGACAACACCCTACACCTCTAACCAGGATGGACGCGGACCTTCATGGTCAAACTCACTGTTTGAAGATAACGCCGAGTTTGGCTTGGGCATGCGCCTTGCTGTTGACCAGCAGCGGGCCTTTGCCGAAGAGTTACTGCGACGGCTGATGCCAATCGTCGGTACTGAATTGGGCTTGGAGACTCTCACCGCAGATCAGTCATCGGAAACGGGAATCAACCAGCAGCGCAAGCGGGTTGAGCAGATCAAGTCTGTCCTTGGCTCGTCTTTGAACGGCCTCCGATTGAATGGGCAAAGCTCCGATGCGCGCAATCTCCTGGCCATTGCAGATTCTCTGGTCCGGAAAAGTGTCTGGATCCTCGACGGAGATGGCTGGGCCTACGATATTGGTTTTGGCGGTCTGGATCACGTGCTCGGCTCAGGTCAAAACATCAATGTGCTGGTGCTGGATACAGAGGTTTATTCCAATACCGGCGGGCAGATGTCAAAGTCTACACCGCGCGGCGCTGTAGCCAAGTTCGCCGCCGGTGGCAAGCCAAACAGCAAAAAAGACATCGCCATGGAAGCGGTCAGCTACGGCTCGGTTTACGTTGCCCGCGTCGCTCTCGGGGGCAATGACAGTCACACCGTCAAGGCGTTTCAAGAGGCTGAGGCTCACAACGGGCCGTCAATCATCCTTGCGTATAGCCACTGCATCGCTCATGGGTATGACCTGATACACGGCCTCGACCAGCAGAAAGCCGCGGTGCAATCCGGTTACTGGCCGCTCATGCGCTACAACCCGGCCTTGCGCGACCAGGGCAAAAATCCTTTCCAACTCGACTCAAAAGCGCCATCCATCCCTCTCAAGGATTACGCGTACCAGGAGGCTCGTTACACCATGCTCGTGCGGAGTCATCCAGAGATTGCCAGGCAACTTCTGCACGAAGCGCAGGATGATGTCGAGCGGCAATGGCGTGTCTATTCGGCGCGAGCCGCAATGCCGGGGCGCAGCGAATCGCCCCATATTGCCCCTCCAGAAAGAGAAGAAGAGCCTGTAGCGGCGAAAGCAGAAAGGTCGGAACCATGATTGAACTAACCACAAACTATCTCGGGCTGCAATTGAAGAATCCATTGGTGGTTTCTGCTTCACCGCTATCAGAGTCAATACAGAATGTTCGACTCATGGAAGACGCTGGAGCCGCTGCTATTGTCCTTCGGTCTCTCTTTGAAGAGCAACTGAATCTTGAAAGCTATGCGCTCGACCGTGATCTCTCGCAGGGCACAGAATCATTCGCGGAATCGCTAAGCTATCTGCCAGAGTTTTCTGACTACCGCGCTGGTTCCGATGCGTACCTCGACCATTTGATGCGCGTCAAGGAATGCGTCTCCATTCCCGTTATCGCCAGCATCAACGGCATTACCCCCGGTGGGTGGATGCATTTTGCCAAGGAGGCTGAGGCGGCGGGCGCCGATGCCATTGAACTCAATACTTACTCGCTGGTCACCGATCCCCTGGTAACAAGCAGTGAGGTCGAGCGGCACCTGATTGAACTGGTGGCCCATGTACGAAGCCACATCAGGATTCCTCTGGCGGTGAAGCTCTCGCCCCAGTTCTCCAGCATACCCAACCTCGCGGTGCAACTGGCAGATGCTGGAGCCAACGGCCTTGTGCTCTTCAATCGCTTTTATCAGCCTGATTTTGATATCGAAAAGCTGACCGTGGTGCCACGTCTATGTTTCAGCAATTCCAGTGAGCTGTTACTCCGGCTGCACTGGGTAGCAATTCTGTACCAGCATGTCCGCGCCGATCTGGCAATCACCGGCGGTGTGCATACCGCTGAAGATGTGTTGAAGGGCATCATGGCTGGTGCGTCCGTGACCATGATGACTTCTGCGCTCCACCAATTTGGCATTCGCCACCTTTCCTCCATTCAGGCCGATATGTTGCGATGGATGCTCGATCACGAGTACGAATCGACGAATCAGATGCGCGGGGCACTAAGCCGCAATTCGGTTCCAGATCCGACGCCCTACGAACGCGGTAACTACATCAAGACACTCAGTTCGTATCCACTTCAACGAGCTCCACTTCACCAGCCGGCCCACCGCAAGTAGCACCCTGAAAGGCCTTGCACTGACCCGGCAGTCTTCACTCGCTGGGTCAGATTTTTTTATGGCTGCCCTTGAAGTTCGTTGAAAATCGCTTCAACCGCTCTGGGAACAGCGGCTGCCACGCAAGCACTTAGTTCTTCTACCATCTCAAATTCCTCACCGCCGACTGCGACAAGCATGGCGCGAGATGGCAGGCGGCCATAAAGGTCGGCGGCAAGCCGCAAAAGCGAGGCGGGGTCAAGATGATGGGTAAAGATGCGTGGCATCTTCGTCGCGGGCTCCACTGGCTCCACGCAAACTTCGCCATGAGGCGCGAGAGTAGAGCAGTCCACAAACACCACGAGATCCGCACCGCTGAGCAGTTCAGCGTGCTCCGGTAAGAACTGCTGCGACACAACAACGTTTACCGACTCAAACCTCGGGTTGTTGACGAGCTGTTCCGCAATCTTCCAGCCAACCCCGTCGTCGCCTCTCAGAGGATTGCCGCAGGCGAGCACCAGGCTTTGCCAGGGTCTTACCTGCGATTCTAAGGACGTCTTGGAAATGGTCATCAGTCGCGGCGGACTGTATCAAGAGTTATGCCATCCGGTCCGACAAGTTTGATCTCAAGTGGCATCTGGCCAAAAGCATGCGTTGAGCAGCTCAGGCATGGGTCAAAGGTGCGAATGACGGCCTCCACGCGGTTCAACATGCCGTCGACGATCTTGTCGCCTTTCACATAGCGTTGAGCGGTCTGCAGCACGCCTCGATTCATGGCATTGTTGTTTTGTCCGGTCGCGATGACGAGATTGGCCCACAGCATCTGGCCGTTCTCGTCAACCTTGTAGTGGTGTACCAGGGTGCCCCGCGGAGCCTCGGCCACGCCTGAGCCTTCAAGCCGGTTCACCCCTGCCGTTGCGCGAACATGAGTATCGAGAATCGTTGGGTCAGAGAAAATGCGTTCGATCACTTCAATGCCATAGAGAATGTCAATCAGCCGTGCATGGTGAAAGTAGAAGGAGCCAGGCACAGGGCCATTGGCCAGTTGCTTGAACTCCTTCATCTCCACGTCGGCCAGTGGCGTACCGGCATGGCTGGCAATGTTGAGCCGGGCCAGTGGGCCTACACGGTAGGATCCCTCCGGATAGCCAAGCGGCTTGTAATAAGGAAACTTCATGTAAGAATACGGTTCAACTGCTTCGCCAAAATGGTCATCAAACTGCGCAGCTTCGAGCTTGTCGACGAGGATCTTCCCCTCCGCGTCGATCAGACGCAGCTTGCCGTCTGTGAATTCAAGACCGTCGTCTTCCCCAACCATGCCCAAAAACGCTCCAGGGAAGTTGGCAAAATGGTCGGCCTCATCGCGAAAGCGGTCCGCAATCCGCTTGTACCAATCGAGCGCAAGCCGAATGTTGGCATAAGCCTCGGGAATCATCGCCAGGATTTCGTCGCGCTTTGCCGATTCAAGCGGCTCGGTCACGCCCCCTGGGACGATCCAGCCAGGGTGAATACGCTTTTTCCCAAGCAACTCGATGATGTGCTGGCCAAATCGACGCAGCGCAACCCCAGCCCTGCCAAGCTCTGGGTCAACCTTCACGACCCCAAAAATGTTACGGTCGACAGGGTCCGCGTCCATACCCAGAAGCAGGTCGGGTGAGGAAAGATAAAAAAAACTCAGCGCGTGTGACTGGATCGTCTGCGCCATGTTCAACGCTCGACGCAACTTCGCCGCAGTCGGCGGAATCGTCACAGACATGATCGCTTCGCAGGCTTTTGCTGACGCGAGCAGGTGACTCACCGGGCAGATCCCGCAGATTCGCGCCATAAGCCCCGGCATCTCGTAAAACGGCCGCCCCTGAGAGAATTTTTCGAAGCCGCGCACCTGGGTTACGGTGAAGTAGGCTTCAGATACCTCTCCCTGTTCATTGGTCTTCAGTGTGATTTTGCCGTGCCCTTCAAGGCGCGTTACTGGATCAATGGTGATGGTTTTCGACATAACTCTCTCTCCTAAGCGCCAAATCGGGTAAGGCTTGCAACGTCGGGGGTGCGGCCGGCAAGCAGGTCTGTGAGCACGGTGTAAAAGGTGTCCGCCGACGGAGGGCAACCCGGCAGGAACAGGTCCACTTCAACGAATTCATGCACCGGGCGCACCTTTTCAAGCAGCGCGGGCACAAACACACACGGTATCTGCGCGCCCAGCGAAACATTCTCGTGGTACGCACGCTCTAGAATCGGCTCCGGGCCAAACGGATTGCGCATCGCCGGGACATTGGCTGTAACCGCGCAATCGCCCATCGCCACAAGAAATTTCGTGCGCTTGCGGATCATCTTGATCTTGTGCTCGTCTTCCACGCTTGAAATTGCCCCTTCAACCAGCGCCAGATCTACTTCGTCCGGGTAGGTTTTGAAGTCAACGAGAGGGCTGAAAACCAGGTCAAACTGGCTGCTGAGTTCAATTAAACGCTCGTCCATGTCGAGAAACGACATATGACATCCCGAGCAGCCATCGAGCCAAACGGTTGCAACTTTGATTTTGCTCATAGTCCCTCGCGTGAGGCTTCGCGCATCACTTGCAGGTTAGTCAGAAATTCGGGGTACTTAGGGTGGCTTGAGCCCACTTTGCTCTTGTCTGAGAGCGCGCCTGTCGGGCAGACCTGCACGCATTTTCCGCAGCGGGTGCAACTCGATTCTCCCCACGGATCGCAAAGATCCGTGATCACCATCGAATCGATCCCGCGGCCCATCACATCCCACACATGCGCGCCTTCCACTTCGCCGCACACTCTCACGCAGCGTGTGCACAGAATGCAGCGGTTATGGTCAACCACAAATCGCTCATGAGAGGCGTCCACCTCAAGCTGAGGATTGCGGTACGGCATACGCACATGGGTTAGCCCCTGCGATTGCCCCAGGGACTGCAGTTCGCAGTGCCCGTTCGCCACGCACACTGAACAAACATGGTTGCGCTCAGCAAACAGCAGCTCAAGGATCGTCTGGCGATAGTGTTTTAGACGGTCAGAGGAGGTTGTCACTTCCATCCCTTCCTCAACCTTCAGAACGCAGGATGGGTTGAGTTTGGCAGAGCCCTTCACTTCCACCAGGCAGAGCCGGCATGCGCCTACATCTGACAGTCCGTCGAGATGGCAAAGCGTCGGAATATCGATGTTGTTTTCGCGCGCCACCTCGAGAATGGTCTGGTCGGCGCGGGCGCTCACGTTGATGCCATCGATAACGAGTGTTTTTACGTCTGTCGCAACGCTCATGCTGTCACCTCTTCTGCGGCCAGGAGTGCGGCATCTTTCGTGCCGCAGGCGCACACCCCGGCGCGGCAATGTTGGTGGTCGATGTGCTCAAGATACTCATGTTTGAAGTAGCGCAGCGTGCTCAGCACCGGGTTCGGCGCTGTCATACCAAGGCCACACAGACTCGTGTTCTTGACCACATCACACAGGTCGATGAGCAGATCAAGATCAGCGTGCGAAGCTTTCCCATCGCAGATCTTGCTCAGAATTCCAAACATCTGCGCCGTGCCTGCGCGGCAGGGAATGCACTTGCCGCAAGACTCCGTCATGCAAAACTCCATGAAGAAGCGCGCAACATTGACCATGCATGAGGTATCGTCCATCACGATCATGCCGCCAGAGCCCATCATCGAGCCGACATTAATCAGCGCCTCGTAGCTCACCGGCAGGTCAAGATGCTCCTCCGGGATGCAGCCGCCAGAGGGTCCGCCCGTCTGCACAGCCTTGAACTTGCGCCCGTCAGGCACGCCACCACCTATGTCAAAAACAATCTGCCGCAGCGGCATGCCCATAGGAATCTCGATCAGGCCAGTATTGGTGATCTTTCCAGTCAGTGCAAAGACCTTCGTCCCCTTGCTCTTGTCAGTGCCAATCCCGGCATACCAGTCAGCTCCTTTGCGGATAATCGGCGCAATATTCGCAAAGGTCTCAACGTTGTTAATCAGCGTCGGCAGGCCCCACAGACCCGACATCGCGGGATACGGCGGACGTGGCCGTGGCTGGCCGCGCTGTCCTTCGATCGAAGCGATAAGGGCAGTTTCCTCGCCGCACACAAAAGCTCCAGCACCAAGTCGTATCTCAATATCAAAGGAAAATGCCGTTCCGCAGATATTGTTGCCAAGCAATCCCCGTCGCCGTGCTTCGCGCAGAGAAGCCGTGAGACGACTCACCGCCAGCGGATATTCAGCGCGCACATAGGCGTAGCCCTTGCTCGCCCCAACCGCATAAGCAGCAATCGTCATACCCTCAATGACCCGCTGCGGGTCGCTCTCGAGCACGCTCCGGTCCATAAAAGCGCCAGGGTCGCCCTCGTCGCCATTACAAATCACGTACTTGAGAGCCCCCACGGACTTGGCAACTGTGCCCCATTTCAGGCCGGTCGGGTAGCCACCGCCCCCACGTCCACGCAGCCCGCTCTTCGAGATCTGATCGATCACAGACTGCGGGTCCATCTCCGTCAAAGCCATCACCAGCGCCTGGTAGCCGTCACGAGCGATATATTCGTCAATTTTTTCCGGGTCAATATGGCCGGAGTTTTCGAGAACAATGTGCTCCTGGCCCTCAAAATAGTGCTCCAGGTGTGTAAGCAGCCGCTCAACCGGCGCGGCGTCAAGGCTGCTCATAACCTCAATCGCATCCGACTCACGAACAAATCCGTAAAGCAGTTCCTGCTCAGAATGAGCCGGATCGACAAGCACCAGTGGGCCAGCCGCACACAGCCCCATACAACCCGTCTGGCGCACATGACACCGCTTGCCCGAAGTCACCGCCTCCTTGGTCAGAGCTGCCTTCAGCTTGTCGCTATGCTGCGACATGCATCCCGTACCCATGCAGACGTTCACTTCATAGTCAAACTTCGCGTGCTCAGCATGGACGTTTTCAGCTATCTGGAGCAGTTCTTCACTAGTCATGAATCGTCCACCTTTCCAGTTGTTCAAGCATCTGTGCTGGCTCAATCAGTCCAACCAGTTCCTCATCCGCAAGCATCACCGGGGCTCGCCCGCAGGCTCCAACGCATCGCGCCGTCATCAAGGCAATGTTCCCGTCAGGCGTCGATTTGCCAGCCTTGATGTGCAGCTGCTTTTCCGCGGCGGCAACCAGCTTGTCTGCGCCTTTGATGTAACAGGCCGTGCCAATGCATACCGTGCAGGTATGTTTGCTGGGAGCTTTCAGGCTGAAGTGATGATAAAAGGTCGCCACGCCATAGGCCTGGCTCAAAGGAACGCGAAGGGACTTGGCAACAAAACGAATGGCACCTTCATCCAGATAGCCAAACGAAGACTGCACCGTATGCAACGTTTCAATCAGCGCGTGGCGCGTATAGCCATGGCGTCGCATCGTCCCGTTCACAATTCTCCAGCGCTTATCATCGGATGGTAGCGGGGGCATGGAATATGCTGGCACGTTTCCTCCTGCGAAGACTGCCCACTACAACCACAGCGGACAAATCCTTTGTACGCCTGAAGAGTTGCACACGTCGGTGACGGCTGTCACGTTGAGCCGTAACTTACTCATTACATGAGAGAATTCCTGCATATAATTCCCTCTTGCAGTATCCAGGCAGCTTCTTTCGTCAAAATACAAATCCCGCCCCCAGCCCCTGTTGATAAAGTTGGAGTCTGCTCCAGCAATTTACGCTGATGAGGTCCGGTGTTGCCATTAAACCCCGCAAAGATCGCGCCAGGCAACGAAAAGATACGCCGCCGCATCCAGGTCGGCGGAGTCGTGCAGGGCGTCGGCTTCCGCCCCTACATCTATCGCCTCGCCAGCCAGGAACGCCTCGTCGGAACCATCGCGAACGACACCAGCGGTGTGACCATCGAAGTGGAAGGAACCGATGCAGCGGTCGAATCGTTTCTTCGCCGCCTGCCAAAGGAAATTCCACCGCTTGCCCTGGTCTCGAGCATTGCAGTCCTCCAAATCCCCGCCATCGGTGAGGATGGATTTCGTATCCTCCACAGTGATGCACGCGGAGCGATTTCAGCCCAGATACCTGCCGATGCCGCCACCTGCGCCGACTGTCTGCGCGAAATGATGGACCCCGCCGACCGGCGCTATCGCTACCCCTTCATCAACTGCACCAACTGCGGACCACGCTTCACCATCACCCGCAGCATTCCCTATGACCGTCCGCAGACTTCCATGTCTGCATTTCCAATGTGCGCCCCGTGCCAGGCGGAGTATGATGACCCGCTCAATCGCCGTTTTCATGCGCAGCCAAATGCCTGCTGGACCTGCGGACCGAGCCTCTCTCTGGTCGATTGCAGTGGTGCCTCGATTGCCGCAGTTGACTGCATCGAAGAAGTTACAAGACGTATTCTTGCCGGCGAAATTCTCGCCATCAAAGGCATCGGTGGATTTCATCTTGTCGTCGATGCAACCAACGAAGCAGCCGTGATGAAATTGCGCCTGCGCAAGCATCGATTCGGCAAGCCGCTCGCCGTCATGTTCAAGGATGCAGATGCAGTTTCCACCCAGTGCGTGACCAGCGCGCTTGAACGATCACTCTTGATGCGCGTCGAGAGACCCATCGTACTGATTCATCGCAAAAGCCACGATTTAATTGCACATTCTGTCGCCCCTGATCTTCCCTGGTTCGGTGCGTTCCTGCCCTACGCTCCACTGCATCACTTGCTCTTTGCGTCCGGCACTGTGAAAGCACTGGTGATGACCAGCGCAAATCTAACCGATGAACCCATCGCCATCGATAACAATGAGGCTCTTGCGCGGTTGGCTCAGATCGCAGACGCATTTCTGATTCATGACCGGGAGATCCTGCAGCGATGTGATGACTCCGTCCTGCAGATCGTCGAGGGCCACCCACAGATTCTTCGGCGGGCCAGAGGCTTCGTTCCGCTCGCATTGAAACTCCCCCTTCACGCGCCGCCGCTGCTTGCCGTCGGAGGCCACCTGAAGAACACATTCTGTCTTGCCGCAGGACACAATGCTTATCAAAGCCAACATCTAGGCGACCTCGAAAACCTCCCCGGCATGCAGTTTTTTGAAGAAGCACTTACCCATTTCAAACACACATTTGAGGTTGAACCAGAGGTGATCGCGCATGACATGCACCCTCGCTATAGCTCCACTCAGTGGGCACAGAAACAGAACCTCCCGCGCCTCCCCGTCCAGCACCATCATGCCCACATAGCTTCCTGCATGGCCGAGCATGACCAGACCGGACGAGTTATTGGCCTCGCCCTTGATGGCACTGGATTCGGCACAGATGGGCATATATGGGGTGGTGAAGTCCTGCTCTGTACCTACTCAGAATTTGCCCGCTTCGGTCATCTCAAATATGCGCCCATGCCCGGTGGAGACGCAGCAATTCGCGAGCCTTGGCGGATGGCATTCAGCCAGCTCTTGGCGTCCATGGGAGAGCAGGTATTTGCTCCTCAAACAGTCAAACGACTCGGTGCAAGCCAATCGTCGATGCGTCTGATGCAGCGGATGATTGGCCGCGGCATCAACAGTCCAATGACTTCCAGTTGTGGTCGTCTCTTCGACGCCGCAGCAGCGCTGATTACTCAACGTCATTTCGCTGACTATGAAGCACAGGCGGCAATCGAGTTAGAGGCTAAAGCAGGTTTCAACGAAGGGCAAATCAGCGCAGCCATGGCTGACCCTGTGTATGGCATTCGTATCATACCCGGTTCAACGAATTGGTCGCCCGAAGTTGGTAACTCCATCCCATGGCAACTGGACCCTGCCCCGCTGTTTCGCGCAATCATGGCAGACTTGGATGCAGGCCAGGACGCATCAGCAATAAGTTACCGGTTCCACGAGGCAGTTGCCCATGCCTACGTTGAACTTGCCGTACTTGCGCGAACTTTTACCGGTATCGAGCGCCTTTGTCTCAGCGGAGGTGTAGTTCATAACAGGTTGCTCGTACACCTCTTGCAAACGAAACTGAAACATTCAGGATTCGCAGTCTATCTGCCGAGACTGGTAAGTCCAGGCGACGGCGGGCTCAGTTATGGGCAGGCCGTCGTCGCTGCTGCACGGTTGGCAGGCATTGAATAGAGCCTCCCTAGAAGAAACCAGTGAATTAATGGGCAGCAACCGCCATGTGATGCTCCATCAGCGGTTGCCGCGCATGCAACTCAACAAAGGGTTGGCCGTAGTAGCTATCAATCAGGATTGCTTTTAATTCGTCAATGAGCGGGTAGCGGGGGTTTGCGCCCGTGCATTGATCGTCAAAGGCATCCAGTGCAATCGAGTCAACCCTGGCCAGAAAATCCTCTTCTGCAACGCCAAACTCCCGGATGCACGCAGGCACACCGAGTTGCCGGTTGAGAGATTCAAACCACGCCACAAGACTCGCGACTTTCTCGTCACTGGTGTCCCCTGCCAGCCCCAGTCGGTCTGCAATCTCAGCATAGCGGCACTTCGCCTTCGGTCGATCATACTGTGAAAATGCAGCCTGCTTGCTCGGGTTATCATTCGCGTTGTAGCGAATGACATTCGCCAGCAGCATAGCATTGGCTATCCCATGCGGAATGTGAAAGGCAGACCCAAGTTTGTGCGCCATTGAGTGGCAAACGCCAAGAAAGCTATTCGCAAATGCAATGCCCGCGATCGTCGCCGCAGAGTGCACCTTCTCGCGCGCCGTAGGGTTCGCAGCGCCCTGTTCATAGGCCGCAGGCAGATACTGTTTCAGCAGGCTGAGGGCTTGCAAAGCCTGTCCATCGGTGAACTCATTTGCAAGGATCGAGACATACGTCTCAATAGCATGAGTAATCGCGTCCAGTCCCCCTGCTGCTGTAAGAGTGCGAGGCAGATGCATGACAAAATTCGCATCGATGATAGCCATCGTCGGCATCAATTCGTAGTCGGCAATAGGATACTTGATGCCTGTAGACTCATCGGTGACTACCGCAAAGGGCGTGACCTCACTGCCCGTCCCAGACGTGGTTGGTATAGCGATCAGTTGCGCCTTGATGCCCATCTTCGGGAATCGATAAATGCGCTTGCGAATGTCCATAAATCGCAGCGCCAACTCCTCAAATTGCACCTCTGGGTGCTCATACATGACCCACAATATTTTCGCGGCGTCCATCGGTGAACCCCCACCGAACGCTACGATCAAGTCAGGTTGAAATGCATTCGCAACCTCCACTCCTTTGCGCACTTGAGCTAGTGTCGGGTCAGCCTCCACCTGGTAAAACACCTCCACCTCAAGTCCATGCTGCTTCAAAAGGTGGATCACAGAATCGGCATTGCCATTTCTGAAAAGAAAAGTGTCTGTCACCACCAGCGCCCGCTTCATGCCCTCCACTTCCTTCAGAGCTTCTGCCACTGCACCGCGGCGAAAATAGACAGAACGCGGAACCTTGTGCCATAACATGTTCTCCGCTCGTTTCGCCACAACCTTGCGATTAATCAGATGTTTTGGGCCCACATTTTCAGAGATGGAATTCCCCCCCCATGAACCGCAGCCAAGCGTGAGTGACGGAGCGAGACTGAAGTTATACAGGTCGCCAATGCCACCATGCGAAGACGGCGTATTCACCAGAATCCGCGCCGTCTTCATGCGCTGGCCAAAGGCCATCACACGATCAGGATTGCGATCTTGATCTGTACACAAAACCGACGTATGACCAAATCCACCAAGCGCCACCAGTTCTGAAGCTAACGTCATAGCATGCTCGAAGCTTGCAGCTCGATACAGTGCTAGCACCGGAGATAGCTTTTCGTGTGCAAAGGGCTCAGAGGTATCGGTACTGGTCACTTCGCCAAGCAGCACCTTTGTATCTGCAGGCACATGCACATCGGCAAGCGTCGCGATGGTCACTGCAGACTGGCCAACGATCGCCGCATTGAGTGCTCCCTTGTGAAAAACCGTCGTGCGTACTGACTCCAACTCATCCGCAGAAAGCACATAGCCGCCATGTTGCACAAATCTTTCCCGGAGCGCAGAGTACACCGCATCGACAGCAATGATGGCCTGTTCTGATGCGCAGATCATGCCATTGTCAAATGTCTTGGAAAGCAATATCGAAGCAACCGTCCGCTTCAGATCTGCCGTTTCGTCCACAACGACAGGCGTATTGCCAGCACCCACCCCAATTGCTGGCTTCCCAGAGGAGTAAGCTGCGCGCACCATTCCAGGGCCGCCCGTAGCAAGAATCATATCGATATTCTTGTGGTGCATCAGCGCATTGGATAACTCAATCGTAGGAGAATCTATCCACCCGATGATATCTGCCGGAGCCCCTGCTGCAATGGCTGCATCCAGAACAATCCGCGCAGCTTCAGACGTGCAACGACTCGCGCGTGGATGAGGACTGAAGACAATGCCATTCCGCGTTTTCAAACTGATAAGTGCCTTGAATATCGTTGTGGAAGTAGGATTGGTAACAGGAACAATTCCGCAGATTACCCCCACCGGCTCAGCCAGTGTTATCGTGCCAGCGGTATCGTCCTGCTCAAGCACACCGCACGTCGCTTCGTCCTTGTACTTGTTGTAAATATATTCGCTGGCAAAGTGGTTCTTGATCACTTTGTCTTCAACCACACCCATGCCTGTCTCTTCAAATGCGAGCTGCGCAAGATGGATCCGCGCATTGCTGGCAGCCAGCGCAGCACTCCGAAAAATCAAATCGACCTGACCCTGCGTAAAAGTTGAGTACAGTTGCTGCGCTGCCTTGACACGAGCGGTAAGACTATCCAGGTCGGCAAAAGTAGGTTTCGGCATTGGTCCACTCCTCAATTGATGATTCGGTTGCAGGTATCGATGTTCCATGCGTAATTCACAATTCACAACGCACAAGACTCTAACCTATGCAAGCATAGACGCAGAGAAGCAGAGCTTGCAGTGACAGGCGTCACTCGAGCGAGCATTTGAAGCTTTTCGCATCGGCATCGGTCCCTGTGACTGTTGTCACGCCGCATCGATGACTTATCTGTCACCATAGAGTCCACCGGAGAATCGAGGCATTCCCTCATGCATGAACTCTCGCTGGTCTACAGTATCGTTGAGACGGTAGAGCAGTGCGCAAAAGAAGCCAACGCAAAGCGCGTCATCTCCGTCAAGATCCGCGTTGGAGCCCTATCGGGCGTCTCAACAGATGCGCTCCTTTTCAGCTATGACATCGGTGTAGCGGGAACCATCCTCGCCGGTTCAACGCTTAACATTGAAGAATACCCAGTTGCGATTTTTTGTCTTCCGTGCGGCCAACTCCGCGTCCTCCCAGGCATCCAGATGTTCCGCTGTCCACAATGTGGCACACCCAGCGGAGATGTTCGCCAGGGCAGGGAACTCGATGTCGTTTCGATCGAGATGGAGATTGATTGACTTCACGGCAAGCACGACATCAAAGTCGGCGACGACTTCCGATACCAGATCTACTTCCCAGGCAGCCACGCAGGCGCCAGCGGCTACCTCAAATTCAATAACTATGCAATCGTAGGCGATGTTGCCTCGAACGGCTTCTCTGGCAACAGTTTCACCAGCCCGTTTGTCCTCGGCGATGGTTTCCCCAGCTACGTCAAGCCGCCAAACCTCTCCCCCTCCCAGGAGAACTTCACCGGACCGACCTACATTGACAGCAAATACGGTCGTCCCGGCATGGTCCAGAACTGGAGCATCGACATCGAGCGCGAGATTCGTCCGAATCTTATCGTCCGTGTCGGCTATGTCGGTCAGCACTCCACCCACCTGCGTTCTAGCTTCAATGGAGTCAATTCCATGACGCCGGATAACTCCTCCAAGGGTGCTCTTTTGACCGCTCCCATCGGGTCTCCAGAGGCTGCCGCTGCGGGTATCAAGATTCCCGATACCGGCTACCCTGGTGGATTTGCTGCAGGTCAGGCGCTTCGTCCTCATCCGCAGTTCTTCGGCTTCAACACCGATTGCTGCCTTGAAAACCTCGGCCAGGCCCGCTATGACTCCATGCAGGTACAGGTTCAGCGTCGATTCCAGCCCGGTCTGGAATTCATGGCTGCCTACACCTGTTCCAAGACGCTCACCGATGCCGACAGTGCGCTGCCCTTCTTCAGCAACCTGCACGGCGGCGGATCAACCCAGATCCCCTTCAATCTGAGGGGCGAAAAGGCCATTTCCAATCAGGACATTCCTAAGAAATGCATTCGGCTACGTAACCCCCACCGCCCTGGTGAACGGGCCGCGTATCGTCGAGCTGCAGGTCAAGTTCGAGTTCTGATTTTGCAACTTGGCGCTCACCGGGTCGCCCCTTGAAAGGCGACCCGCTTTTTTCTTCCCAAGGGCGCGCTGTATCCTCACGTTGTGCCCTGGAGTTGTCGTATGAAGTTCTTCAATGTCCGCTGCCGTTTCAACCTGGGTAGCAGAGTCTCGCTCTGCGCCCTGTTGCTGCTCCTCGCCGTCCCGACGTCGCCTCTCGCTCGTGCCCAGGCTAAGCCTCCAGAACCAGCCGCGCCCCTCGTTCCGGGCAATTTTGTCGAGGTTACCGAACAGGCCGGAGTCCACTTCCTCCATCAGGCTCCGCACACTTCCCGCAAATACCTCATCGAAACCATGGGCTCCGGCGTAGCTCTCTTCGATTGCGATGGCGATGGCCGCCTCGACCTCTTTCTCGTCAACGGAGCGCCTTATGGCGACCCAGAGCCCAAAGGCGCAATTCCCCAGAAGACCGGTCCCGAATTCTGGAATCGCATGTACCACCAAAAGCAGGACGGCACCTTTGAAGATGTCACCGAAAAATCCGGCCTCGCAGGCATCGGCTATGGCATGGGCGTCGCCGTCGCAGACTATGACAACGACGGTGCAGAAGATCTCTTCGTCACCAGCTACGGCGGCAACCACCTCTATCACAACAACGGCAACTGCACGTTCACCGATGTTACCGCCGAAGCCGGTGTCGCCGGCAGCGGATGGTCCACCTCAGCAGCATGGGTTGACCTGGACAACGATGGACTCCTCGACCTCGTCGTCGAGCGCTACGTCCAATGGGATTGGGAAGATGTCTGGTGCGGCGACCGCTCCACAGACAATCGCGGCTACTGCCACCCCGACGTATTTCGCGGCATTCCCATGCTCGTCTACCACAACGACGGCCACGGCCACTTTACCGAGGTCGCCCACAAACTCGGCCTCGACAAGCCAGCCAAAGCCCTCGGCATCGCCATCGCAGACTACGACCGGGACGGACGCATCGACCTCTACATCGCCAACGACTCCATGCCCGAATTTCTCTACCGTCAGAAACCCGACGGCACTTTTGAAGAAGTTGGCCTCGAATCCGAAGTGGCCGTCAACTCCGAAGGCCAGACCTACGCTGGCATGGGCGTCGATTTTGCCGATTACGATAACGACGGATGGCCCGACCTCATCGTCACAGACCTCGCCAACCAACGCTACGCCAGCTACCACAATAATCAGGATGGCACCTTCGACTACGCCAGCTTTACCAACGGCATCGGCCAGATTACCCAGCTCCATTCCGGCTGGGGTGCTCGCTTCATCGACTACGACAACGATGGCCTAAAAGACCTCCTCGTCGCTCAGGGCCACGACCTTGACACCATCGAGCGCACCTCGCCCCACCTCCACTACCGCGAACCCATCCTTCTCGCCCGCAACGACGGCAAGCGATTTGTCGACGTCTCTGCCCAGTCTGGCGCGGTCTTTCACGAGGCCTGGGTAGGTCGCGGCATGGCCCTCGGCGACCTTGACAACGATGGCCGCATCGACGCCGTCGTCACCACCAACGGAGGCCCCGCCCACATCCTCATGAATCGCACCGAAACCTCAAACCACTGGCTCACACTGCACCTCACCGGCCATCGCAGTAATCGCGATGGCATCGGTGCGGTCGTAAAAGTAACCACAGATGCCGGCTCGCAATGGGTCACGGTCACGACCGCCAGCGGCTATCTTTCCTCCAGCGATCCTCGTGCCCATTTCGGTCTCAAGTCCAGCACCACCGCTAAGGTAGAAATCCACTGGCCCAGCGGCATCGTCCAGGTCTTGGACAAGGTCAAAGCCGACCAGCAGCTCCAGGTCGATGAGCCAGCTTCTCCAGACAATCGAGACAAGCCAGCCGACAAATCTGCCCCTGCCTCATGAATTTCTATTGAATAGTGCGCAGGAAATCAATTGACAGCTCTGGCGCCTGAGCACTAAAGCTTTCGTGCCGCAGAATACGTTTCTTGCGGCGTCGCCTGCGACCGCCAGGCACCCAATGCCACTCGCCTCTCCGCTTCCATTGACAGCCAGGGCCACTTGTCTCAGGTAAACGACCTCTCGCGCGCGTCGATGTCCCTCATTACCGCCCACGAGCCTCCTCACCATGTCTATCCGTTCGCATCTTTCGAAACCTCCTGAACGCGCTGTTTCATAACAACCACGACGGCACCTTCACCAATGACAGCTACGACTCCGGTTTCGCCCTCAACAAGGATGGCCGCGAAGTAGCACGAATGGGCCTCGCCGTTGGCGACTATCGCAATACCGGTCAGTTGGACTTATTCGTCAGCGACTTTTCCGATGACTAAAAAGTCCTCTGTCAGAACGACGGCGACGTAAGCTTTACCGACGTCCGTGATAAGACGGGAATAGCTCAGGTGAGCATCCCGTTTCTCGGCTGGGCCGCAGAGTTTCTCGACTATGACAACGACGGCTGGAAAGACCTGCTTGAAGTCAACGGACACGTCTATCCCCAGGTTGATCGCTACGACTGGGGAACCACGTTTGCCCAGCGCGTCCTCCTCTTCCACAACGAAGAAGGCAAGCGATTTACCGTCGCCCCGGCAGTGAAGGGAACTGGCCTCGCCACCCTCACCTCACGCCGCGGAGCCGCTTTCGGCGACCTCTTCAACAACGGAAAAATCGACGTTGTCATCAGCCCCATCGAGGGTCCTCCGCTCCTGCTCCGCAATGAAAACCCCGACAAGCATCACTGGGTAGCGCTCAAACTCATCGGCGGTCCCAAATCACCCCGCGATGCAGTCGGTGCCACCATCTATCTCCAGGCCAACGGCATGCGCCAGCGAGAAGACCTCATGAGTGGCGGCAGCGTCATTTCCTCCACTGACCTGCGCCCTCACTTTGGACTGGGCAATGCCACCGACCCCGGCACCGCCGAAATCCACTGGCCCTCCGGCGCAGTCGAGCGGCTCACCCTACCCGCAGTCGATGCCATTTTCACCGTCATCGAGGGCAAAGGAATCACAGAAGTCGCATGCGGCGCACAACCCTGCGACAAATCCCTTCTGGGCAGGGCAAAAGCTGTAACTCCCCAGCCCGTTCTGCCACTGGAAAAGCCCGTCCCCGTGCAGCAAAAATAAGGCGATGCACTTGAAGTGATTCCTTCAAGTGCATCGCCTCGCAGGCTGCTGGAGATGCTGGAGCTGCTGGAGATGCTGGAGATGCTTGAGATGCTTGAGATTCTGGAAATGCTGGCTTTAAGTTAGGCCAGGGAGTTATCCTCACATAAAACTACTTCCATTCCGCCGTATACACTTCCTTGTAGATCCGCACAGCTTCGTCTTCCGACGGCAGCCGCAATCCATCCGTGAATCGATTGAACCCGGAAAACGTGCAGGTTTGCAGCAGCACATCGAGTGCGCCCTGTTCGCCAAACTCCCCGCGCAGCTTCTCATAGTCCCCGTCGTTCATCGAGGCTGGATCCCGCGCCAGCTTGCGCGCAAACTGCACCGCAACCAGTTCCTGCGGAGTCAGCGCCGTATCATCTTTCTTCATCTGCATCAGTTTTGCCGGAGAAACTCCAAGCTTGCGCAGCCCCAGCACCTGGTGCAGCGTGCAATACCGGCATCCGTTCGCCAGTGAAACAGCAAACGAAACCTGCAGTTGCATTTCGCGACTGATCGTGGCAGTTTGCCTCGCTGCAGTGCCATAGGCCATCCACGCATCCGCAATATCCGGGCTCCGCAGCAGCGCGCGCATCGAATTCGCAAACCCGATTCCCCAGCTGCTCGAAGGGTTCTTGGCGTCTTTCATCGCTGCCAACCGGTCGCTCGTAGCCTTCATCTCGCCATCAGAAATCAACCCGATCCGCGCAATCGGAGCCTCAAACGTCGGCGTCTGCAACTTGGCTGTCGAGTCAAGCACCCAGGCTTCGACCGGCAGGTTCAATGCTTCAGAAAACCGGTCAAAATAGTTGAAGTAACACACCGTCATCGTCATCTCAACAAGCTGCGAGTCATTGAAGTATCCGCTGACCTTGGCAAACTCACTATCGTTGACTCCGTGCACCCCCTGCGTTAGTTCCTCGGCATAAGTCAGCGCCAGGCGGTCAGCGACACTCAGCGAACCAAAACTGCCTGACTTGATCGCGGCCAGCAAACTCTGTCCACGATCCGTCGAGCGCAGCAGCCGCTCCATATGCGCTGCTACATACGGGCTGCCATGCATCTGCGCCATGCGCAAACCCATCGCCATCTTCACTTCTGGCTCAACAGCTCCACCCAGCAGGATTGTCTTGGTCAGATGCGCATAAGCCTTCACCGCTGCGGGTATAGGTGCCAGTGCCCGCAGATAGTTAGGCACCCGGCTCGGGTCGGTAACTTCCACGCCGTCCAGGCCCTGGAAGATGGCAGAAGATTCATCACCCAGCACCACCCGCGGCTTCGCATTCACCCGCTGCCGTGCCTGTTCTTCCAGCTCCGGCAGCGAAACCACCGCAATCGTTTCGGACTTGGTTTGAGCTGCATACATCGCCACAGTCGGCGAAACCAGCAACACGAAAGCAAAAATCACAACAAATCGAACTTGTCTCATCATCTCTCTCTTAGAAACTCAATTTCATGCTGGCTTGCAGCGTGCGCGCATCAAAGGCTCGTGTCGATTGGCCAAAAATTGACGTAGTCGAGTAAGTACCATCCACCGGATTCAATGCAAGCGAAAGATCCGAATTGGGCAGGTAAAGGTTCACCTTGTTGATCGCGTTGATAGCGTCCACCCGTATCTGTAACTGCTTGCCTTCCCGCACCGTAAAACTTCGCGCCAATGAGACATCTGCGTTGATCTGGTGCGGTCCGCGATAAGTAAATCTACCCAGCGTCCCGTTAGCTCCCAACGCTGGCTTAGGAAAGACGTTCGGATCAAACAGGCCCGTCAGAAAACTCTTTTGATTGAACGAAGACTTCACCGTGCCAGGGGCCGGTGCATTCGGCCGATCATAGAATCCGCTGAAGATCGCGCCGCCGCCGTCCAGGTTGTAATCCCCTCCCGTATTCACCAGCGTCCCGCTCGCGCAGTTTCCCGTCGTTGGGTCAGGCTTGGTAAAGGTCCCATCCAGGTCGCACTGCAGCTTCGAGGCAGCCCCGTTCCACACCGAAAAGGGTCGCCCAGACTGGGCCGCGACGATCGTCGACAGTCCCCAGCCATTCGCCACTTTGCGCAGCAGGCTCAGGTGGCTCGATACAGTCGGTGTCCACACCGCCGAAACCGTAAACCGGTGCGGAATATCAAACATCGAGTGGCCCCGCTCGCAGCGCAGGCAATCCTTGTCCTGCGTGCCCTTCGCCGGCTCAGAGCTGTCCGTAAACTGTCCCGGCTGCGTGTCCGAACCGGAATCAAGCCACTTCGAAAACCGGTAGTTTGCCTGCAAAGAAAGTCCCCGGTTCAGACTATGCCTGATCTCCGCAGTCGCCGCGTGATAGCTCGACGTCGTGCCATTGGTCACCCACGTCAACGTGCCAAAGTTTGAATTGATCCGCCTCAGTTTCCCAAAGTGTGCCGGATTCAGCAGGTCGCCCTTCGTGCGGTTGATGTCGTCAAGCCGTTCAAGATTCACGCCATTTGTGCCAACATAGCCGATCTCCCCAATCCAGCCCTTGAGAAATTCCCGATCAATACTCAAAAACCAGCTCTCGCTATACTGCGTCTTGATCGTCGGATTCACGACAAAGCCCGTAATCTGCAGCCCAGGCACACCACCCTGTGCATTCAGCCCCTTGGCAAATGCGTGCGTGTTGACCGGCACTGGAATCGCGTAATCGTATTTCAGATCATCCGCCGTCCCGATTCCCTGTGCCGGGCTCAACACCCCCGTGATTGCATCCGGCGGCAGCGCTCGAGCGCCAGCGATCGATTGACCATGATGCGGCTGAAAAGCCAGGCTGAATCCTGCCCGAATCGACGATTTGCCATCGCCAAACGGGTCATATGCCATGCCCACGCGTGGCGAAAAATTCAGTTTCTGCGGGGTGTAAAGATGGCTCACCCGGCCCACCGATCCAGTCGCCAACTGCTCCTCAAACGTGCTTCCCGGCCCAGGAATATACGACGAAAGCAACCCGTGCTTTTCCGTCACTGTACCGAAGTAGTCGTGGCGTACTCCCAGGTTCAACGTCAGCCGCGAAGTCACCTTCCAGTCGTCCTGCAAAAACAGCCCACTCTCGTACAGCGTAAAGTAGCGCGGAAATCCCGTCGGGATGCCCGTCGTCGGGTTCACCGTCAGCGTCTGCGCAAATGGATTGTCCTTCGCAAAGTCCGCAGCCGTTCTAAAGCTGAAAGAACCCGAAGTTGGCGGAGACAGCGAGATTCCCTTGAAAATCCTCCTGCCCTCCCCACCAGCTCGAATCAAATGCCTGCCACGATCAATACTCACCGTGTCGCGAAGCTCGTAGGTACGCAGCCGCGTTCCGTTCTTGAAAATGTCGCCAAAACCGGCCGTCACACCCGCAATAGAGATCGTTGGCACCACCGCGCCGTCCTTGCCAACCTCCGTGCTGATGTCCTGAAACGAGAACCGGACATCGTTCACAATCTGATTGAAAACGTGAATATGCCCAAGGTTCATGTTCCCAAAAAATCCATTGAACGGACCATAGTACCCGCGAGAGGCCTGCCCCAGCGTGGCGGGCTGCGAACTCACCCCGCCGTTGTCGTACTCATTCTCGGCAATCCATCGGGCCGTCAGCTTGTCCTTGCCGTCATTCAGAGAATGGTCCAACTTCACCAGGTATTGGTCAGCATGGGATTGATCGCCCAGCGTCACCGCGGCCCTTGCCGTCACCGGTATCGGCGTGGTTTCCCCCGGCAACAGCACATCGGTCTCGTTGGCGTATTTCTGTCCGTTCGTTCCAGCCAGCGGAGTCGGCGCAGGATGCGACTTCAGCAAAGCCGCTGCTACCCCCCCAGGGGCGTTCTGGAAAACATAGTTGCTGAACTCCGGCGTCTCCACCTGGAAAATAAGCGCCTGTCCGGAAGAATTCCGCGTCCCCTCATACGAAGCAAAAAAGAACGTCTTATCCTTGAATATCGGCCCGCCAAAGATGCCGCCAAACTGGTTGAATTTGAGTGGCGTTGCCTGCGCAGCAAAGTAGTTCCGCGCATTCGCCGCCGAGTTGCGCAGGTACTCCCACGCCTTGCCGTGAAAATCATTCGTACCCGACTTCGTGCGCAGGTTCACCACCGATCCATTGCCGCGCCCAAACTCTGCCGAAAAATTACCCGTCTGCACCTGCGCCTCCTCCACCGATTCCAGACTCGGCACAATCGCCGGTTCGCCAGTGTTATTCGGGTTGGTGTCCATCGAGCCATCCAATACGTAGTTGTTCCCCCGATACCGATTCCCATTCACCGTAACCACCGGCGAATTACCCACCTTCGTCGAAATCGCAGCACCCGGAATCGCCGTTGCCCCGGCGCTCAGACGCATCAGCCCAAACACATCGCGCTGCGCTGCTGGCAATTCCGTCAACTGCCGCTCAGAAATGGTGTCCGCCAGGCGCGCATCCGTTGCCACCGCAACCCGGGCATCATCCGCCTTCACTTCAACCACCTCCTGCACCTCGCCCACCTGCAACTGAATGTCGATGTCCGTCGCTTGACCCACATTCAATCGCAACCCCTTTTGTTCAAATGTCTTGAACCCCGGAATCGCAACCGAAACCGTGTAGGTGCCGGGCGGCAGTTCCGCAATCACAAACCCGCCATTCCCACTCGTCACCGCAGCCCGACTTTGCCCTGTACTTTCGCTCTTTGCCGTGATCGGCGAGCCTGCAAGCACTCGCCCACCAGCATCTGTAACCACACCTTTCAGCGTTGCCTCTGTCATCTGTGCGACAGCCGGGAAGCTGAATACAGCCAGCAGGCATAAACCTGCGAAGGCCTGCCCCAAAAGGGCACTCATTTTCAATTTCATTGGACGCTCCTCAAAAAATGTCCCGGCGAGCGGCCCAGTGCTCAACCAAAACCGCGTCGAGAGGAAGTAGGCATCGCCAGAACTTTGTAATTTCCTTCACGAATCTACGGAGTCAGGGAACGTCTGTCCTCCATCAAAGGATTGACGACTCACAAAACCCACCCCACCCTGCCCAAAACCCACCCATTGTCATCTCCAGCAACGCGAAGG
>JANYDG010000046.1 GCA_025359885.1 Acidobacteriota bacterium
GCCTGCATGCCACGGAATCTGGCACCGGAGTGCACCTGTTTGTTTCTTCGCTGGGCCAGCGAGAGGCTCGTTCCGGGGGCCGTTTTCTAGCATGGAAGACGGCGCAATCGGGATATGTGACCCAGAGTCTCAAGCTCGCGAGCATGGCCAACAGCGCGTTTGAACAAAGCCCGGCATCAGGAGGCGGAGATTCCGGTTCGATTCCGGTTTCGTTGGGCCGAACCTCGCTGCCTGGAGTGGACAGTATGGCATGCCCCTCGGTGGTGGTCGAGGTTGCCCCGGTGCGGGGATTGGATCGCCGTGTGGCTACCGAAGCCACGGATATGCAGTATCAAACGCGCATTGTCGAGGCCATGGCGGCAGCGCTGATGGAGTGGCGCACAGAGGCTGAGGCAGAAGGGGTTCACCCCGACTCTGGCCATCCCGACCCTGGCCACCCCGACTTCAAAAGCAATGCCAGGGCCGCAGGGGTGCAGAAACCATGATTCCCCGTTACCAGAAGATCGTGTTTTTTGTGATGCTCGTGGTTTCGGTCACGATGGCCGTGGTCCTGGTGCGGCTCCGCGAGCGCGCCC
The DNA here is from genome assembly GCA_025359885.1 of Acidobacteriota bacterium. GTDB lineage: Bacteria > Acidobacteriota > Terriglobia > Terriglobales > Acidobacteriaceae > Acidicapsa. The sequence continues at coordinate 576 of JANYDG010000046.1, forward strand.
ATGACCAGTTGCTCAAGGGCGAGGACGTGGCCCCGACGAGCGCCCCGGCCGTGGCCCCGGCGGAAGCCGCAACCCTGATGCTTGCCAACGACATCGACGGAGCCCTCTTAGAGGAGAAGACAAGTCTCCCGCTCCCCAAAGATGCCGGTGCGCGCGCCCGGGCGTTGCTTGAAAAGCTGTTGGAGATGTACGCTTCACCCGGCGCGATGCATCCTGTGCCGGCGGTCGCGCGGCCAGTGCAGCAGGTATTTCTGCTGCCTGTACCTGAGGACAAAAACAAGCCAGCTGTCCCAGGCGGGGCAGCAGAGGTCACGAGACAGGGAGAGATGCTGGCCGTGGTGAACCTGTCGGGCGAGTTTGCCGACGGGCATCCGGCAGGGATTGCGGCCGAGTCCTTGACGGTCGAGTCAATCTGCGCCACCCTTCACGCCAACCTGCCGCAGATTGCCCAGGTGCGTTTTCTGGTGAATGGCGAGACGCGCAAAACCCTGGCAGGGCATGCAGACTTGACGCGGACTTATCTGACCACCGAGTTTTCTGGGGCAGCCCCGGCGTCGGGCCTATGAGGAGTTCAGCCGTGAGTTCTGGTGTGATCGGAGTTTTTGATTCGGGATTTGGCGGGCTGACTGTGCTGAAGGCGCTCATGGCCCAGTTGCCAGAGGCGCGGTTTGTCTTTCTTGGGGATACGGCCCGGCTACCCTACGGATCAAAATCACAGCGAACGATTGCTCGCTACGCAGCCGAGAGCGCGCAGTTTCTGGTCGAACAGCAAGGGGCAGAGTTCCTCGTAATTGCCTGTAACACGGCGAGTGCGCTCGCGCTGGACGCGATCAAGGAGTCTGTCACGGTGCCAGTGCTGGGAGTGATCGAGCCGGGAGCGGCGGGGGCAGCGAAGAGTTCGACGAGCCGGGATGTGATGGTCATTGCGACCGAGGCGACGGTAGCCAGCCATGCCTATGCTGCGGCTTGCCGGGCGCGAGGGTTGCGTGGAGTCGAAAAAGCCTGCCCACTCCTGGTCCCGTTGGTCGAAGAGGGTTGGATTGACCACCCCGTCACCGAAGAGGTCGTCAGGATCTACCTGAAAGAACTACTCCAGGAGGCCCGCCAGAGTGGCCAGAACCCGGACACCCTGGTCCTCGGGTGTACCCACTACCCACTCCTGCGGGTGGTCTTTGATCGGGTGCTTTTGCAATTGACTGGGCCGTCAGGGGTGCAGGTGATTGATTCAGCCGAGGCCACAGCGGCCATGGCTGCGGAGCAAATTGGCGCCAGGACAGGGCACGCTCCAGGGTCTCATTTACCGGGTGCAGGGCCGCGGATTCAGTGTTTTGCAACCGATTCAGTCGAGAAGTTTGAGCGGCTGGGCTCGCGCTTTCTGGGGCTGCCTGTTGGCCGCGTTCAACTGGTGGATCTCGGCGGATAGTGTTCACCGAGGACGCGAGTCATCTCGGTCAAAAGCAGGAGTTGCCCCGCTTTAGCCCTGTTTCCGCTTGTGGCTGATATTCTGGTTGGCGTTTGCTGGCTTGATTTTGGAATGTAAGGAAGGAAGAGTGAATGGCGGAATTGATTGATCTGGCGGGAAAGACAGCGGTGGTGTTTGGGCTTGCGAACAAGCGTTCGATTGCCTGGGGCATTGCCCAGAAGCTGCATGATGGCGGCGCAAAGCTGGCCATCTGCTACCAGAACGAGCGCATGAAGTCAGAAGCGCAGGGGCTGATTGACGAGTTGCCAGGTGCCGAGGGCTTCCAGTGCGATGTTTCAAGTGATGCCGAGATTGAAGCGCTGTTTGTCGTGCTGAAGGAGAAGTACGGCAAACTCGATGTAGTCGTGCATGCAGTCGCCTACGCACCCGCAGAGGACCTGCGCGGGGATTTTGTCAACACCAGCCGCGAGGGTTTTCGCATTGCGCATGATGTCAGCGTGTACTCTCTGATTGCGGTGACGCGCGCCGCCGCTCCCTTGATGACAGAAGGCGGCAGCGTCATGACGCTCACCTACTTTGGTGCCGAAAAGGTGGTGCCAAATTACAACGTCATGGGCGTCGCCAAGGCGGCGCTCGAGGCAACCGTCCGCTATCTCGCTTCAAGCCTGGGTCCGCATAAAATTCGCGTCAACGCGATCTCGGCAGGGCCAATTCGCACCCTGGCGGCGCGCGGAGTAGGCGCCCTGGGAGACATGTTGAAAGCGCACGCTGAAAAGGCTCCGCTGCGCCGTAATGTGGAACAGATTGAAGTGGGTGGATTGGCGGCATTTCTGGCCAGCGACCTCTCGGCGGCCATTACAGGCGAGACAATCTATGTGGATTGCGGCTATAACATCATGGGGTTCTAAAAACTCTTTTTGAGTGAATCAAACGGCAACCCTGCGTGAGGAGTGTGCGATGGCTAACTTGAGTTATCAAGTGGATGGGCTGGTGCTGGAGCCGAGTGGACAGTTTTCGCAGCAGGTGCAGGATTTGCAGCGGGACCTGCGCGCGCTTGGGTATGTTGCCGGGCCCATCGACGGCCAGTTTGGGTCGGGCACAGCCAAAGCGGTTGCGGCGCTCACCTACGATCTGGTTCACAATGACGGGTCGGGTACGGATGGGCAGGCACCGGTAGCGGTCAACAGCTACGATCAGGGCAACCTGAGCGGGCAGGCTGACCAGGGCCTGGTGGCCTGCATTGCAGCGATGCTCGATGACCCGAACTATCCCAAGTTGCCCGCTTCAGGCGACCCGGTGGGAGACAATCAGCGAGCCCTCTCGGCCATCAAGGCGATGACGGATTGCCCGGTGCCGATCCCGTTTCTGCTGGCCGTACTGATGCAGGAGAGCGCTTTGCGCCACTACCAGGTGCCGACGCGCAATAGCGTGGATAACCTCGTCACCATCGGCCTGGACCGGAATGACAGCGCCAATCCTGCACGGATTACGTCGCGAGGCTACGGGATCGGGCAATTCACGCTGTTTCATCATCCGCCGACGGCCGACGAGATGAACTCTTTCATTCTGGACGCGGTAGCCGGACTCAAGACCGCA
>JANYDG010000049.1 GCA_025359885.1 Acidobacteriota bacterium
CGACTGGAACGGCTCGGGAATGCACACCAACTTCTCCACCAAGTATCTGCGCGAAGTAGGCGGCAAGGAATACTTCGAGAATCTTATGGCGGCGTTCGCTGAGAATGTAGCAGCTCACATTGAAGTCTACGGACCGGACAATCACCTGCGTTTGACTGGCCATCATGAGACCCAGGCGATTGACAAGTTCAGCTATGGGTTGTCTGACCGTGGCGCTTCGATTCGCATGCCGATTAACTTCATCAAGAATGGTTACAAGGGCTACCTGGAAGATCGTCGCCCGAACTCGGAAGGCGATCCTTACCAGATCGTGTCACGCGTTCTGAAGACGATCAACAGCGTTCCCAAGCCGTAACCCAACCAGTGTTCGCTCCGGTGAACAAGGAGGGCGGTCCAACCCAACCAGGTTGGCCGCCCTTTTTCCTTTGGAGCTGAGCTCTGGAGGCGAAGTTCGCGCCATCATTGAGAGAATGTGGAGGGAGCAGGGTGAACCCGGGCCATCCTGGAGCGATCTAAGTATTTGATAACACTATGGTTGCCCCACATGGATTCGAACCACGATATGCTGAGTCAGAGTCAGCTGTCCTACCATTGAACGATGGGGCAATAGTCAAGAAGTGTATCTGTAAAGCAAAGGTTGCTTAGACGGCAGAGCGCCGAACCAGAGCAACCAACTAGGACATCATATCGTTTTGACCTGCTGCGGGTCAACGTTTAGACCCGGCCTGCTGGTTTGCGTGGGGATGTAGAACAAACTGACTACTCCTCGCGCAGAACTTCGAGGGGGCGCAGGCCGAGAATGCGATAGCTGGCGATCCAGCCCGTTGCGGCGGCGAGGATTGCGGTTCCGAGAAGAGACACGATTGTTGCGCGGCTGTCGAAGTGCCATTGCGCTTCCATCTGGTGTAGGAGCACGCGGGTCAGCAGGTTGGCAAAGACCGCACCGACGGAACCGGCGAGGAGGCCGAGCACGCTGAATTCCACGGTAAAGATGCGGATAATTCGGCCCCGGGTTGCGCCCAGCGTCTTGAGTACGACGGCTTCACGGGTCCGGCGTAAGCGGGTGCTGGCAATGCTGGAGGCGAGGATCATCAGCCCGGCGAAGATCGAGAAGCCGGCGAGAAAGCGGACGACGAAGGTGATCTGGCGGACGACGGCTTCAATGCGGTCGAGAACGTCCGCGAGGTTGATCACGGTGACCGTTGGGAAGGCAGTGAAAAGCGCGCGCTCGACCTGCGAAACCTGCTTCGAATCGACCCGAGCGGCACCGTACCAGACGGTGGCAGCGTTTTTCGCAAGTCCGGACGGAATGAGGAAGCTTGCGCGACCAGCGAGATGCTGTTCGTCAGAGCGGAAAATGGCAGCTACGGTGAGGAAGGTGTCCTGACCGTCGATTTCAACCTCGACCGAGGAGCCGACGGCGACGTGGATGCGGGAAGCAATGCCTTCGTCGATAGCGATCTGACGGGCAGTGGCGGCCTCCTGGGGGCTCCACCACTTGCCCTGGCGGATTTTGTCACCTGCGGGCACGACGTCTGCCCAGCTCAGGGAGACACTCTCGAGCATGCGGCGGGGGAAGTGCTCAACCTTGAGATTGGCGATGGGAACGCCATTGAGCGTGATGAAGCGACCGGAGATGACCGGAAGCAGGTCAAGCCTGGAATTGTCGGTGGCGAGGACTCCGGGCTGGTTGCGGAAGAACTGCTGCATTGCCGGGACTTCGTCGGTGGTGACGTCGACGAGGAAGATGTTGGGGAGGGTGGGTGAGGCGGTCTCTTGAATTTCGCGGAGAACCTGGGACTGCATGAGGTAAACGGAGAGAATGAGCATGACGCCGGTGCCGAGAGCGGCGAGGACTGCGGCCGACTGATTGCCGGGCCGATAAAGATTCGCCAGGCCCTGGCGTAAGAACTGGGGCAGACGCAGGCGGACAAGCTTGAGCAGCCAGCGGAGAAGGCGTAGGAATCCGGCGGAGAGCAGAAGCAGCACAGTAAGGACAGCGGCGAGCCCGGCACCGAACCAGGCGCCGACCTTAGCCGAATCACTGAGCACGGCTGCGATGGCGGTGAGTGCCGCGAGGATGACAATGGAGGCGGCAATCTGCAGTTTGCGCTGTCCCCATCGGCGGAGGAAGGCAACGAAGCCGCGCTCTTCTGATTGCTCTACGAGACGGCGAAGGACGAGAATCGGACGGACTTTGCGCACATCGAGCAGCGGGGGAAGGCAGAAGAGCAGCGTTGTGAGCAAGCCTGTCGCCAGGCCCGCGAGAGCTGACCGCCAGGGAAATGCCAGTTGTGCATGAACGGGCAACAAGTCGCCGAAGACGGCGGGGAGCGCAAGCATGACACCTGCGCCGGCAAAAACGCCGAGCACGGCTCCGGCGAGGCCCAGCCCCATCGTTTGAAGGAGAAAGATGCGGAGCAGGTCGCCAGACCCGGCACCGATGGCTTTGAGAATGGCGAGAACATCCATGCGCTGCTCGAGATGGGCGTGCATGGACATGGCAACGCCGATCGCTCCGAGGACCATGGCGACAAGGCAGATGAGCGACAGGATGGCGGTTGCCCGGTCGAGTCCTTCGGTGAGCGCGGGGTTGCCTTCGCGGTAATCCATGACCTGCGCACCGGGCAGGATGACTTCAATCTGTTTGCGAATGGCGGCGAGCTGGGCGGCTGTCTTGAAGGTCGGCGGGAGCTGAAAGAGAACACGCTCGTTGGCGCGGCTACCAGGGGCGAGCAGGCTGGTGGCATCAAGGGCGGCTCGGGAGATGAGCACTCGGGGGCCGAGACCTGCTCCGGCGGTGATGCGGTCTGGCTCCTGGACAAGCCTGGCGGCGATACGGAAGCTGTGGCCGCCGAGGCGCAGAGAGTCGCCGACCTTAGCATGGAGGCGAATCAGGAATTCATCAGCGACGACAACGGAGGTGGTGCTGAGCGCCGAGGCGAGGGGCTGGTCGGGGTCAAGTTGAGCTTTGCCGTAATAAGGGTATTCGGCAGGGTCTACGGCCTTGAGCGAGACGAGAATGGGGACCGGATCAGGAGGAACGGAGGCCATGGAGACGGTTTCAGTAACGAGGGTGGCTCGGATTCCCTGCCCTTCGAGGGCTTTGATCTTCTTGTTCTCTTCTGCAGATGGCTGCTGGTTGGTGCGTGCAGAAAGGTCGCCGGCCATGAGGGAGCGGGCTTCGCGGGTCAGGGTGCTGCGGAAGCTTTCACTGAAGCCGCGCACGCCAACCAGGGCGGCGACACCAACGGCGACAGACAACACCACGAAGACGAATTTGCCGGGGCCGGAGCGCAGATCACGACCTGCGATGGTGGCGGCGCGACGCCAGGTGAGTGGTCGCTTTGCCATTTAGTTGTGCCCACTTACTGCCAGTTCAACCTGAGCTGGTTCCTGCACAATATCTTCGACAACGAGGCCGTCGCGGAGGACGATTTTGCGATGGGCGAGGGCTGCAACCTGCGGGTCATGCGTTACCAGGACAAGCGTGGTACCTGCCTGGCGATTGCGGCTGAGCAGGAGTTCAAGAACTTTTTGTCCGTTGACGGTGTCGAGGTTGCCGGTGGGTTCGTCAGCCATGACGATAGGCGGTTCGACAATGAAGGCGCGGGCGAGGGCGACGCGCTGTTGTTCGCCGCCGGAGAGCTGTACCGGGTAATGGTCCATGCGCTCGCCGAGGCCAACCTGTTCGAGTAGCTTGCGAGCCTGGGGGATACCGTTGCCGGGAAGGTTGAGTTCGAAGGGGAGTAGGACGTTTTCAAGCGCCGTGAGGGTGGGGATGAGCTGATAGGACTGAAAGACGAAGCCTAGCTTGTGGCCGCGGACAGTGGCGAGCGCCTCCTCTTCAAGATTGTGGATAGGGGTGCCGTCGAGGATGATTTCCCCTTCGCTGGGCGTGTCGAGGCCAGCGAGCAGGCCGAGCAGGGTGCTTTTGCCGCTACCGCTGGCGCCGACGATGGCCACGAACTGGCCTGAAGGGATGCTGATGTCAATCCCTTTGAGAATCTCGACCCTGCGCGAACCGTTTTGAATCCACTTGCGAACGCCTCGTACTTCAATCATCCGACTGTTTTCTCCTCAACCTGACTGCGCGAACAGTTCCCTACCCTGATGCTACGCGGTTTTTGGCGCTGGCGTTCCCCAAAGAGAGATTGCTGTGGTGGCAGGTTGGTACACTGCCCATGTGAAGATGCGTGGGATGGAAGTCGTTCGACGAGCAGTGGCGGCGCTGGTGTTTTTGCTGGGATTGCAAGTGTTTGCAGCAATGCCGGAAAAGACGCTGGTCTGCTTTGGCGACAGCATTACAGCGGGGTATGGCCTGGACGCGAGCCAGAGCTATCCGTCGGCCCTGGAACGTCTGCTCACGGCACGCGGCTACCACTACCGCGTGTTGAACCAGGGTGTGAGCGGCAATACAACCAAGGATGCCGTGGCGCGGGTAAACTCCGTGGTGGCGCTGCACCCCGACGTAGTTCTGGTGGAGTTTGGCGGCAATGACGGGCTGCGCGGTATGTCGATGGAGATCACGCGCAAGAATATGGACACAGTCTTGAATGCACTGGCGGCGGCGCACATTCGCGTGCTGCTGGTGGGAATTACCTTGCCGCCAAACTACGGTGCAGACTATGTGAAGAGCTTCGATGCGGTGTTTCGTGATGCAGCGGAAAAGCATCATCTACCCCTGATGCCGATGCTCTATGACGGGATTTACACGGTACCTGGAACCATTCAGGCCGATGGGATTCACCCCACGGTGAAAGGCTCCCAGATGATTGCAGAGCACCTGCTGCCGCATCTGGTGCCGCTGCTGCGCAAATAGTTTTTGAAAAGTGTTCGAGGAGAGTGTGCTGTGGGTTTGATTGAAGGTCTTGAAGACCGGAGAGAATTTTTGCGTTCAGCTTCGTTGGTCGTTGGTGGATCAATCGTTGCTGGGAATTTTGACCTGGAAGCAGCCGCGACCGGCGCGGTGAGCCCCGCAGTCGATGCAAGGCGGATGCGGGAGCTCGCGGACTGGACGATGCTTACAATGCAGACACCGAATCCGGTGCCTTATGCGGCTGAGATTTTTGATACCCGGAGCGGTGTTTCCCTGATGCGCGCGTCGAATGCGGTTGGCCCGGAGCATGACCCGAGTGCACACGGCGAGGTGTGGACGATTCGGCTGGCATGCAAAAAGCTGGGGACTTCATCTCTGCAGGGTTACACGCTTTACACAACATGCGAACCCTGCCCCATGTGCATGGCCTGTTGTCTGTGGTCGCGACTGGACCGAGTGGTGTACGGTGCAACGGTTGGTGACGCGGCCAGATTTGGCGACCAGATCCTGATCTCGTCGCGGGAGGTGGAGCGGCACTCCAGCATCCGCTGTGAGGTTACGGGACCGGTCGAGCGGGAACATTGCCTGAAGCTCTTCACCAATCCGACGATGCAGGCAGTCTTTAAGAAGTGGAAGACTGATCGGGATTGAGCCATGCTTCGGAGCCCTTTGGCGTGCCCACAAATCGCAGCTTAAAGGATTTACCTGAGGCAAATGGGCGCATCGTTGTGATACTCTTCGGGCTGAAAAACCACGTTCCTGAGGAGTATCGATGAAACGAAGCATGTGGTTGCGAATTGGGTTTACGCTGGTCTGGCTTGCCGTGGCGAGCTGCCAAGTATGGGCTCAGACGGATTATCCATTTCGCGATGCCAGACTACCCTCGGAGCAGCGCATAACGGACTTGCTTGCGCGTCTGACGCTGGAGGAAAAGGTGCTGCTCATGGCAGACCACCCGAGGATTCCGCGGCTGGGGCTGGAGTTTTCTGGCCAGGTGGAGGGTCTGCATGGGCTGGCGCTGGGTGGTCCCGGCCATTGGGAGGGCAAGGGGAAGCAGCCGCTACCGACGACGACCTTTCCCCAGGAACGCGGACTGGGGAATACCTGGGACCCGGCGCTGCTGGAGAAAATTGGCGCACTCGAGGGATACGAAGCACGCTACGACTACCAGAGCCTCAAATACGATCGGGGTGGCGTTATCGTGCGTGCTCCCAATGTGGATTTGGCGCGCAATCCGCTCTGGGGCCGCAGCGAAGAATCGATGGGTGAAGACCCTTATCTTGTTGGCACACTGACCGTCGCATTCCAGCATGGGCTGCAGGGGCCTGACGCGGATCACTGGCTGGCGGCGTCGCTGATGAAGCATTTTCTGGCCAACGAGAATGAAAACAAGCGCGAGTCATCATCCTCGGATTTTGGAGAAAGACTGTTTCGCGAATACTATTCGGTTCCTTTTCGAATGGGATTTCAAGAGGGCGGTTCGCGGGGCGTGATGGCAGCGTACAACTCCTGGAACGGAACACCGATGATGATTCATCCGGTTCTGAAAGACGTAATGATCAAGGAATGGGGGAACGATGGGATTATCTGCACCGACGGCGGAGCTCTGGGACTGCTGATTACCGCGCACAAGAGCTTTCCGAGCAAGGAAGAAGGCACCGCAGCTGCAATCAAGGCAGGCATCAATCATTTCCTGGACACCTACCAGGATGACCTGCGCAAGGCTCTGAAAGATGGGCTGGTGACAGAGGCGGACATGGACGCTTCGCTGCGAGGATTGCTCAGGGTGTTCGTGAAGCTCGGCGAGTTTGACGCAGTCAATGGCACACCCGGAGCAAATGATCCGTACGGAAAGATTGGCCGCGAGGCCGATACGCCGCCATGGGAGCGAGAGAGCAGCAGGCAACTGGCACGTCTGGCCACGCAGGAATCGATTGTGCTGCTGAAAAACGAGGCGCATGCGCTGCCTCTGGATGCGGCGAAGATCAAGACGATTGCGGTGATTGGCCCGTGGGCAGACGAGGTCCTGCTGGACTGGTATTCAGGGACGCCGCCCTACGCAGTCACGGCTCTTCAAGGGATTCGCGAGGCAGCAGGAAGCCGGGTCAAGGTCATCGTTGACAAGGGAGATAACATGGCATCGGCAGCGGCCATCGCGGCGAAATCTGATGTAGCAATCGTTGTCGCAGGCAACCATCCCTACTGCAATGCGACCCGCTGGGCGCAATGCGACCTGCCCAGCGATGGCCGTGAAGCTGTCGATCGCAAGACTCTCGTGCTGGAGCAGGAAGAGTTGGTGAAGGCTGTTTACGCCGCCAATCCGCGCACTGTCGAGGTGCTGATTTCGAGTTTTCCGTATGCCATCAGCTGGAGCCAGCAGCACTTACCGGCGATTGTGCACCTCACTCACAACAGCCAGGAGCTTGGGCATGGTCTGGCGGATGTGCTTTTCGGCAGGGTTTCCCCGGCAGGGCGGTTGGTGCAGACCTGGCCGACAGGCAATGCGCAGTTGCTGCCGATGATGGACTACGACCTGACGCATGGCCAGACATATCTGTACAACCGGCAGAAGCCGCTCTACGCCTTTGGGTTTGGATTGAGTTACACCCAGTTTGTCTATTCGAAGCTCAAAGCCAGTTCAAATACGATGGCGGGTGACGGGCAGGTTGAGGTTACGGTTTCGGTGAAGAATACCGGCAAGGTGGCTAGTGACGAAGTGGTGCAACTGTATGCACAGCATCTTGGGTCTTCGGTAACGCGGCCGCTGTTGGAGCTGAAGGGATTCAAACGGGTGCGCGTGGAACCGGGCCGGGTTGAAGAGACGAAGTTTGTCGTCAAGGCACGCGACCTGGCATTTTGGGATGCAGCACGTCATGCCTGGCACGTAGAAAAGGACACAGTGCGATTTCTAGCTGGGGGTTCTTCGGATGCCTTGCCGGTATCGGCGGAGGTGATTGTAAGAGGTCCGTCAGAGTTCAAACCGTAGGGGGAGTACGGGCTGAACTCTGCGGTTCATGCGGATGAGGTCCGCACAAATTGAGATATCTGAGTGGCCTGAGAGCCTTTGAGGAAGGATGGTGCGCCCAGAGAGATTCGAACTCCCGACCTGTTGATTCGTAGTCAACCGCTCTATCCAGCTGAGCTATAGGCGCATGTAGGTTCGTCGCCGAACCACTGTTAGATTACCAAGAATCGCGGTTCAAGGCAAGGTTCACCGACTGAGATGGAACGGCCCTCAGGCTTTGGTCGCGACGGACGACGGCACATCCACTGGGGGTGACGGAGGCAGGACCGGCTGTTCCTCAATGAGTTGCAGACCAGAGCGGCGGACCAACTGGGTGACCATGGCTGCGTTCAGGCGGGTCGCATCGTACTCCACCAGCAGGGTGCTGGCTGCTCGATCAAACGAAAGACGACGTATGCCATAGACTTCGCGTGCGTTGGCGAGAGCAAATGTCTCCACTTCGCTGGGCTGGCCGCTGTAGCGGAAGAGAATTTCGACCGTGGTCATAGCTTGATGATAGCAACATGCGCGTGGGAATTGGTGTCTCTCAGGGCGATTGTTGCCTTACTGGAAAGGGTCCGGGATGCGTTCTCGATGCAAGCGGCGTTCAAAAGCGTTTTGGGCTGCATTCAAAAGACAGGTCAGGCTAACCATGGCTTGACACGAGAGAAGTCTGGTCTTTAGATTAAGGCGGTCGTGATTGTGTGCGATTTACGACCTGACGTGCGATTACCGCACTTCCTGGGAGAATAGGATTGGCCGAGATCACGACACTTCGAAACGCAATCTCCAGTCTGGTCCATGACGGATCGATTCTGGCGATGGAGGGATTTACGCACCTGATCCCCTTTGCCGCGGGCCATGAAGTCATTCGCCAAGGCCGCAAGAGTCTCACTCTGATTCGCATGACCCCGGACCTCATCTACGACCAGATGATCGGCATGGGTTGCGCCTCCAGGCTCGTATTCTCCTGGGGCGGCAATCCCGGGGTAGGTTCCCTGCACCGATTTCGCGATGCGATACAAAATAGTTGGCCCGCACCGCTCGCCATTGAAGAACATAGCCACGCAGATATGGCTGCACGTTATCAGGCCGGTGCTTCAGGGCTTCCTTTTGCCGTTCTGCGCGGCTATGTTGGCTCTGACATCCCTCAATACAATGCCTCCATCAGTTCAGTAACCTGCCCGTTCACGGGAGAAGTATTGGCAGCAACCCGGGCACTTACTCCAGACGTCGCCATCATCCATGCTCAGAAAGCAGACCGCAAGGGCAACGTTCTGATTCAGGGCATCACCGGCATACAGAAAGAAGCAGTCCTTGCGTCAAAGAAAGCGATCGTCACTGTAGAAGAGATCGTGGACCATCTGGATGCGCCCATGAATGCATGCGTCCTTCCTTTCTGGGTCGTAACCTACGTCTGCGAAGTTCCTGGTGGAGCCTTCCCATCTTATGCCCACGGCTATTACAGCCGGGACAACTCATTTTGCAAGGCCTGGGACGGGATCGCGCGGGATCGAGCAACCTTTATGGCATGGATGCATGAACATGTGCTGACAACGGAGGACTTTGCCGGATTCAAACGGAGCCTAAACCGGGAAGCAGAGGCCCAGCATGGCTGAACTCGGCTATACCTCCAATGAAATCATGACCATTGCCGCCTCGCGAAGGCTGGCCGACGGCATGGTGTGCTTCGTTGGAATCGGCATGCCCAGCGCAGCGGCAAACCTTGCCCGCTCGTTGCACGCCCCCGAGGTCGTCCTCATCTATGAATCAGGAACCATCGGTGCCAGGCCCACTGTGCTTCCCCTCTCCATTGGAGATGGAGAACTCGCGGAAACAGCGGATGCCGTTGTCTCAGTGCCTGAAATCTTTCGTTACTGGCTCCAGGCCGGGCGAGTCGATGTCGGCTTTCTCGGAGCCGCCCAAATCGACAAGTACGGCAATATCAACACGACGGTAATCGGCGGAACCTATGATTCACCACAGGTCCGCCTTCCCGGTGCGGGCGGAGCACCCGAAATCGCGACTGCCTCAAAAGAAACCTGGATCATCCTCAAGCAGAACAAACGCACTTTCGTCGAAAAGCTGCACTTTGTCACATCAGCCGGGCACCGGCCCGGCGCCCATGGCTCGGCCATCCGGGGCCGAGGTCCCACGGTAGTCATCACCGACCTGGGCGTACTGACCCCCGATCCGGAAACAATGGAGTTCACCCTCAGCGCACTCCACCCCGGCGTCACCGTCGAACAGGCTCGGGCCGCAACAGGATGGGAACTCAAGGTAGCTCTTCATCTGGAGATAACTCCAGAACCAACCGCGGCAGAGTTGGCCGCATTGCGTGATCTCTACGCGCGCACTGAAGCTGCACATGGATCAGCATCGACGGAAGGCTGATCGCCAAAGTCAAGAAAACAGGAGCCACAAGGTTGACTCCGGGAGTTAGACATTGAACCAAAATCCCGACCATGACGAGCTAGACGAAGATAGCGCCAATCGGGTAACTCCGGAGGCTCGGCCATCGCAAGTCGCCAGCTATCGCAGGCACTATCCCGGCACTCAGCCCGAGTACTTACATCCTCTGTACGTCAGTTCGATTGAACGAGCACCCAGGCAGCCACTGATCAAGCTGCCCCACACTCTCACTGAAGTCACAGGCCCTGCTTTCGCTCCAACTCTCGTAAATCCTAAAACGGCCGATCTCACCCGTCAGAATGGGCGAGAAGCCATTGGCGAACGAATCACCGTAAGCGGGCGCGTCCTCGATGAAAACGGCAAGCCGGTCTGCAACACTCTCGTTGAAGTGTGGCAAGCCAATGCCTGCGGCCGCTACATGCATAAGCGTGACCAGCACGATGCTCCGCTCGATCCCAACTTCACCGGTCAGGGTCGCGTTATGACCGACAGTCTCGGCGCCTACAAGTTCCTCACCATCAAGCCCGGCGCTTATCCCTGGCGCAATCACTACAACGCCTGGCGTCCGGCCCATATTCACTTCTCACTCCTCGGCCCCGCTTTTGTGACTCGCCTGGTTACCCAGATGTACTTTCCCGGAGACCCACTCCTTCCCTTTGACCCAATCTTCAATTGCACTGCGGATGACAAAGCGCGCAATCGCCTCATTTCGCAGTTTGACTGGGAAACAGTCATCCCCGAACACGCTTTGGCTTACAAATTTGACATTATTCTGCGTGGGCGCGACCAAACTCCGTTTGAGGTGCAAGGATGAGCTTGCAAGCAACAACCTGGCAGACAGTTGGACCCTACTTCCGCATCGGTCTCGAATACCTCAACACCACAGAACTGGCTCCGGCCGGCACCCCGGGCGAGCCCGTCACAGTAGTGGGCAAAGTGTTGGATGGAAACGGAAAGCCAATCTCAGATGCGCTTATCGAGATATGGCAAGCCGACGCCTCCGGTGAATACGGCGGAATCGTAAGCAATCCAGCGGATGGAGCCGCAACTGCCTTCTCTGGATTTGGCCGCATCCCCACGGATGACGACGGGCGATTCTCCTTCTCGACGATTAAGCCGGGTCCCGTCGCCGGGCCGGCAGGCACAATGCAATCTCCGCACCTGGCAATTCGGTTGATGATGCGAGGCCTGTTGAGAGGCCTCACGACGCGCATGTATTTTCCTTCAGAAGCGGTAGACTCCGATCCGATTCTCGAACTCGTACCCGCCACGCGCCGCGCCACACTTATGGCCACCGTCACGCCTGGAAGCCCTTCAACCCTGCAGTGGAACATCGAAATGCAGGGCGAACGAGAGACTGTCTTTTTTGATTGCTGACCAGAGACTTACGAAGTAGCACGGCAGCGCGTACGATGAACCGGGGTTACAGGCAAATATGACATTGTTTGATGATCTTTTTTATTCCGGTCCAATGCTCGCTGTCTTCAGCGATGAGAGCCGCCTGCAGCGCATGCTTGACTTTGAATCAGCCCTCGCATCCGCTGAAGCGGAAGTAGGACTGATACCAGCCGACGCCGCCTCAATCATCGCTGAGGCATGCCGGGTTGAGGTTCCAAACATCGTTACGGCGATGCAGGGCGCTGCCCAATCGGGCAACCTCGCCATTCCCCTTATAAAGCAGCTTACCGCCGCCGTTACCTCAAAAAACGCTGCCGCTGCGGGCTACGTGCACTGGGGTGCTACCAGCCAGGACGTGATCGATACCGGGTTGGTGCTGCAGATTCGCGACGCCTTTATGTTGATTGCCGCTCAACTGCACGCGCTCGCTACCATCCTCGCAGCGCTTGCGGAACACGACGATGAAACCCTGATGCCGGGTCGCACGTGGCTCCAGCATGCCGTACCCATCACCTTTGGATTGAAAGCCGCAGGATGGCTCGATGCGGTTCTGCGCCATCAGACCCGTCTCCATGAAGTCCGCGAGCGCGCACTTACTTTGCAATTCGGCGGCGCCGCCGGAACCCTTGCATCACTTGGCCCGGATGGTCAAGCTGTCTCGCAAGCACTCGCCAGTTCGCTGGACCTGGTTCATGCAGACATCAGCTGGCACACCACGCGTGACCGCTTTGCCGAGGTATCAACGCTGCTCGGCTTGATTACGGCCTCCCTCGGCAAAATCGCACGCGACGTCTCATTGATGATGCAGACCGAAGTGGCCGAAGCATTTGAGGGCGCGGCAGAGGGTCGCGGTGGCTCTTCCACCATGCCGCACAAGCGCAATCCAGTGCTCTGCTCCGCCGTGCTTGCTGCGGCAGTTCGAGTTCCAAATCTGGTAGCGACCGTTCTCACCTCAATGTCTCAGGAGCATGAACGCGGTCTGGGAAACTGGCAGTCCGAGTGGGAAACCATCCCCGAGTTATTCAATCTGTGCGCCGGTGCCCTGGAGAAAACCAATGAATTGCTCGCCGGGCTTCAACTCGACCGCGAGCGCATGGCCGCAAATCTGAACCAGACCAACGGACTTCTCTTCGCCGAGGCAGTCTCAATGGCCCTGTCGAAACACATCGGCAAGCCCGCCGCCCACGCACTCGTCGAGCAGGCCTGCCGCAAGGCAATCCGAGAAAAGCAGCATCTCCGTATCATCCTTCAGCAAGACGAAGAAGTCCGCAGCATGCTCTCAGCAACACAGCTGCAGTCGCTGTTCAGCCCGGCATGCTATCTCGGAGTCAATCGCAAGTCAATCGATCAGGTATTGGCGCGTGCCGAGGCAAGCGGTGTGGAAACATCACGCAAATGGGTTTCGCTGCCTGGTGTGCGTATTCATTACAAAATGTCTGGCCAACCAGCGCAACCCGTGATCGTATTCTCTAACTCGCTGGGAGCCGACCTGACAATGTGGAATGCCCAGGTTGCCGAGTTATCTCGACACTTCCGCATCCTCACTTACGACACCCGCGGCCACGGCCACTCGGAGACCCCGCCAGGACCCTATTCTGTAGAGCAGCTTGGTCACGACGTAATCAGTCTGCTCGATGCCCTTAACATCGAGAATTGCGCCTTCTGCGGTCTCTCCATGGGCGGACAGGTCGGCCAATGGCTAGCTATCAATGCCCCTTCGCGCATCCACAAGCTCATTCTCAGCAACACAGCTGCCAGGATTGGCACTGCCGATAACTGGAACACCCGAATCGCAGCCGTTCAAAAAGAGGGATTTGCACCCCTTATTGCAGGCGTGCTCGAGCGTTGGTTCACACCCGCATTTCACATAAGCCATCCCAAGGAAATCACCCGGATCCGCAAGGTTCTCGACTCTGTTGACCCTGTAGGTTACATCGCGTGCTGCGCATCCGTGCGCGACGCTGACTTCCGCAGCGACCTGATGCGTATCTCAACTCCGACCCTGGTATTCGCCGGCACCCACGACCCAGCCACGCCACCATCCGACGCAAGATATCTTGCGGATAACATCGCAGGCGCTCAGTTGATCGAATTGAATGCCTCTCACATTTCGAATATTGAAGCAGCACCGGAATTTACGGACGCCCTGCTTGAGTTTCTGCTGAGCTAGACCCGTGAAATGGAGACACGCACCAATGGATGACCAAAAGCGCGAATTGCAAGGCACAAAAGACCAAGGCATGAAGGTGCGGAGGAGCGTGCTCGGCGACGCGCATGTCGACCGGACGATCGCGAATTTGAATGATTTCAATCTCGATTTCCAGGACTTCATCACCCGCTATGCCTGGGGCGAAGTTTGGTCCCGTCCCGGTTTGCCACTGCACACGCGCAGCCTGCTCACCCTTGCAATGTTGGTTGCGCTCAATCGTGATGATGAATTCAAAATGCATGTACGAGCAGCCTTGAATAACGGAGTGACACGCGCAGAGATTCAAGAGGTGCTGCTGCAATCAGCTATCTATTGTGGCCTGCCCGCCGCCAATGGTGCCTTTCACTGGGCACAACAGGTATTTGACACACTCGGCAACGAACCCAGCGAAAGCAAATAACAACCGGGGAAAATCAGCCACGTATGCAAACCCAGGTAGCCATTATCGGAGCAGGTCCAGCCGGCCTGATGCTTGCACACTTGCTGCATCTTGCCGGCATTGAGTCCGTCGTACTGGAGGCTCGCAGCCGGGAGTACGTCGAGAGTCGGGTACGCGCAGGCGTTCTCGAGCAGGGTACCGTGAACCTGCTCAACGCAACCGGTCTTGGCGAACGCATGCGCCACCTTGGCTTGCTTCACCACGGAATCGAGTTAGCCTTCGCGAGCAAGCGTCACCGCATCGACATGCAGTCGCTTACAGGCAATGCGGTGACCGTATATGCCCAGCATGAAGTCGTGAAAGACCTCATCCAGGCCCGCTTGCTCGCTGGCGGCGAAATCATATTCGATGCCGATAACGTCAGCATTCACGGCATCGAAAGCAAGTCCCCAGTAGTCCGGTTTGAAAACGATGGTAACCTGCATGAGTTACATTGCACCTATATCGCAGGATGCGACGGATTTCATGGCATCTGCCGCCCTTCAGTTCCCAAAGGCGTCCTGACAACCTACGAACGTATTTATCCCTTCGCATGGCTCGGTATCCTTGCAGACGCCGCTCCTTCACAGGATGAACTCGTTTATACGAACCACGATCGGGGCTTCGCTCTCTTCAGCATGAGGTCCCCCAAAGTAACTCGTCTTTACCTGCAATGCGAGCCCGATGACGACATCACAAATTGGTCGGACGATCGAATCTGGGCTGAATTACTCGTCCGCTTACGCTGCAACGATGGCTGGCAGCCGAATCTGGGGAAAATCACACAGAAGAGCATCACCCCCATGCGCAGTTTTGTAACTGAGCCAATGCAATACGGTAAGCTCTTCCTCGCCGGAGACGCAGTCCACATCGTACCCCCAACCGGCGCAAAAGGTATGAACCTCGCTATCGCCGACGTGCGCGTTCTCGCTCAAGCGCTCGCTGAAAACTTCGAAACTGGCTCGACAACGCTGCTTGATCGCTACTCTGAGCTATGTCTTAGACGTATCTGGAAAGCACAGCGTTTCTCCTGGTGGATGACTTCAATTCTCCACAAATTCCCCGACGCAAACGGCTTCGATCAGCGCCGGCAATTGGCGGAACTCGATTACGTGACAAGTTCACAGGCAGCCTCGCAATCACTGGCTGAAAACTATGTCGGTTTACCCATGGATATACCGGATCGCTGGAGCAACTGAGTTAACATTCCGGCCACAACATTGAAAACATCAAACATCAGGAAAGGGATCAGAATGCCAGATTACGAAGGTCTTTGGAAGACAGTAAAAGTCGAACTGGAAGATGGAATTGCCTGGGTTACTCTCAATCGCCCGGAAAAGCGCAATGCCATGAGTCCTCTTCTCAATACAGAGATGCGTGAAGTCCTCGAAGCGCTTGAGATAGACGAGGCTGCAAAGGTACTCGTACTTACCGGCGCTGGCGAATCCTGGTCGGCAGGCATGGACCTGAAGGAATACTTCCGCGAGATAGACAAGGCTCCAGAAGCCTTCCAGGAAAAAATCCGCCGCGAGGCCTCCACGTGGCAATGGAAGCTCCTGCGCATGTACGCCAAGCCGACCATTGCCATGGTCAATGGATGGTGCTTCGGCGGCGCATTCTCGCCTCTCGTGGCATGTGATCTGGCCATCGCTTCAGAAACGGCTATCTTTGGTCTCTCTGAAATCAATTGGGGGCATTCCCCCCGGCAATCTTGTCAGTAAGGCAATGGCAGATACGGTCGGCCATCGCAAGGCTCTCGAATACATCATGACCGGAGATACCTTCACCGGCGCCCAGGCAGCCGAGTTTGGATTAGTCAACAAGGCTGTCCCCCTTGATCGTCTGCGCGAAGAAACCAAGACACTCGCGTTGAAACTGGCCAGCAAAAACCCTGTCATTCTGCGTGCAGCCAAACACGGTTTCAAACGCTGCCGTGAACTTACCTGGGAGCAGAGTGAAGACTACTTATACGCCAAGCTCGACCAAGCGATGCATCGCGATCCGGAACATGGCAGAGAGCAGGGATTGAAGCAGTTCCTCGATGAGAAAAGCATCAAGCCTGGATTGCAATCTTACAAGCGCTAGTCAAGTTGAACCGGTATGAGTTGAAGCACCAATCGTGGAGTATAACATGCATCCTGTAAGCCTACTTATCGGCGGGCAATCGGTGGCCGCGCATCATGGCGCTACCTTTGACCGCATTGACCCCATCACCGGGCAGATTGCTTCTCGCGCAGCGGCCGCAAGTACTGAGGATGTTGACGCAGCGGCAGCGGCGGCGCAGGCAGCTTTTCCATCGTGGAGTGCGCTGCCTGCAACTGAACGCCGCAAAAGGCTGTTACGCGGTGCTGACGTCCTTGAAAGCCTCACGCCTGAATTCATTTCGATTGGCGTCGCTGAAACCGGGGGTACTCCCGGCTGGTACGGATTCAACGTAATGTTGGCGTCTAATATGCTGCGCGAAGCAGCGAGTATGACTACCCAGATTACCGGGGAAGTTATTCCAACTGACACGCCAGGAAGCATGGCTTTCGCTGTCCGGCGACCGTGCGGTGTTGTGCTCGGCATCGCGCCTTGGAATGCGCCTGTAATCCTCGGAATGAGAGCCATTGCGATGCCACTGGCTTGTGGCAACACCGTCGTGCTCAAAGGCTCTGAGCTATGTCCGGGCGTGCACGCACTTATAGGTTCAGCTATGCACCAGGCTGGCCTCGGCGACGGCGTGGTGAACGTCATCCTCAACGCTCCTGCCGACGCCCCTGCAGTCGTAGAACGACTCATTGCCAATCCCGCCGTCCGGCGAGTCAATTTCACGGGTTCCACGCCAGTGGGCCGCATCATAGCGCAAACTGCTGCTCGCTATCTCAAGCCAGTTCTACTCGAGTTGGGCGGCAAAGCGCCACTGTTAGTTCTCAATGATGCTGACCTGGATGCCGCAGCATCGGCGGCTAACTTTGGAGCCTTCATGAATCAGGGGCAAATTTGCATGTCCACGGACCGTATCATCGTTGATCAGCAAGTCGCTGACGCCTTTGTCGAGAAACTCATCGTGCGGGCATCAAGGTTGGTCGCAGGTGATCCTCGCAGTTCTCATCGCGCACTCGGTTCCATGATTTCTCAAGCCTCGGCTGAGCGGGTAGGCGCGCTGGTCGAGGACGCACTGACAAAAGGCGCGCGACTCGTGCTTGGCGGAGGGATCGAAGGTGCCGTGATGCAACCTACCATTCTGGACTACGTAACGAGTTCAATGAAAATCTACGCTGAGGAGTCCTTCGGTCCAGTTGTTGCAGTCATTCGCGCCTCTTCAGAGTTTGAAACTGTACGCATCGCCAACGACTCACCTTTCGGTCTTTCTGCATCCGTCTTTACTGCCGATACGGCAAGGGGCCTCCGCATTGCTTCTCAAATCGACTCTGGCATGTGCCATGTGAACGGGCCGACAGTTCATGACGAGGCAAATATGCCCTTCGGCGGTGTAAAAGATAGCGGATATGGTCGATTTGGAGGAAAAGCAGCTATCGCTGAGTTTACTGACCTACGTTGGATCACGGTGCAAACCGGCCCCAGGCACTACCCTTTTTAAGGTAAGTTCGGCTTCTGCCGCAAGAACTGCAAAGAAAGAGAATTCCATGTCCCCACAAGCCCAATATCATGCTGACCATGTCGGCAGCTTTCTGCGTCCGGCCGCATTGCTTGACGCACGTTCCAGCAATCTCACTGCCGAGCAACTGCACGCGCTTGAGGATATGCACGTCCTTCGCATCCTTGAGATACAGAAGGATCTGGGCCTCGAAGTTTTTACCGACGGCGAACTACGGCGCAGCAATTTCATGAGTGACTTCACTGACGCAGTTGAGGGTTTTGACCTTGGAGATGCGGTACCGCGCCAGTGGGATGAAGCAGCACAAAAGATTGCGAATGGGCCTCCAGTCAATCAGCCAAAAGCCGTAAGTAGTATCACAGGCATTGTGCATGCCCGGCTGAAACAGCGACTGCCGCTGACCGGGCGCGAACTTCCCTTTCTTATGCAGCATGCTCCAGGGCCGATCAAGATGACTTTGCCAAGCGCCACGCAGTTCCCAGCTATTTCGTTCAAATATGGAGTTACGGACGAAGTGTATGCTGACCCTTTCGAGCTACTGGATGACATTACAGCAATCATGACCGAAGACCTCCGCACACTGGCTGGTAGCGGAGTCGCTTATCTGCAGATTGATGCTCCCCGGTACAGCTACTTCCTCGACCCAAAATGGTGCCAATGGATGGAGACCGAACTACGCGTCGATACGGATGCCATGCTGACCGCTTCTCTGCGCGCAGACAACGCTTGCTTTGCTGCCGCGGCCCAGCCCGGAGTTACCCTTGCCATTCATCTATGTCGCGGCAACAACCGCAGCCATTGGTACGCCCAGGGCGGCTACGACGCAATCGCTGAACGACTCTTCAATGAACTGGCCGTTGATCGCTTTCTTTTGGAGTATGACGACGAACGCTCCGGCAGCTTTGAACCTTTGCGCTTTGCCCCCAGCAACAAGACCGTGGTTCTCGGCCTTGTCAGCAGCAAGACGCCGCGCCTTGAAAACAAACAAAACCTCATTCGTCGCATCCACGAAGCCGCCAAGTATGTCCCATTGGAACGACTTGCCCTTAGCCCACAGTGTGGCTTTGCCTCTACGATGGAGGGCAATGCGCTGACCGATGAGGATCAGTGGGCGAAGCTCCAGCTTGTCGTTGAAACAGCTCGCGAAGTCTGGGGTTGATCCAAGGCGCTTCATCAACCGTTGATGGCCTGTAACGATCCTTACATCAGGTTCCGCCAGGCGTTGAGGAAAGTATTACGATGTCAGCAGAAACCGCCCGCACCCCGATTGACCGATTGCTGCGCCCCCGAACCGTGGCCATCGTGGGGGCCTCGCCTACAACTTCCTCTTTTGGCGCATCGGTACTTGCGAATCTCGAAAACTCTGGCTTTGACGGAGAGTTATATCTCATCAATCCAAATCGGTCAGAGATTCACGGTCGTCCCTGCCTGCGATCTATCGACGATCTGCCGCCAGGGGTCGATTGCGCCGTGCTCGCCATCCCGCGCGCCAGCGTCGTGGCGGCGGTTGCAGCATGCGGCCGCGGGGGCATCGGTGGGGTCATCATCTTCTCCGCAGGTTTTGCCGAGAGTGGATCAGTTGGGCGCGCCGAACAGGATGAAATAGCTGCCATTGCAAGTAATTACGGCATGATAGTCGAGGGCCCAAACTGCCTGGGAATGGTCAATTTTGTCGATCAAGTACCTCTCACTTTTGTGCTCACTCCTCCCTCCACTCCGGTTGGGACTGATAACATCGCAATCGTTTCGCAGAGCGGAGCCATGGCGGCAGTCGTCAGCGTTGGGCTAAGGCAGCGCGAACTTGGTATCTCCTTCTCCATCTCTACCGGCAATGAGGCGGTGAATGGTGTTGAAGACTTTGTCGAGTATCTTCTCGATGAGCTACATACTAAAGTCCTGCTGATGATCGTCGAAAAATTCCGACAGCCGCAAAAGTTCCTCGCCATGTCCGCCCGCGCTCGGGCCCTTGGAAAATTCATCGTCCTCCTGCATC
>JANYDG010000063.1 GCA_025359885.1 Acidobacteriota bacterium
GCGCGAAAGTAGCACAGCCACGAAAGCCCCGTCCCCAGCCCTGAAAGCGTCAGAAACAGCCACGCCCGTCCATCCACATCCCGCAACTCACCATGCTTGCCCAGCGCCAGCGCAATCGCCCACGCAAACACCACCACCACAGTCGTTCGAATCGCCGTAGCCAGGTTCGAATCCACATGCGCCACGCCCACCTTGGCTAAAATCGCCGTAGCCGCCGCAAACACCGCCGAAAGCAAAGCCCAGACAATCCAGTTCCCAGTCCCGTTCGCAGTCCAAGTCCCAATCCAGTTCATCTCGTAAGCCTACGCTCCATCCATAGCTCCCTTAAACTAAAAAGATGAACCCCGGCCGCCCCAGCATGACCGCCCGCGCTGTCGCCAGCCGCCGCGCCGCCCATCAACTCCTTGACCTACCCCTCGTCCTCCCCGACCCCCTCGCTGTCCCCATCCTCGGCCCAGAATTCTTCTGCAACCCCGCTCGCCACGCCGATCCCCGCTCCCGAGCCTTCCGCGCCTGGATCGTCGCCCGCAGCCGCCATGCCGAAGACACCCTCGCCTCAGCCGTTGCCGCCGGCGTAACCCAGTACCTCATCCTCGGCGCCGGCCTCGACACCTTCGCCTATCGCAATCCCTACCCGCACCTCCACGTCTTCGAGGCCGACTTGCCCTCCATGCAGCAATGGAAGCAGCAAATGCTCCTCGCCGCCTCCATCCCCACGCCAGCCTCGGTCACCCGCGTCCCTCTCGATCTTGAACACCAAACCCTCGCCGCCGCTCTCGCCCACGCTGGATTTGATGCCGCCCGTCCCGCCTTCATCACCTGGCTCGGCGTCACCACCTACCTCACCCTCGCCGCCTTTCGCGCCACCCTCCAGCTCGCCGCCAGCCTGCCCCCCACCAGCGGCATCACCCTCGACTATTCCCTCGATGAAGCAGAGCTCACCCCCCAGCTCCAGCGCGACCGCCGGTCACTCGCCGCCCGCGTCGCCGCCGCCGGTGAACCCTTCCAGCTCTTCTTCACCACCGCTCAAATGCAGGCGGAACTCCGCGCCGCCGGCTTCCACCGCACCGAGCAGCTCGGCAACGCCGACCTCAACCACCGCTACTTCGCCAACCGCACCGACAACCTCGCCCTCCCCCCGGAAGGCCTCGCCAAAATCGCCACCGCCTGGCTCTAACCCGCACCAAATATCCGAGTGCCCCTCGTCCCGATGTTGGGACAATGGATCACACTCACCCTGACCCCTGACCCCTGCCCCCTGCCCCCTGACCCCTAAACCCCGCCCCAAGCCGTACACTAAATCCAGCATGCGCCGCCCCGTCTTCCTCGCCCTGCTTCCGTGCCTTCTCGCCCTGTCAGCCTGCGGCTACCACACCCTCGGCCCCGCCACCCACCTGCCCCCCGGCACCCGCACCCTCGCCATTCCCGTCTTCGCCACCAAAACCAACGCCTACCGCACCGAAACCGTCATGACCACCGCCGTCATCCGCGAATTCGCCTCCCGCACCCGCCTGCGTGTCACCCCCAACGATTCTGCCGACCCCGACACCATCCTCCGCGGCACCATCCTCTCCCAAACCGTCGCCCCCCTCACCTACAACTCCCAGACCCAGCAATCCTCCAGCTTCCTCATCACCATGGACATCGCCGTCACCCTCACCGCCCGCGATGGCCGCGTCCTCTACAAAAACGACGACTACGTCTTCCGCCAGCAATACCAGTCCACCAACGACCTGCCTACATTCCTCGAAGAAAACCCCGCCGCCATCGAACGCCTCTCCCGCGACTTCGCCCGCGCCCTCGTCGCCGACATCCTCGAAAGCTTCTAACTCGACTGGATTTAAACAGAGCGTTAGATGTCCTGTGAAAGGGCACGACTTCAGTCGTGCCGATCGTTGAGACAAAATCACCGGGCTTTAGCCCCTGCGGATCGTAATCATCCCAATCCCACCCCAATTTTCCACCGTCGACTCCATCTCTCAACAGGTATCCTTAACCAGATGAAGCCCACCGCCAGCCGCCGCGAGTACCAGTCATGACCGCGCCGCGCCAGGGCACCGGCTTCGCCGCCGCAGACCGCTTCATCGCCGAAATCGCCGCAGCCCAGGCCAACCCCAGCGTCCTCAAACCCGGCTACGTCCTCGTCGGCGACGAAACCTTCCTCTACGAGCGCTGTCGCCAGGCTGTCCTCAAAGCCTTCGTCCCCGCCGACTTCCGCGAATTCAGCCTCTCCGAGATGGACCTCGCCCAGCACAACATCTTCGAAATCCTCGACCGCGCCCGCACTCCATCGCTCATGGCGCCGTTCCAGGTCGTCTTCGTCCGCAATCTGAAGCAGCTCTACACCCGCGGCGCAAAAAAGGACGAGTTTGCTGAAATCGACCGCTACTTCAAGTCGCCAAACCCCCAGGCCCTCATCCTCTTCATCGCCGACCATCTCCGCATTCCCGCCGATCCCCGCCGCATGGATATGCAGGACAAAGACAAATTCGAGCGCCTCCGCGAAACCCTCGGCGACCACTGCCAGATGGTCGAGCTCGCCCGCGTCGATGAATCCGACGCCATGCGCTGGGTCGCCGCCACCGCCCTCGAACAAACCTCCAAAATCGACCCCGACGCCGTCCGCGAACTCGTCGACGCCCTCGGCGCCGACATGATGCTCATCGCCTCAGAACTCGAAAAACTCCTGCTTTACACCTTTGGTCGCTACGGGGACCCCGCGGACGGGTCTTCGTCCGTGGGGATCAGGGGCAAAATTACTCTCGGTGACGTCGAAACCATGGTCCTCAGCGCCAGGCAGCGCTCCCTCTACGAACTCACCGACGCCATCAGCGCCAAAGACCGCCCCCGCGCCCTTGCCCTGCTCCACGGCCTCCTCAACAGCTCCGAAGCCGGCGAAGAAGCCGCCATCGGCCACCTCTATATGCTCGCCCGCACCTTCCGCCAGATGTTAGTCATCCTTGAGAAAAACGTCCGCGACTCCCGCGCCATCTGGCAGGCCCTCTGGCAGGGCTTCCGCATGCCCCCCTTCGCCGCCGATGACCTCATCCGCCAGGCCCGCCGCTACAAAAACCGCCGCGAACTCACCCGCGCCCTCCGCCTCATCGCCCGCGCCGACCTCGAACTCCGCAGCTCCCCCCCAGACAAACGCCTCGTCCTCGAACGCCTCGTCTACGACCTCGCCAGCGAACCCAAACCCTACTCCCCCAACTACGCCAGCCCCCAGCTCACCTTCGAAAGCTGACCTCAAAGTCAAGCAACTCCGCCACAACCGCCAATGAGCCGTTGCTGTTGCCTTTGCTTTTCGCATTTGAAGTTCCCAAGGCCAGTCGGCCTTTGCTTTGAAAAGCCACGGCTTCAGCCGTGCAAGACAGACACCAGGCAAAGCGCCCCCGAGGCGCCTCCACAGCCCCAAGCCACCCTCGCGATCAGTTTTCCCGTCCCACCTAATGATTGTCCCTGCATTCCGGATATCCAGACGATAGGCGTCGCAGATCCCCATCCATCGCAATGTAGTCATCAACGACCCAATGGCTATTCTCGCGAATCAAAGTCACCACCCCTCGATAGTGCAAATCACAGGGGGACTCGTCACGGCAGTTTTCCTGCGGGATGGTAAAGAGTACCTCCGCATCGACGCGATCCTTCCCGATCAGCCGGCTTGTGCCCAGTTGGTAAATCGTGGTTGTAGCTGCTTCATCGGAACCAGTGAATAACCCTTCTTCCAACCAGGGTATTTCAGGCTTGAGAGTCTCAGCCCTATCCCTCTCGCCAAAGCGCCGGTCGTAGTCGGCTTCACATCCTTCCAGGTCGTCGAGCAAGTAGCGAAGTCGTCGGCTGAGCAATGGCTGCAGGGCCTGTTTTTCAGGATCATCCGGCAGCCCCAACTGCTGATACTTCGTTATGATGTCGTAGAACTCCCGCACACGACGAAGCGCCGACGGCGGTACTTGGTCGCTCACGGAAAGGCGCTCGGAAATACAAGCCTCAATACAAAAGAAAGCCTTTGCTTGAAATACCCCCACCGGAGTCGTTGCCTGACCTGCGGCTGCGGCGAACCGATCCGATGGCTCCATGGAAAATTCAGCCGTCAGCGTGTATTCGCCCGGCCTGTCAAAGCCAAATCCTTTACCCTTGTTGAGGGAAAGAATTCGGCTCCCTTTGATCCCTGTGTATTGGTTGAGCACCGTGAAATCGGAAGCCGAAAATCGTTTCGCATCGGCTCGCCCGCCCTGCCAGGGAATCCCCTTGCCGTCCGGACCCAAGACGCTGAACGTCACAAATTTACCCTCTTGCAGGCGACTGACGTAAAGCGGTTGCGCAGACATGCTCCAGAACTCAAGATTTGCCACGACACTCTCTCCCCGAGAGTAAAACTGTTTGGAGAGGGAACATGAAAAACCTAAATCCTGAGTTTTCTCTAGCGCCTGACCCCACCCAGCCGCCTGAAAGGCAAGAGAAAACCAAATCCCAACAACTACTGCCGCGCGGAGGATTCCTGTTCTCGCGTCCATACCAGATTTAGACACCGCACAACGAAAAAGTGTTCTGCAGCCCCAGGCCCTCACCCAACGAGCCCACAAGTCACAAGTCACACCCACACTCACACCCACACTCCACACTCACACTCGGCCGCCCCCTACTGCACCCCATGCTCCGCAAGCCACGGCCCATACCCATGCACCGTCTCCGTATGCGCCATAAACCACGCCCGCAAATACTCAGCAAGCGCATACACTGAGTCAGACTGCTTATGCTGGCAAAGTCGGTCACACGTCACCGGATGCATCCGCAACTCCTGCAACAGCTTCCCGCGCTCCACCTGGTAAGCCTCCAGCTCGGGAAACTCATACCGCGCCAGCAGCCGCTCCTCGCTATCCAGATGCAGCCGCGCCAGCTCCGTTACCCGGTCCAGCAATAACCGCACAGACTCGCAATCCGCCCCTGCCTTCAGCGCATGCCGCAGCTCGTTCAGAGCGTCCAGCAAAACCCCATGCTGGTGATCGATCATCTCAACTCCCACCATGCAACCCGCATTCCACGTCAGCGAACCCATAGCATCCTCCAACTTTCCGATAAACCCCCTATCGGCTTGAACGTTGCTGCGACCACCGCTTCCATGGCACTCACGGGTTACTCAAGTATCACCTCAGGTTCCATCTCCTGCCCCCGCGTCGTCAGCACTACCGCCGCCGCCAGGATCAACCCCCCGCCCACCCACGCAAACGGCCCCAGCCGATCCCCCAGCAGCTCCACCCCCAGCCACGAACCCAGCGCCGGCTCAATATTCAAAAACACCCCCGCCCGCGAAGCTGGCACATGATGCAGCCCCCAGTTCCACAGCAACGTCGTCGTCGCCGTGCACAAAATCCCGCTCGCCGCCAGCGCCAGCCACGCCGTCCCGCTCACATGCGCCAGCGGAGGCACCCCATCCACCGCCACCACCCACACCACCAGCATCACCGACCCGCTCAAAATCCCATAAGCCGTCACCGCCAGCGGACCATGCACCCGCATCAGGCTCTTGTTCATCAGCACCCAGCCCAGCGCAATCACCAGCGAAGCCACCACCAGCAGGTCACCCGTCAGCGTTGGCTCTCCGGCCACCGCCGCCCCATGTCGCCCGCCCACCTCAATCAACCCCACCCCGATCGTTGAACCAACCAGCGCCAGCCACCCCAGCCAGTCCAGCCGTTCCCCTGCAAAGAGAGTCGCCGCCAGCGCCAGCAGCACCGGCATCGTCCCCACCATCAGCGAAGCGTGGCTCACCGTTGTCCGCGCCAACCCCTCAAACTGCAACAAAAACTGCAGCGGAATTCCCAGCCCCGCCGAAAGCAGCAGCGTCACCGCCTCCCGCCGCGTCCACTTCGGCGCCGCTGGCCCGGCCCCCGACCGCCCCCCTGCGCCCTTGCGCAGCCACATCTGCACCAGCAGCGGCAGCATCCCCAGGCTGGCAAACAAAAACCGGTACAGCACCATGTGCCCCACGCCCATTTCGCGCAGCGCAAGCTTGCCAAAATAAAATCCCGTCCCCCACAGGCACCCCGCCGCCGCGCACGCGCCGTAACCCAGCCAGCTCACCCGTCTGCTTATCTGTACACTCGCCATTCTCTCCACTCTCGCATACACACCCAAATCCCCGCCCATCTGTCTTTGAATTCACAAACATTGGCCCATATCGGCGACAATTGAGAGCGATGATGAAAGGGCTCTTTCCTGCCGTCCCTCGGCTCCTGCTTTGCCTCCTCTGCCTCGTTCTCGCGGCAAAGGCCCCCGCACAGAATTTTGCCCAGCAGCCACTCCCCCCGATTCCTGCCCCCATCAAAAAGAAGCACGCCGACCGCGACGCCAAAAATCAGCCCTCCGTTCCCCCCGCCGTTGAAATCCCCGTAACCCCCCTCGGCTACGCGCCCCCCGCGCCCTTCTACATTGGCAATCGTTATACCCAGGCTTCCCTCAACTTCCTCGACGAAGACACCCTCCTCTTCACCTTCCGCGTCCCCGGCCTCATCGCCCGACAGCGTCCAAGCGGAGACCAGCCTGCACCCAACGCCCGCAATATCCGCGCCCTCGTCCTTTCCATCTCCACCGGCAAGGTCACCGCCGAGGCACTCTGGACTCTTCACGACAACGGCCCCTACCTCTGGGCCCTCAACAATCAACACTTCCTCCTCCGCGATCAAAACTCCATCCGCCTCGGGGACGCCAGCCTGCACCTGGAGGGCTATCTGCACTTTCCCGGCAACGTCCACTTTCTCCAGCTCGATCCTGCCCAGCGTCTTCTCGTCGCCGATTCCATCGAAGCCCCCGAAGCAACCGCCGCCCCCTCCCCAACCGAAGCCCCCTCCACCAGCTCACCTCAATCCGCCACCGACAACCAGTACCTCCTCCGCATCTTTCAGTTGGAGACCCGCAAAGTCCTCTTCCTCACCCACATCAGCGGCCTTGCCCATTTGCCCATCGATGGCGAGGGTTACTATGAACCCCTCCGCAGCAAGGCCAACAACTGGGTCATCAGCTACCAGAGTTTTCGCGGTACCTCCTCCAACATCGCCACCGTCGAATCATCCTGCACCCCATCGATCGATGTCCTCGCCCACAACCTCGTCCTCGCCTCGGCATGCGTCAGCGGAGGTGGCCGCCGCCTGTTCGCCATCCCTCGCGGCCTCGACTCCGTGCTGCCCAAAGACCTCGCCAGCCAGCAGGATGCCATCGCCTCGGCCGCAAAAGATCACCCCAAAGACTCAGAAAAGGCCAAAAAATATCAGTGGGAAACCTCCATCCCCGCCACTGAAGTCTGGCCACTCCTGGCCACCGCCGCCAATGGCTCCCGCCTTGTCCGCGCCACCCTCTCGGTCGCCCATCCCATCGGCCCGACAAACCCCCTTCAGCTTGAAGACCTCCGCGGCCAAAGCCTCCACGTCTACGACTCCGCCACCGGAAAGGTAGCTCTCTCGCTCACCGTCACCCCACCCCTCGACGGAGGCGGCAACTTCGCCCTCTCCCCCTCCGGCAGCCGCTTCGCCGCTCTCAATAACGGCTCCATCCAGGTCTTCGAACTGCCACCCGCCCAGCCCCTTCCCGCTCTTCAGCCCTAAGTACCCCCTCTCAAAGACCCCGGGTGCCCCACCCTCGCCCCCCGGGTGCCCCATCCTTTCCGCGCCGTTTGCGGAATGGGTGGGAACCACAGAAGCCGGGTGCCCCATCCTTTCCGCGCCGTTTGCGGAATGGGTGGGAACCACAAAACTCCATGAGACGTTGCCCTTGCCCTTGTTTTTGTTGTCCTTCCCAAAGGCAATCCCGGGTGCCCCATCCTTTCCGCGTAGTTTGCGGAATGGGTGGGAACCACAACCGTCCCAACCACAACCGTCCCCGGGTGCCCCACCCTCGCCCCGCTTTTGTCTGTGTGGCCAGGGTGGCAGATAGGGATTCAGGCTCACCCCTCTTCCGTTCACAGCATTCTTTCTCATCTCGTTGTAAACTTGGTCACTGGGAGATTTCTTTGGCCACCGCCGTTCTGCGCTACACCGCCGCCGCTGTTACCGATCGTGGCCGCAAGCGCTCCTCCAATGAAGATGCCTTCGGCTATTCCGTAGAGCACGGCATCTACGTCGTATGCGACGGCATGGGTGGTGCCGCCGCCGGCGAAATCGCCAGCTCCCTCGCCGTCGACGAAGTTCTCCGCCTCGTCACAGAATCGGTCAATCAGCAAGTCGCCAGCGGTCCTTCTGCTGCATCAGCCCTACCCGTCATTGCCGAAGAAGCCATACAGGCCGCCAACCACGCCATCCACTCCCGCGCCCAGCGCAACCCCCGGCTCTGTGGCATGGGCACCACCCTCGTCGGCATCCTCGCCGATATCTGCGACGACCCATCCCGACTCTGGATCATCAACATCGGCGACAGCCGCTGCTACCGCCTCCGCCGCCGCCAGCTCGAACTCTGTACCCAGGACCACTCCCTCGTCGAAGAGCAGGTTCGTCTCGGCCGTATGACCCGCGCCGAAGCCATCCGCAGCCCCCTGCGTAACGTCATCACCCGTGCCCTCGGCACCCAGTCCCGCATCACCGCCGACCTCATCGAGGCACCCGTCGAGCCCGGCGACCTCTACCTCCTCTGCTCCGACGGCCTCACCCGCGAGCTCACCGACCACAAGATCGAGTCCATCCTCAGCAGCACCGGCTCCGGCCCCGAAGCCCTCGACGAAACCTGCGCCATCCTAATTCAGCAAGCCAACAAAGCCGGCGGCCACGACAACATCACCTGCCTCCTCCTCCGCATCGACTCATGGTGAATATCCAAACCATCGCCGTCATCGGAGCAGGCACCATGGGCTCAGGCATCGCCCATGTCTTCGCCCGCTCCGGCTTCCATGTCCTGCTCGCCGACATCGCCCAGCCCCAGCTCGATGCCGCCCTCACCCGCATCCGCAACAACCTCGGCAGGGAAGCGGCCAAAGGCAAGCTCGCCCCCGAAGCGGTAGAGCAATCCCTCGCCCGCATTCAGACCACCACCGACCTCACCACCCTCACCGCCGTCCAATTCGTAGTCGAAGCCGCCAGCGAGCGCTTCGACCTCAAAGCCGATCTCTTCCGCACCCTCGACTCCATCCTGCCCCCTGCAGCCATCCTCGCCACCAACACCAGCTCCATCAGCATCACCAAGTTGGCTGCCCAGACCAACCGCGCATCCCAGGTCATCGGCATGCACTTCTTCAACCCCGTCCCCGTCATGGCCCTCGTCGAAGTAATCCGAGGCCTCCAGACCAGCCAAACCACCTGCGACGCCGTCCACGCTCTCGCCCTGCAACTCAACAAGACCCCCATCGAGGTCAACGACTCCCCCGGCTTCGTCTCCAACCGGATTCTGATGCCCATGATTAACGAAGCCGCCTTCACCGTCATGGAAGGCGTAGCCACCCCCGAAGCCATCGACAAGGTCTTCCAACTCGGCATGGCCCACCCCATGGGCCCCCTCACCCTCGCCGATTTCATCGGCCTCGACGTCTGCGTCGACATCCTCCGCGTCCTTCACTCCGGCCACGGCGACCCCAAATACCGACCCTGCCCCCTCCTCATGAAAATGGTCGACGCCGGCTGGCTAGGCCGCAAATCCGGCCGCGGTTTCTACACCTACTAAGCCTCCGCCTCCGCTTTTTGGTTGTCATTGCCGAAGGGAATCTGCTTCTGCCGTTGCCCTTGCTTTTTTGGTTGTCATTCCCA
This sequence comes from Acidobacteriota bacterium, assembly GCA_025359885.1. Taxonomy (GTDB): domain Bacteria; phylum Acidobacteriota; class Terriglobia; order Terriglobales; family Acidobacteriaceae; genus Acidicapsa. The sequence goes on from JANYDG010000063.1 coordinate 9,723, forward strand.
TAGAAATTTTCGGGTGCCCCATCCTTGCCGCAGCCTCATCGCGGCATGGGTGGGAACCACAAATTTCAGACTGTCGTTGCCGTTGCCTTTGCATTTCACACTCACACTCACACTTCACACTCGTGACTAAAGAAGAATCCCCCACCCCCGTCCTCTCTTCCACACCCAACCGGACTATGCTGAAAAGATGGTTCGCTTCACCATCCTCGCCTCCGGTTCCAAAGGCAACAGCTCCATCGTCACCTCCGAATCAGGCAGCTCCGGCTCTACCCGCATCCTCATCGACGCCGGCCTCTCCTGCCGCGAACTCTTCCGCCGCATGGCCCAGGTCAACGAAGACCCCAGCACCCTCGACGCCATCCTCATCACCCACGAACACGCCGACCACGTCAACGGCCTCCCCGTCACCGCTCGCAAGCTCGGCATCCCCGTCTACTTCACTGAACCAACCCACCGCGCCTGGGTCCGCCAGGTCACCCCCCAGCACAAAATCACCTACGCCCAGTGGGCCCAGGAATACGCCAGGCAAAAACAGGCAGGCTCATTCCCAAATCCGCTACCCGATCCGGAACCGGACCCCGCGCCTGATCCTGACCCTGTGCCAGACCCCAGTCCCGATTTAACTCAGGACGCCACAATCGACCCAGCCCGCCTCCCCGCCGTCCACTACTTCCAGCCCGGCCAGCCCTTCCACATCGGCTCCATCACCGTCAGCCCCTTCACCATCCCTCATGACGCCGCCGATCCCTGCGGATTCGTCTTTACCGCCGAAGGGCTCCGCCTCGGCCTCGCCACCGACCTCGGCTACATGCCCCCCAACGTCCAGGCCCAACTCCGCCGCTGTGACCTCATCATGCTCGAGTCCAATCACGATCTCGAAATGCTTCGCGATGGCCCCTACCCCTGGGCCGTCAAGCAGCGCGTCCTCTCCCGCGTCGGCCACCTCTCCAACGACGCCACCGCCCAGTATCTTGAACAAACCTACGACGGCCACGCCACCTGGCTCATCCTCGCCCACATCTCCGAAAGCAACAACCACCCCGACCTCGCCCGCCTCGCCGCCGAACGCGCCCTCGTCTCCAAGCCCAGCCTCCTCGCCAACCGCCTCCTCCTCGCCCCCCAGCACGAACCCCTCCCCCCCATTTGCTTCTAGCAAATCGGCCAGGCCTCCACTCCAGCCTGCTTGGTAAAAGGGCACGGCTTCAGCCGGGCCGAGATTGCCCATCAAAATTACGCGGCTTTAGCCCCTGAGGGTATGGCGCTGGTTCACCCACCCAAATCTCTGCATCGTTTTTCGGCAGTTACGTTACAATAGAGTGATAACTCCCGCAGGTTGAACTTCTTCGGTAATCACACCGTACAAGTACTCAGCCCGGCATCATTTTTTTTAAGAACCCAATCTGCGGCAAAGCGAGTCCAATCAACATGGCAAGAACCGAATGCAGCGATCGTGTAATCGGGGCCATTCTGGGTAGCTGGCGCTATGACATCTCCGGCATCACGCCAGAAATGCGCCGGGATTACGAGCAGCACCTCGTCGAGTGCGCCCATTGCCGCTCCAGGCAGGCATTCCACCGCACCCTCGACGGTTCACTCGCCATTCTCACCGCCCTCTCCATGATCAGCTTCCTCTTCGCCCTCGCCGTCCTGCAGCGCGTCAAGCTCATGGAGCACGTAGCCTTCAACCTCCTCGGCCTCGACAAAGTCTCCATGTATCAGATGCTGGTCTCCGCCGCCTTCGCCGGACTCTGCTTCTCCCTCATCGCCTTCGTCCTCGTCCTCGCCACCACCCCCGCCAGCAGCTACCTCGGCGGTATGGCCATGGAACGTGCCCGCACCCTCGAAGCCCGCCTCCCCGAGTCCATCCGCAGCCTCCGCCCCCGATAGACTCTCCTACTCAGAATCAATAACGACAGCCGGGTGCCCCATCCTTTCCGCGTCGTTTGCGGAATGGGTGGGAACCACAAAAGCCAATGAGCCATTGCCGTTGCTTTTTTGGGTTGTCATTCCCGTAGGGAATCTGCTGTTCTGGAACAAGTCCGGGTGCCCCATCCTTTCCGCGTAGTTTGCGGAATGGGTGGGAATCACAACTGTCCCAACCAGCCGGGTGCCCCATCCTTTCCGCGCCGACGGGGCCCCCAACACCGGGCCCATGCGAAGCGGTCTCTGCTTCGTAGGGTGGAACGACAGGTCCTCGTCGTTGGGGTGGCTGTGCGGAATGGGTGGGAAACCACAAAAGCCAATGAGCCATTGTCGTCGCACTCGCCTTTCAGGCCGTCAAATCCAAAGACCATCCGCGACTGCGAAACAGCTCAAACCAGCCCCGACCGCGCAGCCTTGCAGCCCCTGCCAAACTCTTAGCTGTCCGGCCAAATGCTCGTTCCCCAAAGCCCGTCACTCCGCAGCGGGCCTTGATTGTTGGAGTCTTCTTGCAAGAATCCAACATGCCGCGAGGATCACAACTGGAATCCCGGCAACAGTCGGCCAAAAATAAGTACTCCTTACTTTCGCCAGTGCTTCCTCATAGACATCTTCTGGATGCCTAAGTGGCACGGACTTCGAAAATCGAGATCGCAATTCAGCTTCGGTGCCAAACTCCCTGATTGTTCCAGAAGACATATCGAGAGCGAAGAAGATATCTTCAGGACTATCCAGAATCCCTGACCGACTTGTTTCACCGAAGACAGTGTCGCCTATCACTGCGACTCGCTGTACATGCTTCAGTCCAAGGTCAGAATCTGTAGCGACGCTGCTTTTCTCAATCCAAGCATCAGAGGGTGCTTCATAGAAGGAGGAGAGCCTATAACCATTCCGCAGTGGAAGTCTGTTGAATCCGTGATCTTCACCAGCTTCGGAGCGAGAGACATGGAATTCGTGCCTGAGACCATTGACGTAAATAAGGTAGCCAACGAATAAGAACGGAGTGAAAAAAGCGCCAACTATGAAGGCACCTCTTCCGCGTTCAAAATGCCTCGAAAACCAAGCTGAAATAAGCGTCAGAATGACACTGGCCGCAAAGACATATCCAAACATCACGAGATCAGCGAAAATTTCCATGAGTCGCCTTCACCCCAACCACGGAATCGTCAACCCCCCCCGTCAACGACCCAACCCGCTCAACATTATGCCCCTTGCACCACCCCGTAAGCCCGCCCACCAGCCGCTCCACAGCCCGCGGGTCAGCATAACTCGCCGTCCCCACCTCCACCGCCGTCGCACCCGCCAGCAGAAACTCCACCGCATCCTCCGCCGTCACAATCCCGCCCATCCCAATCACCGGAATCTTCACCGCCTTGGCCGTTTCGTACACCATCCGCAGCGCAATCGGCTTGATCGCCGGACCACTCAACCCCCCCGTCACGTTGCGAATCATCGGTTGCCGCGTCTCCACATCAATCGCCATCGCCATAAAAGTGTTCACCAGGCTCACAGCATCCGCCCCCGCCAGCTCTGAAACCCGCGCCATCTGCGCCACTGAAGTCACATTCGGCGACAGCTTCACCATCAGCGGCCGTGTCGCCACCGACTTCACCCGCGCCACCAGGTACTCCAGCGCACCGGCATCCGCGCCAAACGTCATCCCGCCCTCATGCACATTCGGGCAGCTCACATTCAGCTCATACGCGGCAATCCCCTCGGCATCATTGAGCCGCTCCACCACCGCCACATAGTCCGCCACCTTGTAGCCGAATACGTTCACAATGCACACGGCCTTGGGGTACCGCTTCAGTTGCGGCAGCTTCTTGGCTATAAAGTCTTCCACGCCAATATTCTGCAGGCCAATCGCGTTCAGCATCCCCGCCGCCGTCTGCACAATCCTGGGTGCCTGGTTGCCCGCCATCGGCTCCAGAGAAATCCCCTTGGTCACAAACGCGCCAATCTGCTCCAGCCCTACAATCTCTTCAAACTCGATGCCATATCCAAACGTGCCACTCGCTGCAATAATCGGGTTCGCCAGCTCAAGTCCGGCAAACCGCACTGTCATCTCTGGTTTCAATGGATGTCGGTCCCTTGTTCGACCCTTAAGTATAAGCGTCCTCACCGCCCCCACCCAGCCACCGCGCGCCTCGCCGTTGCCCTCGCCTTTCGGTCGTCACTTCCGCAGGGAAGTTTTTTCTGCCCTCGCTTTTCACACTCCACACCCACACTCCACACTCCACACTCCACACTCCACACTCCACACTTCACACTTCACACTCCACACTTCACACTCCACACTTCACACCCACACTCCACACTTCACATCCACCCACACCTCATCCCTTACGCCTCGGCTATAATCGAAGCGGAACCAAAGAATTTCTGCAGGAGATCCGCGCCCGCGCGCCATCAAACCCCGCCCCGCGCCACACTCCTCTCCAAAGGTCGTTATCCTCCCATGATTCGCTTCCTGCAAAAAGACAATCGCGTCGTCAAGGCCATCTTCATCGTCATCATCGGTGCCGCCGTCCTCACCATGGTCATCACCCTGATTCCAGGCATCTTCCAGGATTCCTCCGTCTCCGGTGATACCTACGCCACCGTCTATCCTCACTGGTACAGCCGCTTCCTCTTCTCCGGCCAAAAGGTCACCATGACCCGCGTCCAGGAGGTTGCCCAGCAGCAGCTGCAGCGCCAGCGCCTGCCAGATTTCGCCCTGCCCTACATGGTCCAGCGCGTCGGCCAGCAGCTCATCATGCAGCAGCTCCTGCTCGCCCAGGCTGACAGCCTCGGCATCCGCGCCACCAAAGAAGATGTCGTCAACTTCCTCCACACCGGCCAGTTCGGCGAACTCCTCTTCCCCAACGGCCAGTTCATCGGCGAAGACAAGTACCGCTCCTTCATCATCAGCCAGTTCAGCCTCTCCACCGCCGACTTTGAAAAGCAGATCGCCGACCAGATCGTCATCAATCGTCTCCGCTCCTTCGTCACCGCCGGCGTTACCGTACCTGACAGCGAAATCCGCGAGCAGTACCGCAAGCAGAACATCAAGATCAAGTTCGACTACGCCGTCCTCGCCTCCGACGACCTGCGCAAGCAGATCAACCCCAGCGACGCTGACCTCCAGGCCTACTTCGCCAAAAACGGTCCCCGCTACGCCGCCGCCGTTCCCGAAGAGCGCAAGATTACCTACTTCGCCTTCACCGCCGACCAGCTCCCCGGCGGCGCTCCCAAAACCACCCCCCAGGAAGTGCAGGCCTACTACACCCAGCACCAGGCCGAGTACCAGGCCCCTGAACAATCCCGCTCCCGCCACATCCTCATCAAAACCACCGGCGGCGCTGCCAAGTCCGACGCCGAGGCCAAGGCCAAGGCTGAATCCCTCCTCAAGCAGATTCAGGGTGGCGGCGACTTTGCAGCCCTCGCCAAGGCCAATTCAGAGGATCCCGGCAGCGGTGCCCAGGGTGGCGAGCTCGGCTTCGCCCGTCACGGCATGATGGTTCCAGAATTCGACGCCGCCATCTTCGCCCAGAAAATCGGCGAAACCGCCATCGTTAAAACCCAGTTCGGCTACCACATCATCCAGGTCGAGGAGCGCCAGACCGCGCACGCTCAGCCTCTCAATGAGGTTCTGCCCACCATCCAGGTCACCCTCATCCGTCAAAAGGAAGCCGCCGCCGAAGCAGCCTACGCCGGTGCTCTCGCCACTGAAGCCGCCAAAAACGGCCTCGCCAGGACGGCAGCCGCCCACGGCCTCCAGGTCGTCACCACCCCGGCCCTCCCCGCGCAGGGAGTCATCGCCGGCCTCCCCGACGGTGCCCAGGTCCTCTCCAAGGCCTTCGCCTCCAAGCAGGGCGCCGACCCCGCCTTCGCACCCACCGGCGAAGGATACGCCATCTTCCAGGTCAGCGGCGTCACCCCACCCCACGCCCCCGACTTCCAGACCTACAAGACCAACATCGCCAAGGACTACGCCGACGAGCGCCTGCCCGCCCTGCTCGCTGAGAAAACCAAACAGCTCGCCGACAAGGCCCACGCCTACAACGACCTCGCCAAGGCCGCCAAGGAACTCGGCGCCACCGTCAAGACCAGCGACCTCGTCGGCGACGCAAGCCAGGTCCCCGACTTCGGTCAGGTCGGCTCCGTAGCCCCAGAGCTCTTCACCCTCGCGGCAGGCAACATCAGCGGACCCATCAACGCCCAGCGCACCGGCGTCGTCGCCAAACTCCTCGACAAACAGGAGCCGACCGCCGACGAAATCGCCAAAAATCTCGACCAGACCCGCGAGCAGATCCTCGATCAGCACCGCGAAGAAGTCTTCGGCGTCTTCGTCAACGCCACCGAAGACCGCTACAAAAAGGCCAAACTCATCCAGCTCAACACCAAACTGGCCCAACCCCCAGCCGCCGGCCTCTAACCCCTTATAGCCGGGTGCCCCATCCTTTCCGCGCCGTTTGCGGAATGGGTGGGAACCACAACCGTCCCAACCTAAACCGTCCCGAGGTCCCCCACCCTCGCCGCGCCAAAGGCGCGTCGCAATACCAGCCCATCGGGCTGGGTAAGGTCTCATGTTTTGAAAGTGCACGGCTGGTATATCTATGCTTCAATGTCTGCGTCAGAACTTGCGTTCTGATGAATGTTCCCTGTCTTTCGGAGGGAGCAGCAGCCTTCAGGCTGCTGAAACGCCCCCAAAAGCCCGGCGGCTTTAGCCGTGGGTCTTCGCGCGACCTTCCGTGGGCCACCGCAGCGAGCTTTCACGCAGACACTTCAGCCCAGACTGCCGCCAGCCACTCCCCCAAGCCCCCCCCGAGGAGCATCAATGGCTCCGAGCGCCTTTCATTTGCGCTCATCGAATCTACTGAAGTTCACGGCGTTTATGAGGAGTAAAGGCCCAACGGGTCAGACATTGGGTTCAGCGAGTGCCGGGTGCCCCATCCTTTCCGCGTAGTTTGCGGAATGGGTGGGAACCACAACCGTCCCCCGGGTGCCCCACCCTCGCCGCGCCAAAGTCGCGTCGAAATACCAACCCAGCCCACCGAGCCGGGCAACGTTTTGTCTTGAAAGGGCACAGCTTCATCCGTGCCGCGATCCTGCGATACAAGGATAAGAACGATTAGCGAGGCTCTGTGAAAGGGCACGGCTTCAGCCGAGCCGCCAGCCATCACCCCAAGACCCCCCGAGGAGCCTCGATGGCTCCGAGCACCTTCATTCGCGCTCATCGAAACCACCCACGACAACGGCGTTTCCCGGTACTAATCGTTTCCCCAGTTTCCATGAAGACTTGATCGCCAATTAGTTTTTGCGCCGTGTGTAGCTCTTGTCGAATTCCTGGAAGATGTTGCTGTTGTAAAG
>JANYDG010000101.1 GCA_025359885.1 Acidobacteriota bacterium
AAGCCCGCTACCGGCGAATAGTGATTCCGCGCACCCCCGGTCTCCCCTCTAAGACCGGGGTTCGAACAACAACCGTCCGCCAGTAGTTGCCTTTCACACTCACACTTCACACTCACACTTCACACTCACACTCACACTCACACTTCACACTCACACTTCACACTCACACTCACACTTCACACTCACACTTCACACTCGCACTGCCGTCAAACCCCACCCTTGCCAATATCCATCGACGGCGCAATTGGATTGCGCTCATCAATATAGGCCTCAATCACCTCATCCAGCACACCCTTGGCCTGCAGGATGAACTCCACCGCATCCCGCCCGGCCCCATGCCCGCCTGCCTGCTCGGTCACAAAATGCGCCGCCGCCTTGACCTGCGCCCGCGCATTGGCCACGGCAATCGCCAGTCCACATTCGCGCAGCACCGGCAGATCGATAATGTCGTCGCCGACAAACGCAATCTCCTCCAGCGACACGCCTTCCTTCGCGATAATCTCGCGCACCGCCTGCATCTTGAACGACTGGCCCATATACAGGAACTCAATCTTCAAGTCCCGCGCCCTGAGCGCCACCGTATCTGAAATGCGCTTGGTGATAAACCCGCACTTGATCCCGGCCAGCCGCGCCAGCGAAATCCCCGTGCCATCATGCGCATTAAAGCCCTTGGCCTCAACCATCGTCTCCGACTTGAAGCCATAGCCGGCCTTGTCATCCTTGCCCGCCAAATCCTGCTGCGTGCCCGCGTTCGCCGCCGCCGGAGCAGGAAAAAGCCAGATGCCACCGTCAGTCATGACACCGTCTACATCAAACAGCAAAATCTTGATGCGGCGCGCGCGGTCTTCAGCGGTCAAAGTCGTTGAGTTGTTCTCGGTCATACGCCAATTTTACCGGGTCAAACCCACTCCCACGCTAGCGGCCTCGACTTCAGCGACAATAGAGACATGGCGTCCGTCCCCATCCCCGAAAAGCGCAAGGCTCCCATCCCCGAGCCCGGCGAATTCTATTCCGACGGCCCGTATATTGTCTTCACCGAGGCGTATCACCTGCGCCGAGGCTGGTGCTGCGAATCCGGCTGCCGCCACTGCCCCTACGGCTTCGTCAAGCCCGCCGCCGCCGAAGCCTGAACCGGAGCGTCATCCCGCACCAGCACCGCAAAGCGCGGAAAGGCAAAGCTGCCACCCGCATCATCCACGACGTTCAGTTGCCCGATATAAGTCGCCGCCGCCAGCTTTTCCAGCGGAACGTCCAACTCAACCGCCACCGCTTCCCGGCCGCCGACATTGAGCGCCGTCGCCTCGACCGCAGGCGTTTCGTACACTTTCGTCGAGCTTTGCATCAGTTCCAGACTGCTGATCAGCCGAATTGCGCCCTTCACCGGCTTGGCACCGGCCGCAGCATTTTCAACCTTGACCCGCGTCGGATCGTACACCTCATAGAGCAGGAACAGATGCTGCCCGCGCCTGAAAACATGACTCACATTCGGCACATATTGCACCCCGCCACGCACCAGCGGAGTCGCGGCCTTGCTCGGCATCCGTGTCGCGGCCAGCACAATCGAGCTCAGCTTCAACGGCGTCTTGCGCATATCCGGGACCACAATATCCGTCTCAAATGAACCCATGTGCCCGCTCTGATTCTCCCGCACCACAAACTTCAGGTGATATTTGCCCACCGGCAGATTAAAGCTCGTCGAGTATTGAATATTCTTCTGCCGCGCCGCGTCATCGTCCACGGCAAGCTTCACCGTTTCACGCACATTGCCTATAGGTCGTTTCGCCTCGTCAATCACCACGCCAATCACATCCAGCGTCGCCTTCTCGCGGTCTCCGCCCTTTGTAAATGGAATCTGCGCCCCCGGCACAATCAGATCAACCGCAACAAAGAACCGACCCTCCTCAAGGCGAAAGTAGTTCGCGTCGAGATACAGCGACAAATCCGTCGCCGGCAGGTCACTGGCAAGCTGCTCCTGTAACTCCTGCTCGCGGTCTTCCTTCGCTGCGTGTTGAAAGTCGGCAGGCGCATAGTATCCTGCGCGATACTCCAGCTTCACTCCCGGCCGATTCACCCGCACCGTCAGCTTGCGATAGCGCCCATCGCGCACCCGGCTAAGCGGCTGAAAACCAAGCACGTAATAAGCCGAAGAATCCCGCTGTATCTGCGCAAACGCCGGGGCAAAGTCGTTCGAATCAAGAAACGCCTTGCCGCCCGTATCCGCCGCCAGCGTGGTCAGCGTCTCCTGCGAGGCAAAGTTGGCATCAAGATTGTTTTGAATCGCCCCGCCGTTGAATCCACCCGTCCCACGCAGACTCCCCGTTGAAGCGTCACCCAGCGGCGAAATCGCCTGCAATCCACGCGTGTCCAGCGTGTAAATCGAGAGATTGGCCCGCACCGCCGCATTGATCGCCGCCCGCAGCGAAGCCTGGTTTTCGATGCCATCGCGCGACAGTCCGCCCGAGAAATACAGCAGCGACTTCTTCTGGTTGATCTTTTCGAGCGACTTCGCAATCGTCCTCAGCGCATACAACTCGCGGTCGGTATTGACGTCGTTGTACTCGCCCTCGTCTGGAGTCGACCCACTGGCATCCTCCACCTGGTTTGAATTGGCGCCCGCACCCGCCGCAAATCCTGCCCCTTCCGTGCCGTTGTAGATGCCAATCTTCCCCGTCAACAGCGTCTTGTCCGACGTAAAATCCTGGTCCACTTTCAGCGCAGTATCCAGCGAAACCAGCGCAATCAAGTCCGCCGCCTGCATCTTGTTCTGCACAAACTCCCGCGCCGCTGCAACGCTGCGGTCCAGATCCTCCGGCTGCATCGAACTCAGATCAAAAAAGAAAACAATCAGCCGGTGATCGCGCAGCGCTTCCGGCCTGAAGCCATTCTTCGTCGCTGAATTTTGCGCAGCCGCAGCCAGCCAGCTGATCGTCGCATCATTCAATGCCTGAGCCCGGTCCACCGTCTCAAAGTCAAAGCTCGAAAGCGGTTGCGCCTTCCCGTTCTCCAGAATCGTAAAGTCGCCGCGCGTCAGCCCTTCCACCAGCGCTCCCGTCTTCGCATCACGCACCACCACCGTGGTCAGCACAAGATCTGATTCCGTCTTCAGTACAAAGCCCGCCTCCTGACCAGAGTTCCCCTGGGCGCTCACCTGAAGGCCGCGCAGTACGAGTGCCAAGCAAAGAGCAATGGTCATCGTCCGCACTATGTTTTGTCTGAACTGACCCAACCCCCACCCCCTCAAAACCGAAACCGCGCCTGAAAATTAAACTGCCTCATCACCCCAGCCGAAGTCACAGCCCCTGCCGTCGGCGAAGCCAGATTCGTGTCCACGCCCGCATATTGCACCGTGTTGAAAACATTGTTCGCCGTCGCTCGCAGCTCCAGGTTGCGCGTATCACCGAGATCCACCGTTTTCGAGAGCGACATCCCATTTGAAATCGTCCCCGGCCCGGCAATCGAGTTCCGCGAAGCATTGCCAAACCCGCCCGCAACCGGCGCAGCGAACGCCCCTGGATTGAACCACCGCTGCAGCGACCCACCACCCGCCGTCGCTGAAACTCCCGGCAATCGGTTCGGCCGCAGCGACCCCGCCGTTCCCCGCGCCACGTCGCTCACCGCCGCTGCATAACTCGGCGTCAGCGGCGTCCCCGTCGCAAAGGTAAAGTTGCCTGAAACTGAAAACCCTTCCAGCACCTTTGAAGCAACTCCCCCACCGCTCAGGAACTGCTTATCCTTGCCAAACGGAAGCTCGAATAAGTAGTCACCCGTAACCCTGTGCCGCTGGTCAAAGCCGCTGTTACCTTCCTCAGCCAGCAGGTTCTGCCAGTTCTGTGCCACCACCGTCGAAGTCCCGCCAATCGAACCAGCATTGTCAATCGAGTGTGAGTACTGGTAATTCGCCCCCAGTGAAACGCCATTCTGCATCCTCTTGCGCAGCCGCACCGTTGCAGCATTGAAGTTGGAAAAAGCCGATGACTGCTCGTAATTAAAGAGCACATCGCCGTTGCCAAACTGATTCACCTGCGACATAGGCCTTGGTGCGCTTGTAATATCCAGATGAGTACCCTTTGACCCGTTGTAGCCACCGTTGAATACAATTCCCCACGGCAAAGCCTTCTGCACATCGATATTCCACACCTGCACATAGGGCAAAACGTAATGCGGTTCAATCGCATAGTTAGGCGGCTGGTCTGCCTCTGCCAACGGAAACCCATGACTCAGCAAAATCGGCGCAGCAAGCGTCGCCTGATTGGTCTGCACATTGGCAAAAGGCGGTTGCCGCGACAGCGTTGTCGCAAAACTCGCGTATTGCCCGTTGGTGTAATTGATGCCATAGCCCGCGCGCACCACTGTCGATTTCGGCAGCCGCAGCGCAACGCCAAGCCGGGGCGCAATTGCCGCCCGGAAGGGTTGCACCAGCGTCGCAGGCAACCCACCGCAAAAGTCGCCTCCACACCCCGAAATCACTTCACCCACCTGCGTAAATCCCTGGTTCGTCGCCAACTCCGCCAGATGCCCATACTTCTCCGAGAAGGGCGAAAAGTACTCGTAACGCAGCCCGTAATTCAAACTTAAAATCGACGTCGCCCTGAAATCATCCTGCACAAACAAGTCCCACACATTTTGGCGCAGATAACTCTTCGCAATCGACGACTGAATCGTGCTCTCCTGCGGCAATCCGCCAAGCAGGTCCCCCAGTGCGCTTCCCGTTGCAAACCCCGTAAAGTAAAAAGTCCCGGTTGCATTCGAGCTACCCAGCACGTCCAGATGCACCCGGCGCAAATCCCCGCCAAAGCGATAGTTATGCTTGCCATGATTCCACGCAAGCGTTTCAGTCAACGAGATCGTTTGCTGCACGCGAAGGCTCGGCTGCTGCTCGTTCAATCCCGTCAACCCGCTCAGCACCACACTAGGCACACCATAATTCAACTTGCTCGCATTCAGCTGCGTCACTCCCGGCCCAAACACTCCGATCTCTGAAGCGATATCCCGTCCATTGGTAAAGAAATTCTTGGCCTGACTTGCGGTGCGGTTCCATCCCAGTTGCAGATTGTTATTGAAATTACGATAACCAAGTGAGTATCCGGCCTGAACCACATAGTTATCCGAGGCCTGCTTACCACCCAGCTCGGGAAAGATATTCAGGCTGTCTGAGGCAGCATGGCTCCAGTTCACATTCGCATTCACGCTCTGCCGCAAACCCTGCGTGAGACTTCTGTTTTGCCGCCCGCCTCCCACCGCGCCAAAGGGCGATCCCGCATTCGCCCCCAGCGAACGCAGATAACGCAACCCAGCCTGAGTCTGATTACTTTGCCCGGTCGATGCAATGAAGTAGTTATAGGCACCCCTCGCCCCAGTCCCCGTAGCCGGAAGATTCGGCAGCGGAAAAAACGTCAGCAGGTTGCACGCCGGGCTGGCACTCGCCGAGAGCGCAGCTGGGCAATCGCCTCGCTCTGCCTGCGTAGGTACCACCGCATATTGATTGAACGGATTCGAGTTCCGCTGCCCCGAAAGCGTAAGAAAAATCGTCTGCTTTCCGCTCGGCTTGGCCATACCCGGCACCCGTGGAGCACCAATAAACGTCAGCCCAAACCGGTTCGTCCCATACCCCGGCTGCTGCGGAGACTGCCCGCGCAGCGCAAACGGCAATGCGTTCAGAGCAGAATTGCTTCCCGTCCAGAACGCCCCCCCATGCGGCTGGTCTGGCCTGAAATTCCGAAATCCGCCCCGCCCGCCAAAGCCCCCAAACCCGCCGCCCCCCATCTCTGAACCACCCAAAAATCCGCCCAGCCCACCACCCGTCCCTCCACCAGCCCCGGCCTGCGCCCGCGCCGTCTCAATCACATCACGAATTCTGTCGACGTCAATTCCGGCCAGCGGGCTCACCGTCCCCGCCTGGCCCGTCACGGCCACAGAATCCGTCCCAAAATTCGCATTGCCCGCCGCTCCCGGCAGCGCCGCGCCGCTCACACCCGACCCGCCCTCTGCCGCATCCGTACCCGCCGCAAGCGAACTGATCAGGCTCAGGCTCTGCGCACCCGTCGCCCCCAACTGCCGCATCACCTGCGAAATCTGCTGCCCCTGCTGCGTCTCGCGCGCATCCTGCTGCACCGCCCGTGAGGCCAGCTCAAGCTCAAAATCCACTTTCTGGTCGCGCGCACTCGCGTTCAACAGCGCCTCATGCGTGCTCACCGCAAATGCCGTAAACTCCGTCCGCAGAACGTACCGCCCATTCTGGGGAATCGTCATCGACCACGCGCCCGTAATATCTGTGGTCGTCGCAAAGCGCTTTCCGGTGAGCGTGTTGGTCGCCGTGATCGTGACCCCGGGCAGCGGAACCCCAGCCACCTTGCCCGCCGTCACCGTCTTTACCAAGCCATGCAAAAAGCCCCCGGCAACCACCGGCCGCGCCTGAGATGATGCCTGCGACTCCGCCCCGGCGACCCCAGGTACGGCCACCGAACCGGACAACATTCCGGCAATCAGGATCAGGTGCCATCGAGCGCGGCTCATCAACATGCCTCGTCGCTCGCCCTTCCGCATCTCTCCGCCCATGCACCCTCCAGAGATGTGACGTTGCAGCAAGAGATAAGGTTTGACCCTCCCATCACAAACCCACGCCGGTCGCAACCCATCATAAAATCAGGCATGTCTCCGCAATCCCTTGATCGATCCACCGTTATCCCGCATCCTTTCATCATCGAGGAGCTGTCGCCCACTTCGCCTGAAGGTAGAATCGCAGTTGCACGTGACCTCCTGCTCGAATACGGCTGGTTTGTCCAGCAGCACTCCGAAATTACCAGTTTCTGCTTCGGCTCACTTGAGATCGAAGCGTCTCGCCTGCCATTCAGCTATATCGAACAAGGCGGCGGTTGCCTCATCGCCAGCCAACCGGGTCTCTCGCTCGGCTTCGTCGCCTGGCGTACCCTCCCCTCGACCGGGAATTCAGAGCTGAAGATGGTCAAAGATGCCTGGGAAATCAAGCGCCTTTGGGTTCGCCCCGCAGCCCGCGGCACAGGCCTCGGCCGCACCCTCATCGAAGCGATCGTCAAACGCGCCCTCCACGCGGGAAAAACCCGCCTCGTCCTCGATACCGCGCCACAAGCTATGCCCGCAGCCCATCGTCTTTACCTCGACCTCGGCTTCAGAGAATGCCCATCGTATACCGGAAATCACTTCGACGGCATCCTCTTCATGTCCCGCGAACTCCCCTGAATTCATCGCAGGAGTCACCTCTCCGTGTCTCGAAACACCCGTCCCGCCTGCTCACCCGCAGCAGGAAACGCGACCGTCCCCACCTCAACCTGACGGATCGCACGATGCCGATACGAGCGCCGGAGACAGTCAACCAGAGCCCTCATGGTCAAGAAATTTCTTGCTTTCCGGGGGTACGCATGTTAACTATTAGAGCAACACCTCAGGAAGTGTGACCATGCGAGATCACTGCGGGGCGCATGAGGATTGGGGCTTCTACGATGAAGATCGGGACAACAATTCGCGGACATCGATTGCAGAAAGGGTTGTCGCAGGGAGATATCGAAAAGAAAACAGGCCTGCTCCGCTGCTACCTCTCCCGCGTCGAAAACGGCCACACCGTCCCCTCGCTCGATACCCTGTCAAAGATTGCCCAGGCCCTTGACCTGCCCATCGCCCAGTTCTTTGCCGAGGATTCGCTCAACCGCGAACTCAATCCGCAAAAGCTCTCCGACGAGGAACTCCGCTTCCTCACCCAGATCCGCCGTTACTCTACAAATCTCAATGAGAGCGACCGCAAACTGCTACTGGCCATGGTCAAGAAATTCGCCGCCACCGCCGTCCGTTAGCCGGCAACAGCGTCGCCTAAGACGGACTCCAGAACACCGTACTCAAAAAATATCCAAAGAACACCAACACGGCCGTCATCACGCCCACTGCAATCCTGCGCCGAAAAAAGAACAATTTGCGCGGCGATCCCAACAGCGGAACCATGGGCAGAGCAAACAAGATGCCCCCTAGAAACCCACCCAGGTGCGCCATATTATCGATTCTGACCACAGAACGCACCGCAAGACTGCCAAAACCAATCACAAAGTTGATCGCGGCAAAGTAGATCACGTAGCGCCGTAATCCGCTCAACTCCTTCGTAGGAATCGGCAGTCGCGGCGACTTCAGCAGCACGATCAGCACACCGGCAATGCCAAATACCGCGCCCGAAGCGCCCGCCCCTACCGAATCTGACCGGAAGTAGAGGCTCACACCCACCGAGAGCAGATTCCCCGCAGCGCCGGAAAGAACATAGGCCGCAAAAACTCCCACCGGCCCAATCAGCGGCTCGCCAAGCAGCCCCAGATTCCAAAGACACCACATATTTGTCGCCAGATGCAGCACGCCGACATGCACAAACATCGCCGTGACCACGCGGAACCATTCCCCATAAAAAATCACATGTTCCGCATTATTAGCGCCCCAGTGCAATAGATCGTCCGTCGTCGGATTGACAAACGAAACCCCGGAAACCAGCATTGCAATGAACACCGCAACATTGGTCGCGACCAGCAGATACGTCGCAGGAGCATACGCCCATGACCGCGGGCTCCGCTGCTGCCCATTGCCTTGCCCGCCCTGCTGCTCCGGCAACCGGTCCCGCACCGCACGCAACTCCGCTTGCTGCGCGTCACTGTCCCCGTTTCCGGGGGACCTGTGCTCTGGCGGCAAAATCTCGGGCGGCGGAACGTCGCTTTTCTGAATCAGGAAACCGGAAGGGGGGGGATAACTTCCCATGACTCTACTCTAGTTGGCTTGCCCGCCTCTGGCAATGTGCCCACCCGGTATCTCGGTCGCAATCCTCTCCCACTACGACCAACCACACTCCTCCTCCAGGTGATTTAGATGTACCCTGAAGAGTGCCAGTTCCTCGGCCAGGAATCTGACCAGGAATCATCAACCATTCATACCGCAATCCTTAAAGGAAGCTATTTTGCCTGAATCCACCCTGCATCCGAATCCAATAGCACCGGCCAGCAAGCAGATCCGCCGCGCCCTGCTCAGCGTCACAGACA
This sequence comes from Acidobacteriota bacterium, assembly GCA_025359885.1. Classification (GTDB taxonomy): domain Bacteria; phylum Acidobacteriota; class Terriglobia; order Terriglobales; family Acidobacteriaceae; genus Acidicapsa. The sequence goes on from JANYDG010000101.1 coordinate 9,039, forward strand.
AGACCGGCCTCGTCGCCTTCGCCCAGACCCTCTCCGGCCACGGCATTGAACTCATCTCCACCGGCGGCACCGCCAAAGCCCTCCGTGAAGCCGGCCTCCAGGTCAAAGACATCAGCGAACTCACCGGCTTCCCTGAAATGCTCGACGGCCGCGTTAAAACCCTGCATCCTCGCGTCCACGGCGGCCTCCTCTACATTCGCGGCAAAGCCGACCACGAGGCTGCCGTCGCCGCCCACGGCATCCTGCCCATCGACATGGTCGTCGTCAACCTCTACGCCTTTGAAAAGACCGCTGCTCAGCCCAACGTCGCCTTTGGTCATCTCATCGAAAACATCGACATCGGCGGCCCCTCCATGGTCCGTTCCGCAGCCAAGAACTTCGAAGACGTAGCTATCGTCACAGAGGCCAGCGACTACCCCGCCCTCGCCGAAGAACTCGCCGCAAACCGCGGCGGCCTCACTCGCGCCACCCGCTGGAAGCTTGCAAAGCAAGCCTTCGCCACCACCGCCGCCTACGACACCGCCATCGCCAACGCCCTCGACCAGATCGCCCAGATCGCCCAGATCGCCGACGCCCCCGCTCCCGAGCTTCCAGCTGAAAAAGATGCTGCCAGCCTGCCTTCTACCCTGCGCATCAACCTGCGCCAGGCCGCCAGCCTGCGCTACGGCGAAAATCCCCACCAGCGCGCCGCTCTTTACGCTGACGGCTCCGGTCTCGGCATCGCCAACGCCCGCCAGCTCCAGGGCAAGGAACTCAGCTACAACAACCTCGTCGACCTCGACGCCTGCTGGGCACTCGCTGAAGAATTCCCAGAGCCCGCAGTCGCCATCATCAAGCACACCAACCCCTGCGGCGCGGCCACCGGCGCAACCGTCCTCGAAGCCTACGAAAAAGCCCTCGCCGCCGACCCCATCTCCGCATTCGGCGGCGTCATCGGCATCAATCGAGAGGTTGACGCCGCAGCCGCTGCCCTCATCGCCAGGCTCTTCGTCGAAGCAATCGCAGCCCCCGGCTTCACCCTGGAAGCCCTGGCCATCTTCGCCGCCAAGAAAAATCTCCGTCTCGTCGAAGTCAAATCCGCACCCGCGAAGCCAGTCGTCAAACACGTCTCCGGCGGCCTCCTCCTGCAGGATGCCGACTCCGGAGCCATCACCGCCGCCGACCTCAAAATCGTCACCCAGCGGCCGCCCACGCCCCAGGAAATCGCCAGCCTCCTCTTCGCCTGGCGCATTTCGAAACACGTCAAATCCAACGCAATCGTCTACGCCCGAGATGGCCAGACTATTGGCGTCGGCGCAGGGCAGATGAGCCGCGTCGATGCCGCCCGCTTCGGAGCCATGAAAGCCGTCCTCCCCCTCGCCGGATGCGTCGCCGCCTCGGACGCCTTCTTCCCCTTCCCCGATGGCCTCGAAGTCGTCGTCAACGCCGGAGCCACCGCCGTCATCCAGCCCGGAGGCTCCGTCAAAGATAAGGACGTCATTGCGGCTGCCGACCGCCTCGGCATCGCCATGGTCTTCACCGGCATCCGCCACTTCCGCCACTAGAGATCGCAGCGTCCGCAGCCCCAGGAATCTGCCATCCTGAGCGGTGCCGGGTGCCCCCGGTCTCACTTCTGAGACCGGGGTTTCATTCAGATGTTGTAATCAATGCATGCCCGGCTTGACCCAGTCCCTGACCAGTCTCCGAGAGAAGTCGCTGTCCCTGGCCCGCCGCATGGACTGGTACCGCGGTCTCCGAGCAGCCACCGCCCTCAGCACCCCACTTCTCCTCGCCGACGTCACCGGCCTGCCCCACCTCGGCTGGACCGCGCTCGGCGGCATGGAAGCCATCGTCTCCGATGCCGGAGGCCCCTATCGCAGCCGCCTTGGAAGGCTCTCTCTGCTCTCCCTCGGCGGCGCTTTGGCCGTCTTTCTCGGCACCCTCGTCGGCGACGACCTCCGCCTCGCGCTGCCCGTCACCCTCCTCTTCTGCTTCGTCTGGACCTACCTCTCCGTCCTCGGCCAGCCCTTCTCCTCCGCCGGCCTGCTCATCCAGGTCATCTATATCTGCGGCCTCGGCGACCCCGAGCCCTCCCTCAAAGAAGCTGCGCTCCGCGCCGCGTTCCTGCTCGCCGGCGGCTGCTGGGCCATGCTGCTCTCACTCTTCCTCTGGCCACTTGACCCCTACCGGCCCGCCCGCGCCGCCGTAAGTGACTGCTTCCGGGCTCTCGCGGCATTCCTCGAAACCATCCAGAAAATGCAGCGCCAGTCCCAATCCACACCGCTCACCGCAGACGACTGGCACCACGCCGGCCTGCTGCACAAGGGCCAGATACGCCGCCTGCTTGAGAAAGCGTGGGACGCCGTCACCCAGGTCCGCGCAGAAAGCCGCAGCGAAACCACCGAAGGTCGCCACCTCATCGTCCTCCTCGAGTCCGCCGACTTCATCCTCCAGCGCTCCGTCGCCCTCGCCGAACACGCCGAAGCCGCCGCCCTGCCGCTTACAAAAACATCAGACCAGCCCGCCCCCTGCCACGACGCCGGCCTCGACTACTCCAGCCTCACCCAGCTTCAGGAGGCCGCCCTCTGGCTCTCCGCCCTGCTCCGTCGTGCCCGCATGGGGCAGAGCGACCTCACCAACGTCGGCGTCCTCCAGCTCCGCGCTGCGCTCGCCCGGCTCCCCGCCTCCCTCCGCAGTTGCCTCGCCGAACACGATCCCGACGCCACCTTCCTCGCCCAGCAAGTCGCCGAGATAGCCTCCAACCTCGACACCGCCGTCGAAACCGCCGCCGCCCTCCGCCTCGGCACGCCTCCTCCGCCCCCGACCCTCCGCCGCGATTCCCGACTCAGCCTTGCAGACGAGAGCCCCTCGGGTGACGGCTCCGACGCTCCTCAACCACGCCCCACCTCCAACCTGCAATCCGTTTGGGAAAAGCTCCTGGCCAACGCTCGCCCCAGTTCCCTCCTCTTTCGCCACGCCGCGCGCGTCGCCCTCGTCTGCGGCTTTGACGTCTGTCTCATTGAAGAGCGCCACGTCGGCCACGGCTACTGGCTCATGATGACCTCGCTCGTAGTTCTCCAGCCCCACGTCTCAGGCACCCTGCGCCGTGGCATGCAGCGCATCGGCGGCACCGTCGGCGGAGGCATCCTTGCCGCCCTGCTCGCCATCTCCCTCCACTCCCAGCTCGTCACCGGCATCGTCCTCTTTCCCCTGGCGCTGCTCTCCCTCGCCTTTTTGCCCGTCAGCTACGCCGCCTTCGCCTTCTTCCTCACGCCCACCTTCGTCCTCGCCTTCCTGCGCCATTCCGGCGATTGGCAACTCGCCTTCCTGCGCATCGGCAACACCATTGCGGGGGCAGCCATCGCCATCGCCGCCATGACGGTCCTCTTCCCTTCCTATGAGCGCGAACGCATCGCCCGCTACCTCCTCGCCAGCCTCCAGGCCAACCGCCGCTACCTTGAATCGCTCATCGAAAGCTGGAAAACAGCCTCCCCCGACCCTCGTCCCGTCGCCCTCGCTCGCCGTAGCTCAGGTCTCGCCCACAACGATATGGAGGAGTCCCTCGAGCGCGTCCTTGCCGAAACCTGGGCCCGCAAGACCTCCTCTGAAACCCTGCTCGCCTTCGCCGCCTACCTTCATCGATGCTCCCAATCCATCACCGGCCTGGCCTCCATCCCCGGTCAGACCCGCTGGAAGCGCTCAGCGGAAGTGCAGGCCCGCCTCCACGCCATCCATCAGCGCCTCTGCTGGCTCGAAGACAACCTCCTCCCCTCCACCGAATCCCCCACAACTCCCTGGCCCGCCCTCCATCCCAGCCAGGCCGCTGAAGACAGCGCGCCCGAGTTCGGCCCCAGCTTTCGCCAGATCCAACGCCTCGAACGGCAAACCCAGGTCATGCATCGCCACCTGCTTGCCATGCGCGCCGAGCCCTGGCTCAATCGCACCTGACCCGCCGCCAAGACCTGCAGATTGCTCCTTCTCCATCTCCATAGCCCCATGAAAGTGCCAGTTGAACCATTTGCGGGATACAATCGTCCAATAGTTGATGACACTGTCCCGAAGCCTCCATCGCGCGCCGCTTAGCCGCAGTTCTGCGCCACCACCTTCAGGTGAATCGGATAGATCATTAACCCCCAGTCGTATCGGGAAAGAGAGCGTGGCAAAGCTAAACATGACTCAAGCCCAACCGTTCCAACTACGCGGCCATTCCCGCCAGTCAGCCGCTGTCGCCGTCTTCGCGCTCCTTGTCGGCCTCGGCTGCACGGCTCCCGCGGCGTTTCCTCAAAGCTCGGCCACTCCCGCGCAGCCTGCCCAGACTCAGCCTGCCCAGACTCAGCCCGCCCAAACCGTCCAGCCCGCTCTACCGGCTTCGACCGTCGCGTCAGCCACCGCAGACCGATCGACAGCCTACTACCACGCCGCCCTCGCCCATACCTACGAAGACATGGCCACCAACTACGGTCGTCAGGAGTTCGTCACCCGTGCCGTTGAAGAGTACAAGCTCGCCCTCAACGCCGACCCTGACTCCGCTCAGCTCGCGACCGGCCTGGCAGAGCTGTACTTCCGCGCCGGCCGCGTCCGTGAAGCCATCCAGACCGCTCAGGAACTTGTCAAGAAAGACGACAACAATCTCGACGCGCACAAGCTCCTCGGCCGCATCTACCTGCGCTCCCTCGGCCAGGAACAGGGCCCAAAAAATCAATCCAGCCCCAGCGCTCAGATGCTTGACCTGGCCATCACCGAGTTCACCCGGATCGTCCTGCTCGAGCCCAACAGCCTGGAAAACCGCCTCCTCCTCGGACAGCTCTACACCGTCAAGCACGACACCCCCAAGGCTGAGGCACAATTCAAGGCCGCCCAGGCCATCGAGCCCGCCTCTGAAGATGTCGTACTCAACCTCGCCCGCCTCTATGCCGAAAATGGCGACATCAAACGCTCCACCGAGCTGCTCGAGGCGGTACCCGTCGCCGACCGCACCACCAAGGAAGAGTTCGCCCTCGGCGCTGCCTTTGAACAGCTCAAAGACATGAAGAAGGCCATCGCCGCCTACCAGCGCTCCGTCGATATGGAGCCGGAAAACCTCGATGCCAGCCGCTCCCTCGCCCAGGCTCTGCTCGCCGATAACCAGCTCGACGAAGCACTCAAGCAGTTCCAGCAGCTCGTCGATGCCGACCCCGAAGACATCTCCGCCCTGGACCGTGTCTCTGAAATTCAGCGCCGTCAGGGCAAATACGCCGCTGCCCTCGTAACCATCCGCAAGGCCCGCGCCAAGGACCCAAACTCCCTCGAGGCCGGATATAACGAGGGCCTCCTCCTCGATGTCCTCGGTCGCTACGACGAAGCAATCGCCGTATACGAGAAAATGACCGAGCTCACCGAGCACGCCAACGGCGCTTACACTGCGGAAGAAAAAGCCAACCGCAGCATCTTCCTTGAGCGCCTCGGCTCCGTCTACCACGAGCAGGACAAGACCGCAGAAGCAATCGGCGCCTACCAGAAGCTGATCGATTTAGGCGGCGAATTTGCCAAACGCGGCTACCAGGGCCAGGTTGACACCTACCGCGACGCCAAGAAATTCGAAGAGGCCACCCAGATTTGCCGCAAAGCCGTCGCGGCCAACCCCGACGACCGCGACCTCAAGCTCCTGCTCGCCTGGCAGCTCGCCGACACTGGCAAGCTCGACGAAGGCCTCGCCCTCGCCAATAGCCTGCTCAACGGCAAGCCCGGCGACCGAGAAGTCTACCTCCAGATCTCCCAGATCCAGTTGCGCCTCCGCCACTGGAAAGAAGCCGAAGACGCCCTCGCCAAAGCCGAGCCCTTTGCCATCAAGGATGAAGACAAGGCTAACCTCTTCTTGCAAAAGGGTGCTCTTGCTGAACGCGAAAAGAAATATGATCTCGCCGAGCAGCTCTTCCACAAGGTCCTGGAGATCGACCCCAACAACGCCATCACCCTCAACAACCTTGGCTACATGCTCGCCGACAAAACCAGTCGCTACACCGACGCGCTCAAGTACATTCGCAAGGCTGTCGAATTAGAGCCGATGAATGGAGCCTACCTCGACTCACTCGGTTGGGTCTATCTCAAGGTAGGCCAGTACGAGCAGGCCGAAGACAACCTGCGCAAGGCCGTCGAGCGCACCTCCACCGACCCCACCGTCCACGACCACCTCGGCGATCTCTATGAAAAAACCGGACGCATTCGCCTCGCCGCTGCCCAGTGGGAAATCTCCATCGCGGAGTTCGCCAAGTCCGCCTCGGCTGACGTAGAACCCGCAGAAGTCGCCAAAGTCCAGAAGAAGCTCGAAGGCGCCCGTGTCAAACTCGCCCGCCAGGAAAGCCACCTGAGCGACACCAAACAGCCCTGATCAGGCCGTTCAACTTCACTGCAAAACTTCAGCCCCGGAAGAGATTTCCTCCTCCGGGGCTGATTGCTCTCGACAAGCCCGAACCAGGCTTCGGCTACTCCCTGCTCCCTACTGCTGATGTGCCGCTGCAGAGTTCGCATACACGTCCACATTCGCCTTGTCCACCAGCGCCGTACCCGTGTCAATAAATACAGGATACTCAGCGAAAGCGTCCACGCTATAGTCCTTGGTCAAAGACGCCGGCATGTTGTGAAATATCTCATCCAGTTCCTTCAAGCCCACAAACGCCATCGAATACGGCTTCTGGGCAATCGTTGCCTCAATCGTTCCGTCCTTGATTTCGGCCATCGTATCCTGCTCTACGTCCCAGGCCAACACCGTCCGGTCCGTTACCTTCTGCCGCCGCACCGCGTCCGCCACCACCTTGCCTGAAGACGCCTCAAGACACACAAACGCTGAAACCCTCGCTACGCCCGTCTGCGTCAGATACTGCTGCGTATTGTCAAACGCATTCCGTGCATCGCCCTTGATATTCACCACATCCAGAATTTTAATGTCCGGATGCGTGGCAAACACGTCCTTGAATCCCTCCAGGCGCTCGTCAAGATTCGGCTGTCCCGGCATCGAAAAGAACACCACATTTCCTCGACCGCCCAGCTTTTCCACCACTCGCTGACCACCAAGGCGGCCAGCCGCCACGTTGTTGGTGCCAATGAAAAACAGCCGCCGGCTCGTCGGAGCGTCCGAATCCATCGTAATCACCGGAATGCCCGCCGCAATCGCCGCGTCAATCCCCGGCTTCAGCACCGCTTCATCCGCCACCGAGATCAGAATCCCTGCAGGCTTCGCCGCTACCGCATGATTCAGCTCCTGCAGCTCTGCCTGCGCATCATAGGTATCCGGTCCCGCCACCTTCACCGATACCTTGTACCGCGCGCCCGCCGCTTTGAAGCCAGCAATCGCCGTCTTCCAATACGGTAGCGATATATTCGCCGCGACCAGGTAGTAAACCTCAGATGTAGCATGTCGTCCGCAGCTGGTTACCAGCAACAGGGTTGGTGAAATCATCAGTGCAACAAGTTTCTTGACCAGTGTCATGTCAGAGCCCTCACATCCATCAGCGTTGGAAATCATTCAACGGGAATACCACCAGCGAAGTCTTGGACTACACCAAACCACGCGAGTCTTGCGTCGTTCGCCAAGCCACCACAAAAGTACCGTGAAGTTTACTCCGGCTGCTCCCCCTTGTCCAGACACCATCTTTGATCTTTCCTTAATCTCTCAATCCTCCAAATCGGAAACGATTTACCTCTGATTCGCGCGTTTCCGGATAGCTTTTCGCCCCGGTCTGCGAACCTTCGACCGCCCCGCGTATTCTGTTTGCATGGACGAGCTTCAATCATCAGACCTGTCGCTTCCAGTCGGGTTTCCTGCGCCGCCGCCGGTCGCGTCGCTCCTTCTTCCCTCAGGTCTGGCAGTCTCGAGCGCTGCATCCGATCCGCTCTCGGCCCGCGATTACCACGAATCCCCCCATCCCTACCGCTCCCCCTTCGTCCGCGATGCCGGCCGCATCCTGCACGCCAAGGCCTTTCGCCGCCTCGCTGGCAAAACCCAGGTCTTCACTCGCATCCCCGGCCGAGGCCCCGAGAACGATCACGCCCGCAGCCGTCTCACCCACACCCTTGAGGTCGCCCAGATCGCTCGCACCGCCGCCGCCACACTCGGCCTCAACGCCGCACTCGCAGAAGCCCTCGCCCTCGTCCACGACATCGGCCACCCTCCCTTCGGTCACGCCGGTGAACATGCTCTCGATCAAGTGCTCCGTGCTCACAACCTTGGCTTCGACCACAATCTCCACGCCCTGCGCATCGTCACCACCTTTGAGCAGCGCTCCCCCGCCTTCCCGGGGCTCAACCTCACCCTCGCCGTCCGCGAAGGCATCATCAAGCACTCCCGCGACTACAGCCCCGCCAGCCACCCCGAGCTAAGCCCCTACTTCATCGATTTGCAGCCTCCCCTCGAAGCGCAACTCATCGACCTCGCCGACGAAATCGCCTACCTCACCGCCGACCTCGAAGACGGCCTCGCCGCCTCCATCCTCGATGTCGCCGAACTCCGCGACTCTCTCCCCCTTTTTGGCGCGCTCTATGCTGAGGCCGAGCGCAGCTATACCGCAGCCAAACCACCGCTCCTCGCCAACGAAGCTCTGAAATCCATGCTCAACGCCCTCGTCACCGACCTCATGACCGAGATTGCCCGCCAAATCCGCGCGGCAGGCATCTCTTCTCTCGCAGAACTACGTCAGGCGCCCGCCCGATTCGCCACCCTCAGCGAATCCATGCAGGCTCAGCGACAAATCATGAAGCGATTCCTCTACAACCACCTCTACCAGTCCCCAGCCCTTGAATCCGAGCACGCCCGCGCCCGCGAAGTCATCCAGACACTCTTTTCCGCCTGGACCGCTAACCCGGAATTGCTGCCCCCCGACCACTTCGAACGCTCCCTTGAGATTGGCGTCCCCCGCGCCGTCGCCGACTACATCGCTGGCATGACCGATTCCTACATCGAACAAGCCTGGGCCTCAGGACCAGCGAGAAGTGATGGGCTGAAGGCCCAAACGATAGACTTCATGCAATCAAACAAAAATCTATAGATCTTGCCCAAACAAAATAGATCTTCATCTTCGGAAAATGCCCAAAGTCCTTTCCAAATAAAAATCTTGCCGCGCCCCGTCACGAATTCTCACGGGAATGTACTACTCCCATGTCAGATGTATTTGACAGACTTTAATGCACGTCCCCCTCGGAGTTACCCATGACCTTGCTACGTCAGACCTTTGCCTCTGCTTCTCAAGTTGCGACGAAATCCACGCCGCTTAGCGCAACCCCCGCCACCCGCCCTTCACGCACCCTCTGCCTCACCGCACTGCTGACCGTGCTCGCCTTCTGTTTCCCGGCATTGGCGCAGGAATCGCAGCACATCGTCGGCATGCCCCAATCCGAGTCCCAGGCCGAGTCCCAGGCCGCCAAAACCGACGGATACGGCACCAGCGTCTACGCCGACACCCTGGTCCATCTCGCCCCCCACGCTCCCGTGCCCTTCACCGATTCGCCCCGTCGCAGCACCCAGCCCGATCAGCAACTCCAATCCGATCAGCAACTCCAGCCCGACCAGATGCACCTCAGCGGCCAGGGCATCCGCGACGACTTCGACAACAACGTCCCCACCGCCTGGTGGATGTATACCGGCCAGACCCCCGCGCAGGTCAGTGCCATCGTCACCAATGACCAGGCCCGCATCATTGACCTCGAAGTTGATTCCGTATCACCCTTCACCCTCACCGTTACCCTCGTAAAAAACTCCGGCACCTACGCCAAGGGATGGTGGTGGTACTACGGCATGACGATCGACCAGGTTTCGAGCACCCTCACCGCAAACAAGGCCCGTCTCATCTCGCTCAAAGCCTATGACAGCGGCGGCGGACAGATTCGCTACGCCGTCGTCATGATCCCCAATGCCGGCGTCGATGCAAAAGGATGGTGGTGGTACGTCGGCCAGTCCGTTTCCTCGCTCGCCAGCCTGCTCCAGACCAACAACGCCCGGCTGATTTCCGTGGACCCTTACGTGAGTGGCGGTCAGACCTACTACACCGCCATCATGATCAGCAACACCGGGGCCGACAAGCAGGCCTGGTGGTGGTACATCAACGCCTCAGGCAATACCCTCTCCAATGCCGTCAACCAAAACCACGCCCGCATCTTCTACCTGACCGGCAACTCTGACGGCACCCTCAACGCCATCATGGAAGGCTGCACAACCAACTGCTCCGAGTGGTGGTACTACTACGGCTCCTCCGCCCAGGGCCTGCTCAATGCCGCGGTACAGAACGGCGCTCGTATGGTCAACTTTGACAGCTACCCCGGTTGCGGCGGTCGATGCTACGCCGGTGCCATGATCAACAACTCCAACGCCATCACCACCCGCGTCGGAAATATCATCCGCAACAACGTCGGCGGAACCGAAGGTCTCTACCTCAAGCAAGTCGGTGGAGGGGTCGTCGCCAGCCTCGAAGATGCAACCGTCTTCGAACCCGCCAGTACCATCAAGGTCATCGCCAACCTCTACTCCCAGCGCAAGATTCAGCTCGGTCAGGCCAGCGAATCCACCCCCATCACCCACTACCTCAACGGTCCGGGCAGCTGCCCCAATCCCCCCATCGTCAGCGGAACGGAGACCCTCTCCCTCGCCCAGCGCGAGATGATGTATCACTCCGACAATACCCGCACCCGCCAGATCACCGATTTCTTCGGCGATGCCAACATCAACGCATACGCCGCCAGCATCGGTGCCACCAACACCACCATCAACCACATCATTGGCTGCGGCGGACCGACACCTGACACCCTCACCCTCGACGACGCTGGCAAAATCTACGAGGGCGTCGCCAACCAGACCCTGCTCAGCGCCAAAAATCGCGGCATCTTCTACAGCAACATGGCCGGCCGCGCTCAGTTCGAATCCGAAGGCTACGACTGGACCGGACTCTGGTCCACCGACATTCCCAACATCATCAACCAGGTCGCTCCTGCCGGCTACACCGCTCAGCAGAAGTCCGCCTACTACAACTCCATGAACCTCGCCTACAAGGCCGGCAACTACCTCTTCTGCCAAAACAACAGTTGCACCAACGTCATCGAACACATCTCCATCGCCGGATGGTTCCAACTCCCCGTCTGCACCACCACCGGTACCACCTTCCGCGGATACGTATTCGGCGTCATGTTCACCAACGAACCTGATTCCGGCTACTTCAGCGGTAAGGTCACCGCCGCCGATGCCAACTTCACCGCCGCCAAGGCAGAACTTCTCCGGGAACAGATCAAGTCCGGCATGACCTCCTGCCTCGGCAAGAGCCTCAACACCCTCACCTGGAGCCCCGCCGATCTGGTCTTCGCCAAAACAACCGTCGCCCAGACCACCGCTGCCCAGGTCGTCACCCTCACCAATAACCAGCTCACCCCGGCCACCGGCCTCGCCGTTTCAGTCTTCGGCGACTTCATCATGACCCACAACTGCCCGGCCACGCTCGCCGTCGGTGCCTCCTGCACCATCAACGTCAAGTTCAGGCCTTCGGTTACGGGCGAACGCACCGGCGCCGTCATCATCGCTGACGCCGCCGCCGGCGAACCCCAGACCATCCAACTCACCGGCACCGGCCAGTAACCACCCATCAACCCCAGACCCAAAGTAAAAGGCCCGACCTGCTCCCAGGTCGGGCCTTCTGCTTTTCCACCTCAAATCAAACCATTTCGGGTGCCCCAGGTCTCGATTCTCAGACCCGGGTTCTACCACAAATTTTGAAGGCAAAATCCCCTACTGCACCTTGCCCGACGGCCGCAGCCGCCGCAGGTCCAGCGCGCATTCCACCGCATTCTGCGCCGCCAGCCGCAGATTGTCACTCGCCGCAAACAGCCAGAAACGCTTCGTCTCCCCGCTCAGCCGGTCCACCGCAGGCTCCGGCTTGAGCCAGATCAGTACATCATTCTGTCCGGCAGCCGCCAGATTTGACGGCGAATCTGTCTCCTCCAGCACCAGGTCCATATGCTCACCGCCCAACGCGTCCTCAATCAACGCCAGTGGCACCGCCCGCTCCAGCTCAATGCATATCGAGAACGTATGCCCATGAAACACCGGCGCATGCAGCAGTTGCAGCCGGATTTCCGGCAGCCTGTCGCCCGACAGCGCCGCATAGTGGCGTCTGATCCGAGCCTCAGCTCGCGTCAAACTCGCCGTCGCACTCTCGCCAAAACTTGAAAGCGTGTTGTACGCCACCTGTGTATCAAACACCGCCCGCGGCATGTTTTGAAAGCTCAGCAAGCTCACCGTCTGCTGGTGAAGTTCATCCAGCCCGTCCTTGCCATACTCTGAGGCTGGCTGCAACACCGTCGCCGATGCAAATCGTATCTCTGCCGCATCCTGCAAGCGATCCATCACGAGCGCCAGCGCTACTGCCGCTGCATGCGCCGGAACCACAGCCTTCGTCAACAAATCCGGCGTCCGCGACAATTCGCTGATCCACGGTGCCCGCACCAGCACCCCCGGTTCCTCGTCCAAGACTCCGCTCAGATCCAGAACCGTCGAACCTGCCCGCAGCGCGTGCCGCCAATACCTCCGCGTCTGCTCTTCACCGCCAGCAAAAAACGTAAAGTCAATTTCTTCAAACGATCCTTCACCAATCGCTTGAACCACCGTCACCTCGTCGCCTACCTGCTCCAGGCTGCCCTGCTCCTCTTTTTCATCCAGCAGCACAAAGCTCGCCCCCGCAAGCGGAGACTCCGTCAGGCATTCCTTCAGTTCCTTGGCCAGCAGCGAAGATGCCCCGGCAATCGCAATCCTGTATTCAGCCATGCTCTACGAATTCCCGTCCAAATCTTCTTCCGCCCGCGCGTGCACATGCGCGTCCATCTCTTCCCAACCCTCGCGCGTCCCCGAGCCAGAGGTCGGCTGCCTCTCTGCATCCGCAAATTGCCGCCCGGCAAACGGCGCTTCTACCCCACCCTCAGCCCCAATCGGTGGCATCTGCCGCCGCCGCCGCGACCAGCCATACGCCGCGCGCGCCCAGATCCCCGAGAACATATACGCCAGCGCCAGAAAGAACAGTGCCCCCCGCGAAAATCGAATCAGCACAAACGCGCCAATCGCCAACAGCGCCAACAACTGAAACGGCTGCGTCCGCGCAAGGTTGATCTCCTTGCCCGACCAGAAGCGCCACGTGCTCACCATCAGGAATCCCAGCAGCCCCACCAGGCAGATCCACAACGTCGCCAGCCACCAGTTCGGTAGCGGAATCCCGTTGCGGCAATGCACCGTCGCGCCAATCAGCCCCGCCGCAGCAGGTATCGGCATGCCCACAAAATACTTCCGCTCCGGTCTGCCCGGCCCGCCCAGCCCAGAAAGCCCGCTCGATACAATCTCCGGCTCAGGATCGTGGCTGATATTAAATCGCGCCAGCCTTGAGGCCCCGCACAGCAGGTACAGAAAGCAGACAAACGACCCAATCTGCATCAGCGGCGCCCGCAATTGCAGACCGATCGTCTCCGGCAGCGAATGAAACCCCCACACAAACGCCAGCAGGCTCGGCGCAACGCCAAACGTGATCGCGTCCGCCAAAGAATCCAGCTCCTTGCCAAAATCGCTCGTCGTGTTGGTCATCCGGGCAATGCGGCCATCGAGCGCGTCAAACGGAATCGCAATGCAAATGGCAATCGCCGCCCAATCCAGGTGCGATGCTGTCGCACCATTCGCGGTCAGCGAATCCATCGTTTGCGTAATTGCGAAATAACCCAGACCGATGCTTCCCGCCGTAAACAGCGAGGGCAGCAGAAACATCCCGCGCCGCACCCGAGCCGCGCGCCTCCGCGCCTCGGCCGGCGAAAGCGGCTGACCACCTGCGAAGCGGTTCGTCACCGGCCCGCCTCATCCAGCGTCGGCATGACCGCCAATATCGACGCTCCACCCTTGACCCGAACACCCTTTTTCACGCGCAGCTCGGCCTCCACGGGAATCAGCACATCCACCCGCGAACCAAACTTGATCAGCCCCACCAGGTCGCCCCGCTCAAGCCTGCTCCCCACCACCGGATGAAAGACAATCCGCCGCGCCAGCAAACCGGCGATCTGCTTGAATGTCACCTCGACGCCGTCGTCCCCGCGCACAGTCACAATATTCTGCTCATTCTGGTCTGCCGACGCCGGGTTCATCGCATTCAGGTAAAGCCCCTTCTGGTAGCGAACGTCCGTCACCGTCCCGCCAATCGGCGTGCGGTTCACATGCACATCAAACACGCTTAAAAAGATGCTGATCCGCTGCCGAGCGCCGGCGGGAGTCTCAATGCGCACCGTCTCCGTTACCAGCCCGTCTCCAGGAGACACAATCAACCCCGGCCCCACCGGGATTACCCGCGCAGGACTCCGGAAAAACCACAAAAAAAACGCAGCCAGCAACAATGCGATGAGCGCCAGAGGCCAGCTCGTCATCCACAACAAGAGGCCAGCCGCAATGGCCAGACCCGCTCCGTAAAAATAACCGTCTTTTACCATAGTTTCGAACGCAGTGGTCCCAGACGATTATACGGGCGCAAAGTCCAAACGCGCAGCCTGGTCAGCCCCGCTTTGACAACCTGCCTGTAGGCCAAATCAAAGGCACAACCGTACCAGCCGACGCAGACATCCCGACTCTCAATTCACCTTACCGACTCGAGCATTGCTGGGAAAAAGCAGGTCCACGTCCAAAGCTCGCGTGCCCCTCTGTATCAAAGAAGGGCAACACCCCGATGAACTCCCCGGTCCAGACAATTCCCTTGAAAGCTCTAAGCCTGCACGGTCGCCCGATGCTGAATCGCCGACATCAGGTCCTTGGCATGTAACTTCAGCTTCTTCAGCCGAACCTCTTCCATCTGTTCCTCAACTGAAAGATAGGGCTTGGTCACCAATTCGTTCAATCGCAGAGAGTACCGCTGATGCTCCGTAAGCAGGCGCGCAATCTCTGCGCTCAATTCCGACTCGAGTGTTTCAACCATGAGGCACCTCGTTTTGGATGGCACACTCATATATACGCCCGATGAATTCCCCCCTGCAAGCCGAATTGCCACAACAAATGACCAAAGTGTGGAAAACCGGAATATTTGCCCGTTCAGCTAAAGCCCGATTCCCATCACTACCGCGTCCTCCACAGGATGCTCGTAATACCTGGGCCGCCGCCCCCGCTCAGAGAACCCCAACCGCGCATACAACCCCATCGCCCGCGCATTGGATGCCCGCACCTCGAGCGTCATTTCCCCTGCGCCCGCAGCCTTTGCCGCACCCAGCAGCGCCCCCAGCAGCTCACGCCCCACTCCCTCCCCCTGGGCCATGCCCGCCACTCCAACCGTCTCCAGCTCCGCCTCATCCTGCACCATCTGTGCCACCGCAAATCCAGCCAATTCGCCGTCAATCTCCGCCACCAGCGCAATCCGGCGCGGCAGGCTCCCCGGCTGAATCGCCTTCGCGTAGACCTCCAATCCCCACTGCGGAGCCGTCGCCAGCCCGGCTGCAATCGCCATGACAGCCGCCAGATCCCCCTCCGTCATCGCCCGCAACCGCACCATCGCTAGCCTCGCCCCTCTAAGCTCGCCCCTCTAAGCTCGCCCCGCAACCTTCGCATCTGCCCCGCGCAGATAGTACCCATCAAGCATCGCAACATCCGCAAACCGTCCCGCCCGCCACTCGCCTACCCCAAACCGCAGCGCATCCGCAGCCGTCGGCCCAGCCACCTGCACCACTTCCGGCTCCCCCACAAGCTCGTCAATCCACTGCGCCACTGCCGCCTCGCACACCGCCACCCTCCCTGAAAATCCGCCCATCGCGTTCACCTCGCCAGCCGTCATCAGCACCTCCCTGACCCCTTCGCCTGCCCTGTAGAACCCGCAAAAAACCTGCCCCCGGTGCGCATCCAACACCGCGCAAGGCGCTTCCGCCTTCTCTGCCAGCAGCGCCAGCCGGCTTACCGCCACCACCAGTAGTCCCGCCGCTTCCGCCAGCGCCTTCACCGCCGCCACGCCAATTCGAATGCCCGTGAACGTCCCCGGCCCCGCCACCACAGCAATTCCGGCAAGGTCGCCGACCGCCACTCCGGCCCCCGCCAGCAGATCCGCAATTGCTGCCACCAGCCCCACCGAAAGCGCCCCTCCAGCAATCCGGCGCTCTCCCAGCAACTTCACCTCGCCCTCCATCATCCGCCCCAACGCCACAGAACCCTCAACACCACAGCTATCCACGCCCAGCAACAACCCACCGTCGCTCAACACCCCGTCTATCAACATTTCGTCCTTCAATTTCCCGCCTCCACCAACTCCAGCAGCACCCCGTTCGCGCTCGACGGATGCACAAAAACATACCGGTGCCCGCCCGCTCCCACTTGAATGGCGTCTGAAACCAGCCGCACCCCCAGCCCCCGAAGCCGTTCCACCACCGCCGCCAGATCCGGCACCCGCAGCGCAACATGGTGCAAGCCCTCGCCTCGCTTTTCAATAAATCGCGCCACCGCCGAATCCGACCCCGTCGCCTCCAGCAGCTCTATCCTGCTCTCACCGACAGCAAGCATCGCCACCCGCACCCGCTCCTGCGCCACCTCTTCCACGCCAGAAACCACCACCCCCAGCGCCTCATACAACCTCCCCGCCTCCGCAATCGACCGCACCGCAATCCCTAAATGATCCAGCGCAGTCGCACCTGAACCAGCGTCACCCAACTTCAGCCCGCCAAAATTCCTCTCCGATTCGAAGGGTACGGGCTTCAGCCCGTACAACCTGCCACCTGAACGAATCGGGGCTTCAGCCCCCGAGGCAACCTTCTCCCCCAGCCCGTCCAGCACCCCCAGAAGCTCCGCAATCCCCTCACCCATCGTCGCCACCGTCTTCACCACCGGCACAGCCTTCCCCGATAGCACCACCACCTCCAAAATCTCCGCCTCCAGCTTCTCCACCCCCACAACATCCGCCTTGTTCAGAACAAAAACATCCGCAATCTCCAGCACCCCCGCCTTCAGACCCTGAATCGAGTCCCCCATCCCCGGCACCAGCACCACCGCCACCACATCCGCCAGCCCCACCACCTCAATCTCGCCCTGCCCCACCCCAGTCGTCTCAATCAGCAGCACATCAAACCCCGCCGCCTCCATCACCGTCAACACATCCTCCGTCGCCGCCGCCAGCCCGCCAAGATGCCCCCGCGTCGCCATCGAACGGAAATACACCCCCGCATCTTCCCCGGCAAAACGGATCCGGTCCCCCAGAATCGCCCCTCCCGTAAACGCGCTCGAAGGGTCCACCGCCACAATCCCCACTCGGCGTCCCTGCCCCCGCCGCAATTCCCGTACCAGCCCATCCACCAGCGTGCTTTTCCCCGCCCCTGGAGGCCCCGTAAGCCCCACCCGCAGCGCCCCTGGCAACTGCCCCGCCGCCGCCCGGCACAGCGCCAATAAACCCGCCGCCTCCGCCGCACCGTCCTCCACCAGCGAAACCGCACGCGCCAAAGCCCGTATATCCCCGCCCCGCAGCCCCGCAAACAGCCGCAAAACATCGGCGTCTACACCCAATTCACGCTCTGGACCGTTTTCAGTCATCGCCACACAACCCACCCGCCACCGCATCCCCTGCAGCAGAATCAGAACCACTGTACTCAACGGCAAAATTGTAAGACGGGATTCTTTATCAAGAAAAATCCCGCCTCGCTGAAGCCGAACGAGTACACCTATTCCGATTCTGCTCTAATCTGGTAAGCAGACTCCTCATTCCCCACTGCAACGAGGCTCCCTTTTTGGCGGCGGCTTCCTTAACATTCCACGATACATGGCGGCCCAAAGCCAACCCCTGGCTCATCGCCATCACCGTCACCCTCGCCACCTTCATGGAGGCGCTCGACTCCTCCATCGTCAACGTCGCCATGGGCCACGTCGCCGGCACCCTCTCCGCCAGCCGCGATGAAGCCACATGGGTCCTCACCAGCTACCTCGTCGCCAACGCCGTCGTCCTCCCCATCTCCGGCTGGATCGCCAACCGCATCGGCCGCAAGCGCTTCTACATGTCCTGCGTCTTCCTTTTCACCCTCACCTCCCTGCTCTGCGGACTCGCTCCCTCCCTCCCCATGCTCGTCTTCTTCCGCTGCCTTCAGGGAGCAGCCGGCGGTGGCCTCCAGCCCTCCGAACAAGCCATCCTCGCCGACACCTTCCCGCCCCAGAAACGCTCCATGGCCTTCGCCCTCTACGGCGTCGCCGTCGTCATGGCCCCCGCCCTCGGACCCACCGTCGGCGGCTACATCGTCGACAACGCCTCCTGGCGATGGCTCTTCTTCTTGAATATCCCCGTCGGCATCCTCTCCCTCATCCTCACCCAGCGCCTCGTCGAAGACCCCCCGTACCTCGCCGAACGCCGCAAAAAGAAAGAAGGCGTAGACTACTGGGGACTCGGCCTCCTCGTCCTCTTCATCGCCGCCCTGCAAATGATGCTCGACAAAGGCCAGGAAGACGACTGGTTCAGCTCCACCTTCATCCAGGCAGCCTTCGCCCTCGCCATCGTCACCTTCATCATCTTTCTCTGGCGCGAACTCTCCGTCGAGCACCCCATCGTCGACCTCCGCCTCTTCAAACAGCGCAACATCGCCATGACCCAGCTCGTCATGTTCATGGTGGGAGCATCCCTCTACTCCACCACCGTCCTCATCCCCCAGTACCTGCAGGAAATCATGGGCTACAGCGCCCGCCAGGCCGGTATGGCCGTCTCCACCGGCGGCCTCGTCCTCATGTTCCTCTTCCCCGTCGCCGGAGCTTTGGCCCCAAAATTCGACCCCCGCCGCCTCGTCGCCATCGGATTCGTCCTCACCACCGTCGGCCTCTGGCGCATGACCAACCTCAGCCAGCAGATCGACTTCGGCACAGCCGTCAGTTGGCGCGCCGGCATCGTCCTCGGCCTGCCCCTGCTCTTCATCCCCATCAACACGCTTTGTTACGCCGGCGTCTCTCCAGAAAAATACAACGAAGTCTCCGGACTCACCGCCCTAAGCCGCAACCTCGGCGGCTCAGTCGGCATCAGCTTCGTCACCACCATGCTCGCCCGCCTAAGCCAGCGACACCAGGCCATGCTCATCCGCCACTCCGTCGAGGGCAACAGCCCCTTCGACCGCATGCGCAACGCCCTCACCGGAGCCTGGCACCAGCGCGGCTGGTCCATGCCCGACAGCAGCCTCCACGCCGGAGCCCAGATCTACGGCATGCTCCAGTCCCAGGCGAGAACCCTGGCCTACGTCGACGTAATCTGGATCCTCGTCGCCCTCACCGCCTGCCTCATCCCCCTGCCCTTCGTCATGAACCGCCCCAAAAAAGGCACCCGCTCCACCGAACCCGTCCACTAACCACACAATTCCCGACGATCACGCCCCCGATCCCTCAAACCTGTCATCCTGACCAAAATCGATCTGTCATCCTGAGCGCAGCCCAAAAGGGCGCAGCCGAAGGACCTGCGGTTACTTTTCCTCTCCAGCTCTCATCCTCCTGATCAAAATCGATCTGTCATCCTGAGCGCAGCCCAAAGGGCGAAGCCGAAGGACCTGCGGTTGCTTTTCCTTTCCAGCTCTCATCCTCCTGATCAAAATCAAACCTGTCATCCTGAGCGCAGCCCAAAAGGGCGCAGCCGAAGGACCTGCGGTTACTTTTCCTC
>JANYDG010000108.1 GCA_025359885.1 Acidobacteriota bacterium
TGCCGGAAACCTGCTCCCCTAGGCCAGAATCACTGCGTCGGGAATCTCGTCGGAAAGGTACTTGCGGACACTCGCAATGGTGTCCAGCTTCCACTTGCCATCGATTTCAAAAATGGCAATCATCGGAAGCGAATCCTTGACAGCTTTCATCCGCAGAAGAAACTTCGACTCGACAGGAGCCGCGTCACGAAACGTGCGCCAGGGAATAAGAGGAATTTCCGGCGGCAACTCGACTGCGGTGCGCGCCACTCCACCCTCGGTCACTGTGACCACCTGGCTCATGCCGTCATCAGCCACAGAAACGCCGCTCATCGTCGTAAGCGACGAGCACAGCCGCTGCACTTTGACCGCCATATCGTTGAACAAAAACCCTGCGCGAAAAGCGATCAAAAAGTCTTCGGGCTTATAAAACTGACCAAACACAAAACCTGCATTTTCTACGTGCGAAGCCATGGCCCAGATGTGACGCCTGCCAAATTCATCCGCTCTGATCGAAACCAGATTGACCAACGTCGGCGAAGTCACATGAAACGCCGCTTCGCTCGGTGGGAAACCGTCGAGCTGCGACTTGTAGCAGGTTACAAGGGCCGTAAGCGAAGACACATTGAGCGTCGGCGCTTCAAACTGGGGGGCCAACTCCAACACCGCATTGCCCAGAGTGCCATCGGATTTGACCGCGTAGGCCTGCCCTTCGACGAAATGAACAACGGGCCTGTCGTCGCGCAGCTTTTCAAACAGATATTTCAAAACTTCGATCATGTAAATCACCTTTCCACGAGGAGGTCATTGCCGCCCGCGAATTATTTGGCTGACTTAAAGGTCAGCGGCTCTGCTACAGGCCTGGGAGTCGGTGGCGTAAATAGGTTCTGCTGACGCGGATCGCGATCAAGGGCGTAGAGGTTTCCATCGTTGTCCTTGCCCAGGAAGATACGACCCGTCGAGGGAACAATCGAGGCCAATTGCGCCTTACATGTGAACTGAGTGTTGATCTGCATGCGATCGTCTTTAGGCTGCAAGGTCAACGTCAGGCTAATGGTGCGCTTGGCTGTCGCAGGTGTGTTTGGATCTGCGATATTTGCCAGAACCTCGGACAGTTTCAAACCAAAAGCCTCTACCAAAGCCCCGTCTGAAACCGTGTAGATGTCGATCAAATTCGGTTCTTCTGACATTATTTCTCCTTCAAATCACCGTTCAAGTGCCTACTGCCCCATCATCCACAGGGCCATCTCGACGACTTCCCAACAAATCAATGCCCCGACGGCAAAGGCCGCCAACCTGTACGCCCATTCCACGCGTTGAAAGTTCCTGTGCCCTTCCGTCGACCCCAAGGTTCGTTCAACCTCTAGCCGCTCGGCTTCCTCGCGGTCCCATTGGGCCATCAAAGCCTCGGCTTCTTCGGCGCACTTGCCGCAAAAGCCGTGCTCGTCGATCACTGCGCCGCACCCGGCCACACAGCGCAAACCCTCCACTCCCTCGAAATGCCTCATACGACCTTCCTTTCGACGCTCGTCCGGCTGACCTTGCGAGCTTTGTTGCGAGCTCTTATCTCGGCGTGTACTTCAGCAGGCGTCCGCCGCCGCTTGCCCGTTGCCTTCCGCGCCGCATCCCAGGCGCGAATACACGCAGGCGCATTGCAGCGATCACGGTGACTACCAGCCCAGCAGCAGCGGTCGCCATCCGGCAGGCGGCACGTATCGCCTTCACACCCGCAAAAGCGACACACGCCCGGAACTCCGTGGCAGAGCGGCATCACAGGCCCGCTACATCTTTCGAACGCAAGATCCGCGCCGCGTAGATCTGTTCCTGAATGTCGCGCGTCAGGTCCGTCAGCGGCTTCTGTGCCTCCAGCGTCGCCGTGGGAATGCCAGCGCAAAAGTTCATGCAGGCCACCGTCCGGCGATGGCAATCCCGCCACACCTTGTCGTCCCACGCAAGGGGTTGGCGTTCACGGTTGAAAAACCTCAAAACTCCGTTTTGCCATTTGGCACTTAAAGGCTCACCAAAATCTGGCGCTAACCCTCGCCGCTCCGCCGCATCGTATGCACCGCGCAGAGGAGTCCCGGCCCCTGCGCGGACACGGTCATCGTCCCGCGCATCCTCCTTTCTAGTTTGAATTGGGGTGAACTCAAGAGGCGCGTTGGCCGCAGCCTTGATCTTTTCGATGGCACGAAGCATGCGACCCGCGCGGCAGGTCTCCGCGTGGGTCAGCGTGTTTGCGACAGCTACCATGTGGCATTCATGGCAAGAAAAAGTAGGCTCGTATCCGTTAAAACCCGTCGGGGTCTCGAATATGCCGATGCGCGACGAAACCAAGTTATCAGCCGCTTGCATTACCGAAAGCACATCGACCAAGCTGAAGACGCGCTCATCCATGTTCCGCGCGTCGCTCTTGGCGGCCGCCGCCACCGAGGGAACGCCACAAGGCTTAAGCTCAATAGCAACAGTCTCGAAAGTCTGCTCGCTAAAACGGCAGATCGAATGATAGACATGCCGAACAGAACGATTGCCCACATAAAGGAGCATAGAGTTACATTCTGCGCATAAATGGGCCTGCAAAATAGCGCGCAGCGGGTCAGGCGGGCCATCAAAGGCAGGGACGGGGCAAGTTGCGTCCATGAAGTATCTCCTTGAGTTTGAGTGCAAACCCAAGGGAAGCGGCGAGGGCAAAACGCGCGAACAGCGATGGAGCTACGGTTGCGGTACCGTAGTTCCATCGCCGGAGTGTCGTTAGATCGACGCGCATTCTTCCCATTCCAGACGGAATGCGCTTGTTTCGTAAAATTTTTGGTGGCGGAGGGCGGGATCGAACCGCCGACCTATGGGTTATGAATCCATCGCTCTAACCATCTGAGCTACTCCGCCAACTGCAGCGTGGGCGCAAAGGTCACCGAGCGGCGCCGCCCACAAACTGCCAGTCTTGATGATACGGACCCTTCCAAAGCAGGTCAAACCGGGTGTGCCGATTTTTGCGTTTTGTCACTGCACAACCACCACAGCAGCACTCCACAGGCAGGCAGGGATGCCGCGAGCCAAAAGGTTGCAGCGTAAGCCGATTGATCAAACATCTGCCCGACAACTGCCATCAATATGCCGGTTGTAAGCGACCATCCCGAGATGCTGAATCCAGCCAGAAAGCCGGTGTTTGTGGCGGATTGAGTCGTCGCTCCGTGGGCCAGAGCGATGACCACGTAACCGCCCGTAAAGAACATCGCCACAAAGTAAAGCAAGATCGTCAGCGGCAGCGCAATGGGCAGGGCCGCGCACACCGGGATGAGACACAACACCAGCGCACCCACTGCAAAAAGAATGAATAGATCGAGCGGCGATCGAACTCCGGCGCCAGCCGCAATCGCCCGCTTGCGCCGTGCATCCGCGACGCGGCCCCAGACAATGTAGCCAAGTTCCCAGCCAGCCGGCGGAACCCAGAGAAGATGTGCGAGCGCCGACTGCGGCTGATGCAGAACGCGTGTGAGGTAAAGCGGGGCAGAGTACAGTCCGTACGCGACAGGGGCTGCACCCAGTCCGTAGACCAAAGCAGTCGCAAAGAGATCGCGATTCCAGCGGGCTCGCTGTGGGCTACTTCCTTCAGGGATTGCCTGAACAGTTGCGATTTGTTCCCGGATTACAGGCTTATACAGGCCGGTCGCTCGGAGCACCAGCCAGGCGGCAATCCACGCGAACCCGACACACCCAGAAAGAACAAAGGTCGAGCGCCAGCCCCAATGCGCGGCCAGGGGCACGATGAAAACCGGCGTCAGCATCGCTCCCAGCGAGCCGCCGCTGTACGCCAGCCCCAGACCAAAGGAGCGCTGCTCGGCGGGTAAGGTTTCTGTCACCGTCTTGAGACCAGCCGGGAAAGCCGCCCCCTCCCCAAACCCAAGCACCCCCCGCGCAATGCACAGTCCAAGAAATCCTGCCAGCATCGCATGCGCGCCAGAGGCCAGCGACCAAAGGCCAACCGCAACTGCGATCGCCACGAAAAGACCCACGCGGTCCATCAGCAAGCCCCAGATCGGGTTGGCAAGCATGTAGCAAACGCTGAAGACAAGAATCGCATTACCGTACTGGCTGGCACTCAGATGCAGGTCGCTCAGGATAACCGGGCTGAGGATGCCGAGAATACTGCGATCAACCAGGCTGATAAACGAGAGCAGCATCATCGCCACACACGGAGTCCACTGAACCAGACGCGCGCGGAAAGGGCGAAGGGAATCTGCAGCAGATGGATTGGTGGTTTCAGGCATAGTCGCAGGTACAGTCGCAGGTACAGTCGCAGGCACAGTCGCAGGCACAGTCGCAGGCATAGTAGCAGGCACAATGGCAGGCTCTGAGAAGACTTCAGATTACTGGCGTTTTCAGTTTACTTCGCCAGCGCAGCGAGTGGTTTGGCGCAGTCACCATAGTTTCCCGGCGGCTCTTCCGCATGGCTCAGGTAGAACGGCTTGCCCTGATTTTCCTGGATCGTAAAGGTTATCCGGCCAATGTCGTCGGCGGTAAAGCATACCCTGTCCAAATCCCCTGTGCGTTCGTGAGCTACATCGCCCAGCATCCCTACCGATAGCCAGTTGCGCGCAATCTTTCTGGATTCGCGCTTGGCGTCGGCAATCTGGGGCTTCAGCAGCATTGCAACCTGCGGGGAGGCGATATCGGCCGTTGATTGACCGCGTGCCAGTCGCCAGAAAAGCTCGTCGATCAGGTCCAGTTCAGGCCTCAGGGAAACTTTGCCGAGGTCTTCAATGCCCCCGGGCGTCACGCGGAGCCGCCGCTGCATTTGCCGCGCCTCGCAGGAGCCGCAGCCGAAAAATGTTCTGAAGTCTTCCTTCGCCTCAAAAGTGAGAATCCCGTCTTTGAACTTGGAACCATGTGCCTGGTCGATCATGAAGTCGTACCAGTCTTCCCACAGCAGCTCAGCCGCGACGCCGTTCCAGCGCCAGACGGTGGCTTGCTCGCCAATGGTCGCGCCCATCATCTGCGCATAGCCGCCATTGATGTAAAAACGCGGCCGCCCTTCGGCGTCAGCTGGGAGCACACCAAGCGAGGCATAGAGCGGCCCGCACTGGCCCGGCTTGAACTTCGTTCCCTTGTCGCGGCAGGCCCCGCCAGCGCGCTCCACCCGCCAGGCACCAATGATTCCCTGACGGTCAAGGGATTGCGGCAGCGTCGAGCTGATTGACCACAACAACGCCGGCTTGCCCTCGCGCGGCCCCACGATGAAGACCGTACCCACCTCGCCGTTGAACTGCGAGACAGCAAAACTTTCAGCACCGAGCTGAATCACATCGCTTGAGGTAACCACGTCCTCTGGAGCGACAGGCCCTTGAATGTTGCACCTGTAGGCTTCTGGCTCCAGTTGGCAGACCGTCCTATCGATGTCCGTGGCAGAGGTCTTTGGGTTGCTTGCGAGCTGTTCGATGACGGCATCGGCGCTGGCTGCCCACATCGCCTTGAGCGCGGCAATCGCCGCCGGGGAATCATCGTGCAGAAAATCGTATTCCTTGGTGTGAGCCGCAAGCGTCTTCTCAGCCGCTCGATAGCGATCAATCGGGTTGGCAGCGCCAGCGGTAGAAGACTGCGCCAAAGCGCTCGAGCACGAGAAGACTAAGAAGAGGGCGAAGCAGGGGACCCAGGGCTTGGAGGTGAAGGCGGGCATAAGCGACGCGGTCGTTCTGAGTCTCAGCTTCAATTCAGATTCCTTGGAACATCCCCTGTGGAACATAGCATATTGGCTATATTCCAAAAATCACTCTCTTTTGATGCACAATTCCACTGAATTCAACGCAACTGCAAAGCTCTCAAATCAAACCACTTCCAACAAATTCACTGGACAACTTTGAGACCATCGCGCAAATACGAAAATGTCACACGTGTGACAATCCTGCCCTCATTCTCGCAAACCGTTGCCCGCAGGTGTCTTTTCAACCAATTCCTTAGTCTCTGCATGCGTTGCCTCTCCCGCGCTGTACACGGCTTCGAGCAGGTCCGCGGCCAACCGGTGCATCGGCAGCAGAATCGGCAGATTTGCAAATCGCAGCACCAGCAGGAGCATCTGCAGCGTTTTGTCCAAAAGCAGTTGCGTCCGTCGCTGCCCCGCTGAGTCATCGTAAACCCAGTACAGGATCAGTCCCATCTGGTAGAGCCAGAGCAAATGAGGCAAATGAGGCCGGATCCGCGCGGGAAGTTTAACGCCAGATTCAGTAGCGGCACGGGCAAAAAGACCGACATCCGCGTCGCGAATCGGCCCGTTCTGCAGGCTGAAGGGGGAAAGCGGGTGGCGCGGATTGGTGTGCGCAGTCAGCGCAGCGAGCAGGTCGCGATTTGGCTGGAAGTAGCTGAATTTGTGCGAGATGACGGCGCGCAGACGAGCTTCGAGAGACGTGCAGTCGTCTAGCTGCGCGCTGATGGCGGGGACCATCTCCAGTTGCGCGCGGTCGTAAAAGGCCAAAACGATCGCGTCCTTCGAGTCGAAGTAGTAGTAGGCAGCCCCGGTCGCGACCTCGGCGCGGAGCGCAATTTCGCGCATGGTAGCGGCCTCAAATCCGCGCTCACGGAAGACAGCAAGCGCGGATTCGAGGATGCGGGTGCGGGTTTCTTCGGACTTCTTGCCTGCGACACGTTTCATGCCAGTTCAGATTCTCCGAATCGAGCGTGTTTCAGCCGAATCTGCGCACTTGGCCTGATACGGCTGAGAATGAAGATGTTGACAAAGTAAAGCAATCCCACCAGGATCAACTCGCTACCGATCTTGTCGACGACCAAATGATAAACCTGCCAGTAGTCGAAGAGTCCCAGATAGGTTTGGTCGAGAACGGCAACGTCACCTGCCATCATCAGGCAGAACCCCAAAGTCAAGGAGCGGTTCACAGAATTCGCAAGTTGCTGGTTTCCATAAAATGCGTCCAGCAAGACCAGCCGACCGTTTCGATACATCATGAACGCGACACTCAGAATAAGCAGTGCGCTGATACCAAGGAAAGCCGCTTCAAAAACCTGCAAGAACATAATTTTCTCCTCCTTTGAATATTTTGAACGTGTTCAATTACGAGGATAGACCTATTTCGAGGGATGTCAAGAGGATTTTTGAACGTGTTCATAAATTTTCCTCAGGGGAAGAGCGGAGGAGGCGTTTAGACTTGGGGGCTATGAGTGAGACGAGGGTTTTGGGAGTGATTCCGGCGCGGCTGGGTTCGACACGGCTGGCGCGCAAGGTGCTACGGGAGATTGCCGGGCGGTCGATGGTGGAGTGGGTGTGGCGGGCGGCGGTTGGAAGCGGACAGATGGACAGGGTCGTGGTGGCGACAGACTCCGAGGAAGTGGCGGGGGTATGCGGGGCGCGGGGAATCGCCGTGGTGATGACCTCGCCCGAGTGCGCCAGCGGCAGCGACCGGGTCTACGAGGTTTCGCGTCAGATCGAGGCCGACATTTACGTCAACATCCAGGGGGATGAACCTCTGCTGACGCCCGGGCATTTTGCGCCGCTGCTTGAACTCTTTGCGCGGCCGGAGGTGGAGGTGACCACCATCTCGGTTCCCTGCCCAGCCGAGGACGTCGCGAATCCGAATGCGGTGAAAGTAGTCACCGCCGCTGACGGGCGGGCACTGTATTTTTCCCGGTCGACGATTCCCTATGACCGCGATGGAGTCGGGTTTGCGGGGTACCGGAAGCATCTGGGGCTGTATGGGTACCGGAAGGCTGCACTGGAGCGGTTTGCAGCGTTGGCTCCCTCGCCACTGGAACAGAGTGAGCGACTGGAGCAGTTGCGGATGCTGGAGAATGGGATTTCGATTTATGTTGGCGAGGCAGAGGGGGATTCGATCGGAGTGGATGTGGAGGCGGACCTGCTCAGGGTGGATGCCATTCTTGGCCTCCGTTGATGGATGCATTTTCAGGAATACTGTGAAGTCCCTCGCTCGGCAACCTGCCTGAAGAGTGCTTCAGAGCATTTTCAGGAATACTGTGAAGTGTCTGGCTTCCGCGAGGATGGATTTTTCTTGATGAAAAATCCAGTCAGCGGTGCGGCCTCCTTTTATACCATTCCTGAAAATGCTTTAGCCGGTGAATTCCTCTTCTGCGGTTTCGGCGATCGTGGCCTGATTGACCAGTCGCTGTGCGGTTGCATGCCCGACTGCGACCGCGGCCAGACAGAGCGTCACGGAGAGAGCAACATTTGCCAGCGCCCTGCCCCAGGCACCGGTGCGCAGCAAATCGAAGGTCTGCAGGCTGAAGGAGGAGAAGGTGGTGAACCCTCCGCAGACTCCCACCATCACGAAAAGGCGCAGGTTGTCGGAGGCGGGAAAGCGGCCATTCTGCAAGGTAAGGGTGCCGAAGTAGCCGATCACGAAGCTGCCCAGCACGTTGATGAAGACGGTGCCATAGGGGAAGCTGGTGCTGAGTTGCATGGACCATCGGGAGATAGCGTAGCGCAGCAACCCGCCCAGCGCACTACCCAGGGTGACCCACAAATAAGCCATTGAAAGCCTCGCTGAAGATGAGATTGGGGGCGAAATTGCCTTAATCCGGCGGGGGATAGAAGGGCAGCTTGTCGTTCTTTTCGTTGGCGCGGCGGATGGTGACGTCGTCAAAGAGCAGAGCAGGGGCGAGAATCGTCTCTGGCACGGCCCCGTCGTAGTTGGCTACGAAAGGCTCTTTACCGGCGGCGATGACGCCGGAACGCAGGGCACGCTGGTCGAGATCGTCGAGGGTTGCGCCTCGCACCAGTTCGCGTTTGCCGTCAGCACTGACGCGGAAGAGCAGGCGCGGGGTGAGTTCCGGGCCGAGGGTTTCGATGAAGTAGACGCTTTTGAGGCCGCGGTCTTTGGCGAGGGAGAGCAGTTTCTGGTTGAGATCAGCCTCGGACAGGCCCTCGTGCGGGGTGACGTTGAGCACGCTGATTGCGGGGCGGGCGGGGCCGGTGAGGGCAGCGCGGCCGTGGCCGTTGGACTTAGGAAAATCGCGTACCGGCTCGCGGCCGATGAGGTAATTTTCGAGGCGGCCGTCGGTGATGAGCTTGACCGGCTGCGCGGGTACGCCTTCATCGTCAATCTTGTAGGCGCCGACCAGGGTTTTCCCGTTGAAGGTGCGCAGGCTGGGATCATCGACCACATCGAGGAAATCCGGCAGAACGCGGGCGTGGTAGCTGGAGGCAAAAGCGCCCTTGGTGCGCGCCTCGGTACCCAGTTCCGGGCGAACCGCCGTGACCGCGGAGGCCACCAACTCATGCACAGCGTCAGAGGCGGCGTCGGCTGAGAGCAGGACAGGGCCGTGGTATTCCTCCTCGACGAGGGGAGCCTTGCGCAGTTCAGTGAGGGACGCGATGAGGCTCACGGCATGCTTGTTGAAGGCCTCAGGGGTGTCCAGATCGGTGAGCGTAATCCCGTTTGAGCCGTATGAGCGGTCGAGGTGCATACCGTCTGCGGCCTGGGTGCCGGCGGCGAAGGACTCCTGGTAGGAGGTCGTTCCTTTGCGAATGATGGCTCCCTCGCTGCTGACGAGGTAACTGTTGACGGCGCGGGCGTGGAAGATCGCCGTGGAGTACTGCACGTCGTGCTGGGAAGCCTGAAGCGCAGGGTCAGTGCTGTAGAGTGCGCTGGCCTCGGCAACGCGCTTGACCCAGGCGGGGGAGTCGATCAGCAGATGGACCGGCTCTTCGAGGGAAACGACGGGAGATTCGTGGGAAAAATCATCGGCCTGGGGCGGCGTCTGCACCTGCTTGAGCTGTGCCTGCTTCTGCGCATACGCTGAGAGGGCTGCCTTGTAGGCCTGATCCGTAGCCTGCCAGAGGCCAGCTCGGAGGGCAAGAGGATCGTTGTCGAGCGCGGCGAGTTGCACCGACCCGTCGCCTCGCGAGGTAGAGCTGTCGATCTTGTAGTCGCCTACGCGCACTGTGACGCGGGCTACGCGCTGGTGGCGATGGTCGTTAGAGACGCTTGCGCCAAAGTCGGCCTTGGTCTGGTAGTCCTCAATGTCTTCAAGGCGGTATTGCAGGAAGAAAGGCTTTTCGAATCCCTTGAGTTGAAGCTGATCGCGGCTGCGGTCCAGTTCAACGAGCATCGCCTTGAGAACGGGGTCCTTTTCAGCATCGGCGCGGGTTTGCTGGGCTGAGGCAAGAAGAGGCATCGCCAGGGTGAGGAGGGCGAGAGAAACAGTACGGCGAGAGAACTTCATCAGTTTCCCTTTCCGGAATCGGCGGTGTTGGCGCTGGGGTTTGGCAGGATGGGTACCCGCTCGGTACCCTGAGGCTGGCGCTGTGTTTCCATTTCGGTGAGGAGCATGGCGGGGGCAACGGCGGAGACGGGGATGGAGCCGGACTCAGCACCGCACTCGCCATTGAAGACTTCGCTCTTGTCTCCGGTGGCGAGGATGCGCTTCATTGCGGCCAGCGGCGTACCAACGATACTGACTCCGCGAACGAGCTCATCGGGTCGGCCATCGACGTAGACGCGGTAGACGACCAGCGGAATGACCTGGAAGGCCTGGGGCGAATTGCGCGTGGTCACGGCAAAGCCGGAGGAAATGTCTTCAAAGTAGAGGCCGTAGGGCTTGCCCTGCTTTTTGGCTTCTTCGACGAGCATCTTGCGCAGGTCTGGCTCGGTGACGGCTTTGGTTGAGGTAACGATGAGGTTGCCCTGGCGGCCGTTGGGTACGCGGCCGGTCTGCCCGCGACCGTGGCCATTGGAATTGGAAAAGCTGGCGATGGGCAGACGCGACATGAGGAAGGTCTTCAAGACACCGTCCTGGATGAGGTCAACTTTCTGGGCCTTCTGGCCCTCGTCATCAAAGCTGTAGCTGCCGCTGAGCCAGGTGTCGCCAAATTTGGTGCGAGTCGGGTCATCGGCCACGGAGAGGAAGCTGGGCAGGACGGGTTTGTTGACTTCCTTGGTGAAGGTCTGACCCTCTTCGTCGCCGCGCTGTCTCTGGCCCTCGAGGCGATGGCCGAGCACTTCGTGGAAGAAGACGGCAGCGGCGCGGCCGGAGAGGATGGCTGGGCCCGAGTAAGGCTCGGTGACGGGGGCCTTGCGGAGCTCTTCGAGGCTCTTGCCGAGCTCACGCATGGCAGCCTCGAGCTGGGGCTGGGCGGGGAGGCCGGCGACGGTTTCGGCCTCAAAAGTCTGGGCACGGAAGAGGTCCATTCCGTCTTCGGCGCGGCTGACGGCAAAAACGATGAGCCTGGCCTGGCGGTGAGGGTTAGCGAGGCGTGAGCCTTCAGACGATGCGTAGTAGTCGGTCTCGCTCTGGGCGGTGAGCATGACGATGTTTTGGTTGACATCGGGGTATTCGCGAAAGATTTTCGAGAGTCCGCGAACCCGCTCTTCCCAGACAGCCTTGTCGACGGTGGGTACAGGGGCGGGTGCGCTGACGGAGACTTGCGGAGCCTCGGTAGAAAAATCGCCGGAGGAATCCTCCTCCTTGGCGCGGACTTCAGCCTCGGTTTTGACGCGGAGGTAATTGTCGAGCGCGGTGCCGTAGCCGCTGTTGGTGGCCAGCCAGAGTGACCGCGCGAGGGCTTTGCGGTCGTCGGTCACGGGCAACTGAAGCGTATTGACGGCAGCTCCGCGGTGGGTGCCGTGGGTGTTGTCGAGCTTGGGATCGCCAACGCGGACCTGCACATCGACGACGCGCTGATGGGTGGATTGGGAATCTACCAGCGCACCATACTGGGCGCGGATGGAGATGCCACTGGCGTCAGAGACGGCATAGCTGAGGAAGTAGGGGGGGACTTGCTTGTCTGGGCCTGCTTTCTCTGCGACAGCCTTGTCTGGGGCTGGCTTGCCCAGGGTGCTCATGGCGCGACCCAACTCAGAGGTCATCACATCGAGCAAAGGTGGCAGGGTCGGAGAGGCTTTTTGCGCGACGAGCGGAGACGAAGTCGCAACAAAAAAAAGCACGGCAGCAAAGGCAGCGGCAGTGGAACCGGAGTGCATCCGGTTCAGGCCGCCGTCGGGGAGAAGCTTTTGGATGGGCGACTGCGCAGTTGATTTCATGAGCATGTATGAGAGAGACGTATGAAAGACCATTTCTGTTCGATATTGTCGCAGAAAGCAGGGGCGAACGCCGGGCAGGGGCTAAACCAGCTTAAGCGCTGACCAGCCTGGGAAGGGTAAAGACGGAGGTGGATTCCTGGCCGGTGGCGAGACGGGTAAGGGTGAGGACAGTGATGTCGTCATCCTGTCCAAAGCTCACCGCGGCCTCGGTGGCCATGGCTGCGTCGGACTTTGCGGCAAAGAGCGTTTGCAAACGATCAAAGCCATAGAGCTCGCCGGAATGGCTGCGAGCCTCAAGCAGGCCATCGGTGTAGAGAGCGAAGTGGTCCCCGACATGAAGGCGACTCGTTGTCTCTTCATATTTGGCGTTGGGAATGAGGCCGAGAGGCAGGGCACCCGGCAAGGGGAGTTCGTTGTCGTTGAGGAAGGGCGCGGGGTGGCCAGCCGACGAGATGACAAAACTGCCATCGGATTTGAGGCGCATCACGACGGCGGTGACAAATCCCCCCTGGAGGCGACCGTGCAGGCGGCGATTGAGCCCCGAGAGAATTTCGGCGGGGCTGTTGGTCATTTCGACGAGGGTACGCACGGCACCTACGATGAGCGAAACGGCCATCGCAGCTCGGAGGCCTTTGCCGCTGACGTCGCCCATGATGATGAGCGTCGAGCCGAACTCCATCGGGATGATCTGGAAGAAGTCACCGCCAACTTCCTGGGCTGGCCGGTAGGCGCTGGTGAGGGCGTAGCCGGGGAGAGGCGGCATGGTTTCAGGAACGAGGACCTGCTGGAGTTCGCGAGCGTTTTTGAACTCCTGCTCAAGCACTGACTGACGGCGTGTGTTTTCGAGCAAATAGCGGTACACCGCAAAGATGATCGCAATCAGCAGAAACGTGTCTGACAGAGTGGCCATGGTAATGGGATTGCCATTGACGACGAACAGAGGAGCCGAGATTTTAGCGGCAAGAGTCCAGTGAGTGTAGCGGCTGCCCTGTTGCGATGCGATACGGACCACGGAGATCATTTCGGTAGTGAAGGAGAAAATCGCGACCAGCCAGCGAGCTGGATCGAGCTTGCGCCGGCGAATAAATGCGTAGGCAACCAGCAGTAAGGGCAAAGCTTCGAGGAAGGTGAAGATGCTGGTCAAAGCTGCGTCGCCGAGTTGGATTTGTGCGATCCAATTGGACTGCCAACCCCGTATAGAGAGGAGGCCGTCGAGCACGGTCGCCGTAATGTCGATGACTGCGCAGACTCGCACCAAGCGGCCCAACCAGCGGCTATCGTCCAACTGAAGCAGCCAGACGAGGAGAAACCAAAGGGAAATGTCGGTGATACCAAAGACCGGCTGAGCGAGTCCCAACGACCAGGAATCGGGGAGGCCGTTGGGCAGGCGCAATAAAAACAAAAGCAGGATCGGGCCAGTGGCGAAACCGGCCATCCAGAAGAGCAGCCATTGGCGGCGGTCCCGCAGCCAGGCGAGCATGCTCAACAGCGCAACCAGTCCGTAGAGCGAGTCCAGACCAAAGGTGAATTGACGGCGGCGCAGCCAGTTAAAATCCCACGTATCCTTGGTCGCAGCAATCGCGGCCGGGCTTCCGACAAGGGGAGCCTCACTCAGGCCACCCAGTTCGCCATTATCGAAGGACTGCAGCGGAGCCTTCCAGACGCGAATCGCCAGAACTCCGTCCCGCACCGGCCCGAGACCGTAGGTTTGCGGAGGCTGCAAGAAATACCAGGCCGCGTGGGGTGGAAAATCCCCACTCTTTGCGATTAACTGTCCATTCCAATAGAGCTCATAAGCATCTGCAACCCCGCGGATGAAAAGAGCCAGGTCTGGCGACGCACCCGAAGCAGGCCTGAGGCCGACGTGGCGACGATACCACCCAAAGCCGGTGTAGCTGGCATGCCCTTGAACTCCCCAGGGCTTATCTGCCGAGAGCTGTTCCCAATGGGAGTCATCGACCTGCGGCGCTGCCCAGGCTGTGTCATCCCCCAGATGAAATTGCCACAATCCATCGAGCGGAGTCGTGCCTTTGCCAAGTTCATGAATCACCAGGGGAGCGGGAGCGTTGATGGAAGTGGCGGCAGGCGCAGTCGCTCCAGGCGAAGAAACGGACGCCCATCCCAACGTGATGATGAAAATGCAAAAACTGGCAAGGATGCGAAAGCGTTGCGGGAGCATGAGGAGAGAATACTCTGAGATTGCAACGCTGCACAGAGTTAAGTGATGGGGCGTTTTCCTGTTCCGTTTCGGGTACTTTCGTTTCTGTTGCCTGAGCAATCCTGCTGCCGGTGACAAGACGGCAGATGTACACTAGGCGGGTTATGAGCTGCCTCTTTTGCAAGATCGTTGACGGAAGCATTCCTGCGAAACATGTATACGACGATGAGCTTTGCGTGGCGATTGCCGACATCCATCCTCAGTCCCCTACGCATCTGCTGGTGCTGCCGCGCAAACACATCAGCTCTCTTGCGAACGCCGCCGCCGAGGATCAGGCGCTGCTGGGCCACTTGCTGCTGACGGCAAATGCGCTGGCCCAACAATCCGGGCTGGTGAACGGGTACCGCACCGTCATCAACACGGGCGACGATGGAGGTCAGACTGTGGACCACCTGCATCTGCACCTGCTGGGCGGACGAGAGTACGGCTGGCCTCCCGGCTAGAATGCCTTCTCTGAAAAAAGACCGAGGGCACTCCATGGCGGAGTGCCCTCAATGCTGGTTCGGGGACCACCCCCCCTTCTACATGGGCTGAGGGTAGTAGTCCTCTTCCTCTTCCATGCCGTAGCGGCGAAGGAGATTGGGCAGGCTTTGCGAAAAGGCCGAACGCGGCATCACCGTGTCGCAACCGGCTTCAATGGCCTTCATCTTGAGGTCACCTTGCAGATGCGAAAGGAACCCGATGATCGAGGTCGACTTCTTGAGCTTGGCCTTGAGCTTGGGAATGAGGGTGAGCGGCTTGACGGCTGCGTTATTCAGATCAAAGACGAGCAGTGCGGGACGGTCGACTTCGGCCGATTCCGTGATGCGGGTTACAACATCCTTATCGCCTTTGACGAATTCAACCTTGACGCCCAGCTTGCGGCTGGCTTCCTGAATTTTGGCGAGGAAGAAGAGATCTTCGATGAAGAAGAAAATCCTGGTCGTAGCATCGGCTGCGATGGTCGGGGTGATGCCCCGTGGAGACGGCGTGTCGTTGTAATAAGCGCCATGTCCGTTGCCCTGAAAGGGAATTGTCGATGGGGGACCATCTGCAACATTGCCGTTGGCAACACGGTAGCTGTGGTCCATGGGGCCAACGAACTGGCGCGGACCTTTCTGCTGCTTTCGCTTTTTGCCACCACCTGAACCACCGGATCCATTGGAACCGTTGATGCTGTTGCCTGGAGAGGCCTGAAACACGGGCGGCTTGGGCTGGGATTTCTTCTTTTTTCTACCCTGGCCCTGGCCTTGTCCCGGCGCTCCCTGCTGGAATCCCTGGGAGCCGTTGCTTTTTGGCGCTTGCGCAGGAGTAAACTGCTGGGGAGGCTGCTGGGTTGCTGGGGTCGCCGCTACGGCCTGAGGTTGAGGGGGCTGACTCTGTCCGACTGGGGGTTGACCAACCTGAGCTTGCCCTGCGAGGCCCGACTTTGTTTTGCGTCGGCGTCGGCGACGCCGATGCCCCTGCGACTGCCCTGGCACACTAGCCTGGGCTTGCCCCGCCTCTGAGGGCGGCTGCGTTGATTCTGTCGTCATGCTTGCACTTCCTGGTGCTGTTCCACAGTTTCAAATGATCGATGCAGCGTTCGCCTGCCAGGGCGCTGCGCCCCCTGAGAATATGCCCAAGACGGGCGACCCAGATTCCAGCTTGTCACGGATGTGTTCGGGGCATTGGTTCAAGTAACCGGCACCTCAAACATTTGAATGACTTGCGGTAGAACGGATCGGCATTCACTGCCGATGCAGGATGATTCAATTCAAAGAGAAGACCTGTACACCGCAGCGTACATCCTTGCTTTCGGTGGTTCGAGTTCTCGCTCGAAACCTCATCTGGTCTCTCAGCCGCGGGTCAAAAGGCCCGAAATTTGCGTGCACGAACGGGATCGCTTTCGACTCGCTTTAATCACTTCTGATGGGTGCAGCCGGCAAACCGGTTTCCGCTTCTGGAAGGAAGAGGCTGTTGGCCTCAACCTGATGGCCTCAAGAATGAACTGCACATTTCTGAAGCTTGCCACCTTGCAGTCCCGTCCGTCCAGTTGTCCCTGTCCGGCGATACAGATTTTCGCATCAGGACGGGAACACAACCGATACTACAGGGAAGCTGACTGGCATGCAAGATTGACCTTGTCGCCCGGGCATCTTTTCATACAACGGCCTCGTCGTGACCTCATCGCGACTGGATTGGCGGCAATTGCCGGAGAGCTTTCCAGGGAATCGGGCACAGCGCTGCAACAAGAGCGCAATCATGGCCTGCCGAATTCATGCCACCAAGTGAAACGCCACCATCTCAGGGAGAGGGTGACGTTGCACAAAGCCTGAGACTTGTTTGGCAAATCTGTCTTGGGCACTGGCCTCCCAAGTCTGTGAACCTTGAAGGGCAGTTTTTGATTCTGCCCCTCGGTTTCTTTTGAGGATCTCCATTCGGGAGCGCTCTTTTGTGGCGCTCTGCTCATTCTGGAGCCCTCGATTGCGTCGGAACCGGAGCGAATCACGGTCGCCGAACATCACTGGCACCCTCTCTATAGCAATCGAAGAACCAATCTTTCGATGGATTGTTTTCTATCACTTACGAGCGGCACCCGTTTGGAAATATCCCAAAAACAGAAGATTTGAACTCCGGGGACTTCATGATTTGGGAAATTCGCCGTAATCAGGGCTCTCATTTGATTCATCTTTGGCAGACAGGACAGTAGTGGGTTCCTCTGCCAGCGACAAGAAGGCGCCGAATCGGCGAACCGCATTCCAGGCAGGGTTGACCGGTGCGCAGGTAGACGCGATGTTCAAGTTGGAAGAAGCCCCGCACGCCGTCGGCATCGACATAGTCAGAAACGGATGATCCGCCCAGCTCAATTGCGTGCTGCAGCACCAGCAGCAGGGCCGCATGCAGCGACAGCAGCTCTGCCCGCTTCAGACGCCCGGCCATGCGCCTGGGGCGAATTCCGGCGCGGAACAGGCTCTCGTCTGCATAGATATTGCCGACACCGTGCAGCAGCGTCTGGTTGAGCAACGCGGCCTTGATGGCCAGCTTGCGACCCCTGAACAGAGCGACAAATTCCTCGGTGGTGATGGTGAACGGTTCAGAGCCGGGGCCTGTGAATGGCGCTTCCGTGGCCAAATCTCGAAATTCAAGACGCCCGAAGCGACGCGGATCAACGAAGCGCACTTCTCGCCCGCTGGTCATGGTGAGGCGGGCGTGGGTGTGAGGGGCGACGGGTCCATCGGGCGTGGTGACGAGCAGGCGACCTGTCATGCCGAGATGAACAATCCATTGTGCCGTGGGCTTGTTGGCCTGGGCGGATTGAGCCGGGGCGGATTGAGCCTGGGCGGATTGAGCCGGGGCGGATTGAGCCTGGGCGGTGGGGTCTTCGGCTGCCTTTAACTCGCAGACAATGTGCTTGCCGGTGCGATGAACGGCGAGAATCCGGCAGCCTTCCAGCCCGCTGGCCTGCACTCCCGGGGGCGTTTTGAAGGGTTCCTTGTGTGAGCTGAACCATGCCTCGGTGATGCAATCCCCTTGCAAACGTTGGTGGACGCCGCGGGCGATGGTCTCGACTTCAGGCAATTCGGGCATCGCTCTAGTCTAATTCCATGGTCTCTGGAGGCCGGTGTTGATGTTTTCATTCGCGACCGGCGGCCCGGGATGCCAGCAGAGCGCATGCTCACCGAAGCCAATGCCGGTATATGATTGCAAGTGGTAACAACGGGGCGGACGAGTCCATTGGGCCGTTTCATCCCATATTTGACCGCCTTCAGACCGGCTCAGGGGGAGCTTGATCCGGTCGCTTGTCCTGATCCGCAGATCGAGGGGGAGTTGGCCAGGGACCTGATTCCCGGGAAATGGAATTCATGCGAGCGAAGACAGCTGTAGTGCTTGGCGCCCAATGGGGCGACGAAGGCAAGGGCAAGATTGTGGATGTGCTGAGCGGCCGTTTTGCCGCGGTTGCGCGCTATGCGGGCGGCCATAACGCCGGGCATACGGTCATCATCAAGGGCCAGAAGTTTGTGTTGCAGCTGATTCCCTGCGGTGTGCTGCGCCCGGGCTGCAAGGGAATCATCGGCAATGGTGTGGTGCTTGATCCGGTTGCCTTCCTGAAGGAAGTGTCCAAACTCCGCGACCTTGGCGTCGATGTTGATGGGCAGCTGTATGTTTCCAACCGGGCACAAGTGATTCTGCCCTACCATCGGATGATCGAGCTGGCGGCCGAGAGCGCCCCAGGCCGACAGAAGATAGGCACCACCAGCCGCGGCATCGGGCCATCCTATGAAGACAAGATGGCGCGGAGCGGCCTGCGCATTGTGGACCTGCTCAACCCAAAAATCCTGCAGACGCACATTGAAAATGCCTGCCAGGAAAAGAATGCCATCGCCCACGCACTCTTTGGCAGCGCGCCGATTGATTCCGCCAAGATGTTTGACGAATACGCGGCCGCAGCCGAGCAAGTGCGCCCGTTTGTGACGGATACGGGAAACTTGCTGAACAAGGTGATTGCCGGGGGCGGCAGCGTGATGTTTGAGGGAGCGCAGGGCACGATGCTCGACATCGACCATGGAACCTACCCATTCGTAACTTCTTCGTCTGCAACAGCGGGCGGCGCCGCGACCGGCACCGGCGTGGGCCCGACGGCGATTGGCACAGTCATCGGCGTGACTAAAGCCTACGTAACCCGCGTGGGTGAGGGACCGTTCCCGACCGAGATTCATGACAGCTCTGCCGACATACTGCGCGCCCGCGGCAATGAATACGGCGCGGTGACTGGACGCCCACGACGCTGCGGCTGGCTCGATATTCCGCTGCTCCGCTACTCCAATCAGGTCAACGGGACGGAGTGGCTGGTGGTGACCAAAATGGATGTGATGGACGAGCTTGCAGAGATTCCGGTATGCATCGGTTATGAGATTGATGGCCGGTTCACGGATGTGGTGCCAGCCGATGTGCAGGGTCTGGAATCAATCGTACCCCGGTATACGACGCTTCCGGGCTGGCAACAATCGACGAAAGGAATCACCGATTTCGAGCATCTCCCGCTCGCGGCACAGGAGTATCTCCGCTTCCAGGAGCGCGAAAGCGGGGCGAAGATTGGTATGGTTTCAACCGGCCCGGATCGCGATCAAACCATGATTTTGCCTGGATTTGCCGATGTGCTGGAAACCCTGAGCAACTAAAATGAAGTTTTAACCTAAGAGGATCTGCCTAAAAAGAGGATGTCTGCATGGTGAGCTTCACAGTTCGATTGAAATTTCCCGCCGAAGAACGAGCAGAAATCGCTGAAACATTGCGGCAGCTGGCTGAGGCTTCTCGTCTGGAACCAGGCTGCATCAGTTACATTCCGCACCAGGTCGAGGACGACCCTGACACCATCGTGATCTACGAGCAATATCGCGACGCGAAGGCGCTGGCCGCGCACCGGGCGACGGCCCACTTTCAAAAACTGGCAGTCGGGGGCCTGTATCAGCGGATGCGTGAGCGAGCGGTCGAAAACCTGACCGCTTTGATCTAGTCCTGCCCCAATCGGATGTCCCTGGGACAATCCCTCGACCGGGGTCTGCTTTGCAATAAATTGACACTTGTGCCGATTCCCTTTGACCTTGGGTAGAGTCTAAGGCTACGCTTCGGTAAACGTATGCCCGCACACGCTCGACTCCAGACCGGATTTCTCGCAGGATTTTTCCTTTTGCTGTTTGTCACGTCAGGCCTTGCCGCGCCCCCAGCAACCCCGCGGAGTCCTCGCAACCAGCGGCACGAATATCGGCGCGAGATTGACCGTCTCGAAGAGGTGTGGCGGAAAGCCATGGTCAGCGCCGACAGCGCTGCCCTGGAGCCGCTACTGGCCGAAGACTACACGGCGATTACCCCCTTTGGCGCGATCCAGACGAAGGAACAGACGCTCAAAAATCTCTCTTCAGGTCTGCTGCACGTCGGTTCGCTCGTCATCTCCGACCGAAAGGTTCGGGTCTATGGGGCAACCGCTGTGGTTACTTCTTTAGCAGAATTGACCGGATACAAGGCAGACAAAGAGCTGAGCGGGCGCTACCGATACACACGGGTATATGTGCGCAACTCCAATGGGCAATGGAAAATTGTCAGCTTTGAGGCAAACCGTATTCAGGACGGCGCAGATCGCCCTTAGTCTCAGTATTCGCCTAACGAACGCTTGCTCAATGACTTAGCAATCAAGCCAGGTGCAGTGCCAATTCCGAACTGTCCCGTTTTGCACAGAGTTACTTTAGAGTGTTTAAAAGTTACTTTTATGTACGTTGACTTTGTCCTAAAGAGAGCGTTACCTAGGAACAACCGCAGGCTGAACGTTGCTAATCACACTTGCACGGCGAAAGACGAAAAGAGAGGGAAAACCTCCCCGCAAACTTCCCAAAAAACATCGGCCAGCTAAAGCATTGATGAGACGGATGGCGATTGAATCTGAACTGTGGATCTAATTTTTCGCGAGAAAGATTTCATGTCACAGATTGGAGATGGGTCCCACTATTCCGTTGATGCCTTAGTCGCACCCAAATATGGAGGTCCTTATGGATCGCACCAACCTTGCAGCTCTGAAATTTTTTGCTTTGCTCTTTCTGTTGCCCGGCCTCGGGGGCCTGGTCTTCAGTGCCATGGTCTCGACGGATTATCTGGAGAACCTGCCCAAGGCGCCGGTGCCCATTGAAGAGCGGATGACCCCCCGCAATGTCCACGGAACCGTGATCTACCAGACCGTGGCTGAGGACCAGCGTCTCTCTGTGATGGAATACAGCTCTGTTTCTGTATTTCTTGTAGGGCTGCTGCTGGGCATCGTCTACCTGGAGAAATGGTCCTCAGCCCGGCAGTACGAGGTTGAGAGCGATCTTCTCGAAGAGTTGGAAGTGTAAGACAGATTCCACCTCAACATACGAAAGGGGAATTCTTGACCACCGCTGGTCATGAATTCCCCTTGTCGTTTGCCGCTACTTTCAAAACGAACTACTTGCTATATTCATCGCGGAGGCGGGTCTGTCGGCTGACCATGGGTTGGGCTACTCCGGCGATGTACACCTGCTTGACCTCGGTTCTGACATCGAGGGGATCGCCGTTGGCCAGAACGACGTTGGCGGTCTTGCCCACGTCGAGTGATCCGAGTCTGTCTCCAAATCCGAAGATTTCTGCGACGTTGAGGGTGATGGATTTGAGTGCCTCGTCATACGGCAAGCCATAGGCGGCAGCGAATCCAGCGGCATAAGGCAGGTTGCGCACGGAATGAGCCCCACCCGGCCCTCCGGCCTCTGCCGATGAGATGGCGATCTTGACGCCGCGCTTTGCCAGCTCTGCGGGCAAGGTGTAGACCGCGTCAAAGCGTTCATTGGCCCGAGGCATCTCGTAAATGGGACCAACGATGACGGGGACTTTCCAGGCGGCAATTTCGTCGAGAATCTCCTGGCTTCGGGTGACATGGTTGAGGATGACCTTGAGGTGGAACTCGGCCGCGACCCTCATGAAGGTTTCCACGTCGTAGCCCTCGTAGACGCCAACGACCACCGGTCGTTCGCCGTGGAGGTAGGGCAGCAGCGCCTCAAGTTTGAGGTCGCGCTCAAACGGCTTGTCACTTTTGTCGGCTTTGTCCCCTTTTTCGCTCGCCTTGTCGGGGGTCTTCTTTTCCGCTGCATCGCGGCTGACTTCGTAGTGCTGGGCATCGAGCAGGCTTTGACGCAACTGGGTAATGAGACCCATGCGGGTGGAGGGAAACTCGGATTTACCACCTCCGCGACCGCCGCGCCTGCGTTGCTCTGCACCGTAGTTCATGGCGAGCGCCACATCGCGGCCGAGGATCATTGCGTCTCGATTCGCTCCGGCCAGCTGGATGAAGATGTCCTGGCCGGCCACGGAATCATCGGTTCCGGGAGCAACGACAGCGTTGGTGACGCCGTTGAGCCGGGCCACGGGAATCAGTTCCGTCTCGGCGTGGAAGGCATCGGCGATGTGCATGTGGGGCATGATTTCGTCAGAAGGTTCAGCGAGGTCGTTGGAGTTCTGATCGGAACCGACCTCGGTCAGGCCGAGCGTCGAATCCGGATCGATGAGGCCGGGATATACGGTGAGCCCGCGCGCATCGACGACGACGGCATCCCTGGGAACGACAACCTTACCGGCCATCCCGACAGCCGCGATCTTGCCGTCAATGATGAGGAGAGTCCCGTTTTCAATGACGCCATGGCTTACCGTGAGCAGTTTGCCGCCGGTAATCGCCAGAGTTGTGCTTTTGGGGGCGGAAGGGCCGGGCATGCTCTGAGCCCTTGCAGTCAGTGCCGCAGCCAGGAGGAGAAAAGTAACCGTAGCCGTAGTTTTCATTTAGTCTCCATCCTCCGCCGTCTCGTCATCCGAACCGAATCCGCCGCCATCGTGCATGACACCTGTAAAGTGCGGCGTGCCAAAGCCCGCAGCGGCGCTGTCGAAGAAGAGGTCGCCGTCGATATAGACCTTTTCAGCGCGGGCATAGGTTGAGAGGGGATCGACATTCCACACCACTAAATCCGCGTCTTTGCCGACATCAATCGAACCGACGCGGTCATCGACGCCGATAATCCAGGCGGGGTTGAGGGTGACCATGCGGATGGCCTCCTCTTCGGTGGCTCCGCCATAGCGGACCATTTTGCCCGCCTCGGAATTGAGTCGGCGGATATGGTCGTTTGAATCGCTTTTGAGGGCGACGCGGACGCCTTTGCGCATGCTCATGACGGCGTTCCATGGAATCGCATCCCATGCTTCGTCCTTGAAGCCCCACCAGTCGCTGAAGGTAGCGATGGCGGTGTTTTCAGGGGCAATCTGGCCGGCGACCTTGTACATCTCAAGGGCGTGGTGGAAGGCGCGAATCTTGTAGCCGTATTCGTGGGCGATGGCCTCTTCGGTAAGGAACTCGTCGGCGCGGTAGCAGTGGATCTGGACATAAAGCTTGCCGCGAAGCACATCGGCGAGAGCTTCAAGCTTCAAGTCAACTTTGGGAGCGGTAGCGGCCTTGTCGCCCTTGGCTACTTTGGCGTTGTAGGCATCCCAGCCAGCCATGTAGCTTTTGGCATTTTCAAAAGACTGGCGCATGACTTCGAAGTTGCCCATGCGCGTGGAGGGGAGTTGGTTGCGGCTGCCGTAGACGCGCTTGGGATTTTCGCCGGACGCGAACTTGATGGAGCGAGGTGCGTTGGGAAAGAGCATGGCATCGCGGGAGAGGCCAAACTTGTTTTTGATGACGACAGCCTGACCGCCGATCATGTTGGCCGAGCCGTGGAGCAGCAGTTCGGTGGTGACGCCGCCGGCAAGGGCCTGGTAGAGCGCCTTGTCGCGGTTGTCAAAGGCATCAATCATCATCATGCTGGGCGTGACCGGGCTGGTGGCCTCGTTCACGTCACTGCTGAGGGCAGAGTGGGAGTGCGGATCGATAATGCCGGGCGTAAGCCACTTGCCGGATGCGTCAACGACCACAGCCGAGGCGGGTGCGCCGGTTGATGCGCCCTGGGCTGAGACAGCGGCGATTTTGCCGGCATGCACCCAGACCGCTCCGTGCTCAAGTGTGCCATGGCTGGCCGTCATGACCGTGGCGTTTTTGATCACCAGGTCAGGAACCGACGCCGGTGTCGCGGTTTGGGCAGAGGCCAAGACCGATGCGGACGAGAAAATTCCCACCAGGAGATGGGCTGAGACGCGATGGAACCTCAAAGACGTACCTCCAGAACAGGCAAAAAGATAGAGCAAAACAGTGTGGGGGGATGGATGAAGAACCGAAATAGCCCTGCCAGTTTGGGAGATGCTACCACGCGCCGATGGGAGAAAGCGATATTGTCGCGCGAACACACTTTATCGCGCAGCGAGGACGGCATCGGCAATGGCAGCAGCCTCAACCGCCGCCCGCACCTGATGCACGCGAAGGATCGAGGCACCCGCAAGAATCGCTGCAACCTGCGCTGCGATGCTGGCCGACTCTCGCGATGGGGCGGCGACATGCTCCAGTTCAAGGCGCTTTGCCAGCGTTTTCGCGAGAAACGATTTGCGCGAAAGCCCGGCCAGAAGCGGACGGCCCAGTGCGAGCAACTCCCCCTGATGGGCGAGCAGATCGTAGTTCTCATCCAACCGCTTGCCGAAACCATAGCCGGGGTCGAGCACGATAGCTTCTCGGGAAATCCCCGCAGCCACGGCGAGTCTCAGGCTTTCTTCGAGCCCGTCGCGCACCAGTGGCAGCACCGTCCCGGCGGCCAGAGCGGGCTGCTGCTGCCACTGCTCCGGCTTGCCACGCGTGTGCATCAGCACAGCGCCGCAGCCGAGTTGGGCACAGGTCGCGGCCATCGCTGGGTCCCAGGTAAAGCCGCTGACGTCGTTGACGATGGCAGCCCCGGCCGCAACCGCTGCCCGCGCGGTGGCCGATTTGTAGGTATCCACTGAAATCACCGTGCCCGGACGATCTCGCATCACGGCCTCAATCACAGGTAACAGGCGCGCCTGCTCTTCTGCTGCACTCAGCGCTTCCCTGCCCCCGGCGAGCGAGCCGGGCCGGGTGCTTTCTGCACCCAGGTCGAGCAGGTCCGCACCGTCATCGAGCAGACGCAGGGCGTGCTCGACGGCGCGCTCGGGAGCAAGAAAGAGCCCGCCATCGGAAAACGAATCGGGCGTGATATTGACCACGCCCATCACCAGAGTTCGCCCACCAAGGGCCAGTTGCCTCGCCGGCAACAGCCATTCGGTCATTTTCCTGCGCATCCAGTCTCCGCGATCCGTAACACGATTATCTTAACGAAGTCACTCGC
The DNA here is from genome assembly GCA_025359885.1 of Acidobacteriota bacterium. GTDB lineage: Bacteria > Acidobacteriota > Terriglobia > Terriglobales > Acidobacteriaceae > Acidicapsa. Next base: position 24,933 of record JANYDG010000108.1, read on the forward strand.
GTGTCATAGAATCGGAGCACGCCATGGCCGACTCCCCTGCTCAACATACGCATTCAAGTGCAAGCGGCAGCGCTCTCAATGAGACGGCGCGCATCGAGGCCTTCTCTGACGGCATT
>JANYDG010000036.1 GCA_025359885.1 Acidobacteriota bacterium
ATTCGCGAGGTGGATGCGATTGCGCATGTGCTGCGGTGCTTTGAAGACGGCAATGTGACGCACGTGGAGGGAACGATTGACCCGGTGCGCGACGCGGAGACGGTGGAGACGGAGCTGATGCTCGCCGATCTGGATAGTCTCGAACGGCGGGTGCTGGCGGCGCAAAAGAAGGTGAAGAGTGGCGACGCAGAGCTGAAGGCGCAGTTGCCGGTGATGGAGATGGCGCTGGAGGCGTTGCGGGCGGGGAAGAGCGCGCGGACGATTGCGCCGGAGCTGACGCATGAGCAGCATGGAATTTTGCATGGGATGGGGCTGATCACTTCAAAGCCGGTGCTGTATGTGTGCAATGTGGAGGAGACGGCGGCGGGGACGGGGAATGTGTTTTCGGGGAAGGTGGCGGAGTTTGCCAAGTCGCAGGGAACGGTTGCTGTGGTGATTTCGGCAGCGATTGAGGCGGAGGTTTCGCAACTGGGGGATGCGGCGGAGAAGACGGAGTTTCTGGAGTCGCTGGGCCTGGCGGAGACGGGGCTGACGCGGGTGATTCGCGCGGGATATGAGCTGCTGGGGCTGCTGACGTTCTTTACGATCGGGCCGAAGGAGGCGCATGCGTGGACGGTGGAGAAGGGTGCGAAGGCTCCGCAGGCGGCTGGGGTGATTCACTCGGACTTTGAGAAGGGGTTTATCCGGGCGGAGACGATTGCGTATGAGGACTTTGTGACTTATGGGTCGGAGGCTGCAGTGAAGGATGCGGGGCGGATGCGGCTGGAGGGTTCTGATTACCTGACGCAGGACGGGGATATTTTTCATTTCCGGTTCAAAGCCTAAAGGCAGGGACGAGGGAATAGGGGGCATGCGGGAGACCGTGGGCTGGCTTGTGCATTTATGGTCAGACATGCCTGGGTGGATAGCGATATAACGGTGGAGAATTTTGAGAATTGATTCGGTCGAAGCAACTTTTTGTTTTGCCGGGGGTTTCTGGAGATGTAAGCGGACCGCCTCATGGGTGGTCGTAGTTCTACAGAGATTTGGAGGATTGACATGAAACTATTTCGCTCTGCGCGGTTTTTCCTGTTCGCGTTTCTGCTGTCCGTGATTCCGGCTACGTCTTTTGCCGGTGTGTTTATCAGTGTGAACTTTGCTCCTCCTCCGCTGCTGGAATATGAGCAGCCTCAGTGCCCGGAAGAGGGATTTCTCTGGACGCCGGGGTACTGGGCGTATGGGGATGACGGGTACTATTGGGTTCCTGGCGCGTGGGTGCCGGCACCGCAACGCGGCTACCTGTGGACGCCTGCGTATTGGGGCTATGAAGGCGGGCAGTACCGCTTCTTTGACGGCTACTGGGGCCCGCACGTTGGCTACTATGGCGGCGTGAACTATGGCTTTGGGTACATGGGCATTGGCTTCTCGGGTGGCGAGTGGCGCGGAGATCGTTTTGCGTACAACACCGCGATTGTCAATGTGAATCGGACGGTGATTCACAACACATATATCAATGAGACGATCGTGCACAATACGACGATCATCAACAATAACCATGTGGCGTATGCGGGTGGGCCGAACGGGATTCGCCATGAGCCTACATCAGAGGAACGTCGCGGGATGACGGAGCATCACATTGCGCCGACGCCGGTTCAGAGGCAGCATTTCGAGGCGGCTGCAAAGGATCCTCAGCAGCACTTCAATGTGAATCACGGGCATCCGGCGACGATTGCGTCCCCTCGTCCGATCACGGTTCCGCAGCATGGGCAACAGATGCAGAATGGACGGCCTGGAGCGCAGGGTGGGCAGATGCCAGTTCACGAGAATCGGCCTGGCCAGGTGAATCAGCCAGGAGCGCGGCCGGAGAACCGGCCGATGCCGAACACTCCGAATGCGCGGCCTGAACCTCGTCCGATGCCGAACCAGCCGAATGTGCGGCCTGAACCTCGTCCGATGCCGAACCAGCGTCCTGAGCCTCAGGTACGGCCTGAACCGAGGCCGATGCCGCGTCCTGAGCCTCAGGCACGGCCTGAACCGAGACCGATGCCTCAGTCGCGGCCGGAACCACGGCCAGCTCCGGCGGAGCGCCCTGCACCGCAGCCGCGCCCTGAGCCGCACCCGACGAACGAGAAGCCTCAGCATCCTCCCCAGGGACACGGGCGGTAATTTGCAGGCAGGTTTCACCCACAATACGACGGCAGCCCACAGCAGGATTGTGGGCTGCTTTTTTTGAGCCAAAAATCGAGTGGCAAGGAGGAAAGATGAGCACACTGAAGGGGATTGCGATTGCGTTGGTGTTGGCTGGAGCGGCTCTTGTGCCAGCGGGAGCGGCGGTGCTGAGTGCGACAGGAGCGGGGTTTGCGGCTGGGGCCTATGACCGGGACCATGATCGGGATCATGACCGGGACGATCGTTATTGGGATGCGGCTCCCCAGGAGCTGGACGAGGTGGCGCGGCAAGGGTTTCACGATGGGATTGAGGGCGCGCGGAAGGATTTTGGGAATCATCGTCGGCCAGATGTGTTCAACCGCGATGAATACAGGAATCCGGAGATGCCGCGGCAATACCGGCAGGCGTATCGTCGGGGATTTGAGCGTGGGTACCGGGTTGGAGTGGAGCACTACTATAACTGGCGGTGAAGCGATTGCGGAGCCAGGAACGGGCAGCGGTCTCCAGAGAAATCCTGAAGGCCGCTGTTTTTTTATGGAGAATCCGCGAGTTCGAGGCCGGCAATTTCGATTTGGAGGCCGCCGTACTGGGGATGGTCGTTTTCGCGGATGCGGTAGGCGAGGTTGATTCGGCTGCCGGGATGGAGGCCGAGCTGGGCGGCGCGGGCGGCCAGGTTCCAGCCGACGGCGTTGGTCGGTGCGACTCGGACGGCGGGACTGGATGGATCGGCCTGCGGGGTGAGTTCGAGGCGGATGTGGCGCTCTTTCATGAGGCGAACGGGAGCGGAGACGCGGAGATTGCGGGCGAGGAAGACGGGTTCCGGATTGCCGTGGCCCCAGGGTTCGAGCTTTTTGAGCCAGCCGACGAGGACCGGGGTGATGCGGTCAAGGGGCAGCTCGGCGTGGATGCGGAGGACTTGCTCAGCGATGCGGCCCGCGAGTTTTTGGGCAGCGAAGGCGTAGAGGCGGCGCTCCATCTCGGGGAGTCGGTCGGCGGGGAGGGCAAAACCTACGGCGAAGGCATGACCACCGAATCGGGTATAGAGATCAGCGCAGGTTTCGATGGCTTCGAGGAGGGGGAATCCGTCGATGGAGCGGCCGGAGCCGTAGGCGACTCCCTCTTCAATGCTGACGACGATGGCTGGTTTTGCGGTGCGATCGACGATGCGCGAGGCGAGGATGCCGATAATGCCGCGGTGCCATCCTTCGCCGGCCATGACGACGATTTTTTCGGTGGCGAGATTGGCGTCTGAGGCGAGGCGGGCCTCGACTTTGCGGAGGACATCGGCTTCGGTTTCGCGGCGCTCGGTGTTAAGACGCTCGAGTTTTTGCGCGAGAACGAGGGCGCGGGCGTGGTCGCGGGTGGTGAAGAGCTCGACGACTTCGGCGGCGATATCCATACGGCCAGCGGCATTGATGCGAGGCGCGAGGCGGAATCCCAGGTCGAAGCTGGTGAGGGGTTTGGTGGATGGATCGAGCGAGGCGGCCTGAAAGAGTGCACGGAGGCCGGCACCGGCGGGGCGGTGGAGTTCCCTGATGCCAAGGGCGGCGAGGACGCGGTTTTCTCCCTTGAGGGGGACGGCGTCTGCGACGGTAGCGATGGCGACCATCTTGAGGAACGAGGGAAGGATTTTTTCGCGGGCACGAACGGGATCTTTGCGTTCGAGCACGGCCTGGGCGAGTTTGAAGGCAATGGCCGCTCCGCAGAGGGATTTTTCAGGATAGGGGCAGCCGGGCTGATTGGGATTGAGGATGGCGAGGGCGAGGGGCACTTCGTCAGCGGCGTCGGGGAGGTGATGGTCGGTGATGATGAGGTCGAGGTGCAGCTCGCGGGCGCGCCGTGCCTCGGCAAAGGCGCGCATGCCTGTATCGACGCTGATGACGAGGCGGACGCCCTCGGCGGCAGCGGATTCGAGGACGGTGGATTGGATGCCGTAGCCCTCACGGAGGCGATGGGGGACGTGGAAACGGACTACGGCACCGCCGGGTCCGGCGAGGATTTCGATCGCGGTTTTGAGCAGGACGACGGCGGTGGTGCCGTCTACGTCGTAGTCGCCATAGAGGAGGATGGTTTCGCGACGGGCGATGGCGGCATCAAGGCGATCGGCGGCGGCGGCCATGCCGAGCATTTGAAAGGGGTTAGTGAGCTGGCTGATTTCCGGATTGAGGAAGCGGAAGGCGGCTTCAGCGGTGAGGATTTCGCGCGCCAGGAGCAGCTCCGCTACCGCGACGGGAAGGTGGGCGGACGCGGCCAGAGCAGCGGACTCGGTGGGAAGGGACGGGGTCAGTTGCCAGCGCTGAGGAGGTGGGGCGAGGCCTGCGGGAGGCGGGGCGGACTCGGAGAATGCCCCGGAGGGGATTGTATCTGGACCCGCTGGCCCCGTTCTCACAGCTCTTCGTCTTCTCCGCCGGGTTCATCGAGCATGATGTCGCCAAAGCTCTCGATGCCCTCAAGCAGCTCCTGGTAGCGCTCATACCATTCGGTGGTAGTTTCGTGGAGGAAGACGATGCCCTGGTGGACGAACCCGAGTTGAAGGTAGCCGACTTTGCCAGCATACTTCTGGAGGTATTGAGCCTCGACGAGTTCGGCGGGCTCTTCGTCGGGGAAGTTGAGTTCGCTGGCCTCTTCCATCAGCGCTTCGAGCTCTTCGTGCTCCAGCTTGACTTCACTGATGGTGACGAAGAGGGCACCGGCGTACTTTGCCATTTCGACAAAGTCTTTCCAGGAGTCAGGATTCTCTTCGGGATTCTCCGGGTTTTCCCAGAGGATGGCAGGGATGTCTTCGGTGACATATCCGGGCAAACGGCGCATGCCGTGCCCTTCAATAAAGGCCACCATATCGTCTTTGAGAGCTACGAGGTTATCGGTTTCCATAGGTCAACCACAATTGTCGCAGATGAAAATGGGCTATCTGCGGACGAGAGCGAAATTGCACGGAGTTTGTTGTTCAAGTGATTGATGGAGTTGCCTTTATTTGTTTAATTGCGGAATGAGACTCGGGCCGATGAGGTTGGTAATCAGCGGGGGGTACCCGAGATGGAGATTATTCTCATTTTTGGATCGCTGGCACCGATGAAGGGAGTACGGAGGAAATACCCGATGCTTTATCTTCGCTCGACCCTGCTGTTTGCCGCCGCCCTGGCAACAACCCTCGTTTCCCACGCTGTACCGTACTCGATGGCGCCAAACCATCATGGAGGTGGGGGAGGGACACCCAATACGGCGAGTGGTGTGTATGCGGTGACCTTTACCATCAGTGTCACGTCCACGCTGCCTGCGAATTCGATCATGATTTGCAAGGCACAGATTGTGCCGAGTCAGGGGGGGATGGAGGGGTTCAATTATCTGATGAATGCTGTTCCATTGGAGTCTGCGGCGGTTGCGGCGACTGTTTCGGGCAATACAGCGACGTGTGCGTTGCAGATTCCTTTTTCGTGGGCTGTGAGCGGCAACCAGACTGGAGTGCAACTGAGCTACGAAATCGATGCCGTGAATCCGGTGGGGAGCTTGCCGGCGGTGGTGAGGACAAGCTCGCAGCAGGGGATTTCGGAGCCATATCCGGCGGGTGGCGGGACCTCTTCGCTGAGTTTCAGCGTTACGTTCTGAGAGGATCCTTTTCCTGGAGTCCTGCTCTGCAGTTTTACTGAAGCGTCGGACACAGCCTCGGCGAGTCCATTCGCGAGTCCATCCGGATTTGAGGTTGGGTATGGGCCGCGTCCGATGGCTTTTTGAGCTCGCAATTCTGGCTCGAAATTGGGATGACCCGCCGAAGGCAAATCCTTGAAGGCAAGGGGATTTGGCGGTCCTGGGTGTACAGGCTGCGGGTCAATGCGCTATCGTTAAGAGTAGTTCATGATTTTCTCCCGCGAATACATCGGATATCTTGCGCGTCGCACGGTCAAGCACCTGGTAGACGCCAAACTGATTCATACCGACCAAACGGCACTCGTTGAAGCGCGCGTGACGGAAGGCATGATCGAAGAGCTATCTCTCGAAGACCGCATCAATGACGAGGTTCGGATCATCCTTGAGGCGTACCAGCAGGAGATGTTGAAGTCTGGTGCGCAGTACGCCGAGATGTTCAAGAAGGTCAAGGGCGAGTTGGCACGCAAATACAAGGCGGTGCTATGAGAATCTCTCGCGACAAGCTGAATAAGCTGGCTCACACGGTGGCGGATACGCTGGCGGAAGTGAATGAAGTGGATTTTCTGGAGGATCGGAATACGATTCGCCAGGAGGCACGAAAAGCTCTGGAGACTTTGTTTGCCGAAGAGACAAAGATTGACCAGGCGGCGCGGCTGAAGATCAGTTCGCAACGCAAGATTATCCAGGAAGGCACGCCGGAGTGGGACATTCTGTACCGCAAGTATTACAACGATGAAGTGCGGCGGCTGGGGATTTAGGAACCTTGTGTTTTTGGCATAGGGCTGGAATTTTGGTAGATTAGAGGAGTGGCCGGACCGGGGTAGAAATCCACTCGGAGTAAGCTTCCCGGCAATTGTGGCGCCATCGTCCAGGGGTTAGGACGTGAGATTCTCAATCTTAAAACACGGGTTCGATTCCCGTTGGCGCTACCAACTAATTGACGCTAAAGCCCGTTAAATCAACGGGCTTTTCGTTTGTAAGAAAAACTTGTTAGCGCTTGCTGGTTACAAATAGCGCTTGCCGTGGTACACAGTTCGGTCCATGGTGCAAAAGCGTTTGTCTGCGGAGTTTTTGCTGCGGAAGTGTGTTTTGGGGAGTCATCGGCTGCCTCTCGGACCGGGCGGCGCGGAAAGCTCATACGCCGAGGTTCGGATGCAGCGCAGGCGCCTTGCCTGGAATCAGCATGGCGCCTGCGATGGTTTTTGATTTACTGTACGGTCAACGTAAGAGTCGTGGTGCGCGATTGCGTGCCACTCTTTCCGGTAATCGTCAGAGCATAGATTCCCGCTGGTGTTGTGGTGGCGGGGTTGATATTCAAGGTTGACGATCCCGCTCCGATAAGGCTGGTCGGGCTGAAGGTTGCTTTGCAGTTTTTGGGCAAACCGGTCACAGTCAGCGCAACACTCCCATTGAAGCCGTTGAGCGCGTTGACGGTGATGGAATCCGGGGTCGTTGTGCCTTTAGTTACGGTCACTGCCGGTGCCGCAGCCGACACCGCAAAGTCGGTGATGGAGATGTTGACGTTCACCGTTTGGGTTTGAGCGAAGGTGTCTGTGACGGTGAGGACCACTGCATAGACTCCGCTGACAGTTGGAGTGCCGTAGATGACTCCTGCAGAGGATACGAGCATGCCGGTCGGCAGGTTGGTTGCCGTCCACTTGAGTGTTCCTACGCCGCCAGTCGCGCTCACTGACCCTTTATAAGCAGTCTTGATGAGCCCGTTGGGTGTGTTGACCGCGCCCAGGACGATGGCCGGAACGACGTTGATGGTGACGGTTTGATTGAATGTGGCAACCTGACCAAGTTTGTCCTGGACGGAGAGTGTCACGTTGAAGATGCCCGCAGTGAGAGGCGAACCGGCAATGGCGCCAGCTGCCGTGATGGAAACACCGTCCGGCAGACCGGTTGCCGACCAAGTACGTGAGGTCACACCGCCGGAGGCTGTGGCGGAACCCTTGTACGGATGGCCGACATACCCGGAGGCTGGAAGGCGAACCGTTCCGATGACGAGGGCTGCCGCGGTACGGATGGTGATTGTCCGAGTGGCACTCTTTGTGAGACCGAGACTGTCGGTAACGGTAAGCGTGACCGGATAGACGCCGGCGGTGGTCGGTGTGCCGGAGATGGCACCGTTGGTTGCGATTGAGACTGCGGCAGGCAATCCGGCAGCGGTCCAGGTAAGGGTGCCAGTTCCGCCCGAGGCTGCGGCCGAGCCGGAGTATGCAAAGCCTGCATATCCCACGGTCGGAACATTGATGGCACCGAGCACAATGGCGGGAGCTGCAGCGATGGTGACGGTTCCCGTGGCGGTCTTGACCTGGCCGATGCTATCGGTCACGGTGAGCGTCACATGAAACACGCCGGTTGCGGTTGGACTCCCGGAAATCGCTCCACCGGACCCGATAGTGACGCCTCCTGGTAAGCCGGTTGCCGTCCAGGCGAGTGTGCCGACTCCACCTGAAGCAGAGGCAGACCCGCTGTACGTGCCGTACCTGTAGCCGCTGGCTGGCAGATTGATGGCACCGAGCGCGATGGCCGGTGGTGCCGCGATGGTGAGGGTGAAGTTGGTGTGGATGGATTCGCCTACGCTGTCGCTGACTGAGATCACGACTGTATAGACTCCGTTCATCCCTGCTGCTGGCGTGCCGAGGATCGAGGTGCCATCAAAGCTCAGTGCTTGCGGTATGCCGCTGACGCTGATGGTGAAGGGACCGACTCCCCCGGCAGGTGTAACGGCGGTTGTCGTGTAGGCAACTCCAACCTGGCCATCTGGGAGAGCGCTCGGACTGCCAAGGCTGAGTCCTGGCGCAACCGTCATGGTGGCGGCAGTGCAGTTGCCCTGGTTATCCACTGTTCCAGTGAATGTGGTGAGTTCTCCGTTTACCAGCGAATTTGCAGGTGCAATGTAGTTGATTGAGCCAGGCACCGTAGCGGTTTGGCCGCCGGGATTGCCCTTGCCGCCGCCGATATCGATGGTTGTTGCGCCGACCGAGGTAATCACCGTGTCGGTTGCCGAGCAGGCGACTGGGGGGCCTCCGGCGGCTGAAACAGTGAGTGTGGCCGTTGCGGATTGCGAGAAACCAAGATGGTCGGTCGCCTGAATGGTGACTGAAGGGCTCCCTGCCTTGGTCGGCGTCCCGGTGATCGCATTGCCTACGACAGCCAACCCAACCGTTACGAGCTGTTTGGTTGCATCAGTAAAGGTATACGGTGCGACGCCGCCTGTGATGTTGATGGTCTGGGTGTACGGTACGCCTACAGTCGCTGGTGCAAGGGTGAAGGGATTCGCGAATGCGATCGGTGTATCCCCAACGACGAGGTTGGTTGAGCCAGTGATCGATGTCCCGTTGGTCACGTCGGTTACGGTGAGGACGATTGGAAAGGTTCCAACGGCGGAAGGGTTGCCGCTGATGGTATTGCCAGTGAGCGTCAGGCCGCCGGGCAAACCGGTTACTGCAAAGGTCAGGGTGTCTCCGGGAACGCCGGGGGTAGCACCGATGACCTGGCTATAGGGGAGGCCATACTGGGCTCCTCCGATGGTCGCGTTGAGCGTGGGCGCGATGGGCAAAGGCGGTGCTGGTGGAATCTTGCCGTCAAAATTGATGCCGGCATTCTGGGCGACGATGAAGGCGCCGAGGTCGCCTGCACTGGGACCAATCGCTCCCGGTGTATCGCCATTGGGGCCAGCCAGTGCTTCATTTGTCTGGGGATCCCGATTGCCGGTGTACTTGTAAAACTCAAAGCGGTAAACCACACCCGTGGCTCCTGGATCGAGCGCCACGCCGGTCAGATCGATCTGCCCCGAACCCGGTGCACCCGAGTCGACCTGCAAAAGCTGCCATTCCATCTGAACCTGGGTCTGCGCCTTCTTGATCACCGCATTCTCGGCAACCAGGTCTTCGACGGCCACGTCCTGCGTTACACCGGTCGCCGTCACTTTGACCCAGCGCGGCTCGCCAAACTCATATCCGAGTGGCTGCGGTGCAACGACAAGCACATTCACTACGGGCTGCTGAGGAACATTGTTGACGGGCGGAGGAATCACCACGGTCCAGACCGGGTTCGGCACAGTAGCCAGAACCGGGACCAGGGAACTGGCTCCTGGCGTGGCTTCAACGAGCCACTTGTAGGTCACATTCGGCGTGCCCACTGAGGTGCTTACGCCAAAATGGTCGCAAGGATAGTTGGGCCCGTAGTTTTTGGCACCAAGGGGCCAGCAGCTATCCGAGGGACTGACAGGAAGCGTACCGGATGGAGTTCCAGCTGACCAACCTGCACTGTAAGTTGCCTCGTAGACGATTTTGACGCCAGTTGGGGTGGTGGACACGACCGGGTCTCCGTAACGCTCCATCCCAGGCCACCGGTTCGCAGCGCCAAAAAGCGAGGTGATTTCGGCAGGAGTAATGCCGTCAATATCAATTTCAAAGCCGTGGGCTACTTCGCCCGTGTCGTTCACTACGTCGAAATTTGCTAATGAGCCATACACGCCGGCGGAGGCCGGTATGACCATTAAAGAGCACATCATGAGTGCAGAACATACTTTCTTAATCACAGCGCTTTCTCTCTTTCCGTACTACATTTTCTGGCTGAATATCGCTCTCTTGAGTGATCGGTAACGATTGACGGCGGTTCACGCCTCGATGCTGAGACTTGAACTGCACGACACCTTTCCCAACCACTGCTTACCTTTGCCACTTCAAATTCCGCGTCCCTCAACCGGCCACTTGCCGGAACCTGATATGAACTCCCGGGTCGGCTGATTCCCCGGGGCATATCGTATGCTGACTGCCCCATTCCGACCGCGGATGGCAACTCGCGGAATGCATCGCTCACTGGCACGCACACCCTTTGCAAGTGAACTTCTCTTTGGTAGGGGCTCATCGACCGCAAATAAATAGTCAAAAATCGATTAATTTGGCAAAAAAGTAATTTTTATTGAAAGGGACAAAGTTTGCCCGGGATTTTCTCTGGCCAAGTTTTTAGCGTTTCTTCTCTTGTAGGGAGTGGGCAGTGCTGCGACCTCAGGATTTGTGCCGGGTGACCGAATCGCGATTCCGGTTCCGTAGCCGAATCTTCTGCTGCCGTCGGTTTCGGGAAGATCATCGAGAGTGGGCGCAGGACGATGGCGAACTGGGGAGGCCTGGGAACTTGCTGGCGTTCAATTGTCACTCGATTGTAATTTTTGGGCCGTCCTCGTCAGATGTTCGTTCAAGAGTTGAGCGTGACGCGCACAATAGAACTGGGAGGGTGATGCGACGTGCTCAACGATGTGGAAATGACACCGGGCATACAGGAGAGGTCTGGCCTGAAGGAAAGGCCGGAAGCAGTCGAGAATCGAGGTACGATCCTCATCGTGGAGGATGACCCGCGGTTGCAGAGGGTGCTGCGCCGAATCTTTGCCGATGAGCAGTACAGCGTTGTCGTTGCTGGAGATGGCCAGACTGCGCTGGAACTCTTTCGCAGTGAGCGCCCCCTGGCGGTTGTCCTTGACCTGATCCTGCCCCGGATATCTGGCCGCGAGCTTTGCCAGACGTTCAAAGGGCTGGCGAGCGACACCCCCGTGATCATTCTCAGCGCAATCTCAGAGGTTGTCGACAAAGTATTGCTCCTGGAACTTGGTGCCGATGACTATGTCACCAAGCCTTTCAGTCCCCGCGAACTCACGGCACGGGTACAGGCAGCCGTGCGTCGCCAGCAGAAGACCAAGGTCGCATCCACGTACCGCTTCGATGCCTGTGAGATTGACTTCAAACGAATGAGCGCCTGGCGTGATGGGAATCCTGTGGTCCTTACCTCGCACGAGTTCAAATTGCTCAAGTTTTTCATTGAGAATGCGGAGCATGTTCTCTCGCGCGAAGTTTTGCTTAACGCGGTGTGGGGGTATAACGTGTATCCGACGACGCGAACGGTGGATAACCAGATTCTCAAGCTGCGGCAGAAGTTGGAGTCTGACCCGGCCAACCCGAGGCATCTGTTGACCATTTATGGCGCAGGATACAAATTTGTCCCCTAAACCAGACAGGAACGAGGGTTCGCAGCCGGCGACAGGGACTGACCTCGCACCTCGCTCGCCGGGAACGCCCACATACCTGCTGCTTGTGCTAGCCATGGCAACGGTTACAGTGCTTGTGACGGGTCTTTCGCTGTTGCTGATTCGCCACGAGCTCCGTGTAGAAGTCGCAGAGAATCTTTCCCAGGACCTGGCGCACTCAGTCACATCTTTTGAAAACATGCAGGCCGAGCGAATCGCCGCGCTGGACCGGGAAAATAGCCTTCTCGCGAATTTGCCTACGCTCAAGGCGCTGATGACCAGCCGCGATGATCTGACAATCCAGGATGGAGCGGTCGAATTTTGGAATACGAGTGGAAATGATCTTTTTGCGCTGGCTGACTCCAGTGGACGGATCATCGCCAGCTACCAGCGCGGTGCCACTTCAAACGGAGCGCTGCGCAAGGGTCTTGCCTCGCTGCTGAAGACCCCCGGCAAGCACTATCTGATTGACGGAAATCTCCTTTATGCCTGCTCGGTCCGGCCTCTTTTTTTTGGCAGCCAGGAGACTGGAACCCTGCTTGGCTATGTGATCAGCGGGGCATCGATTGACCGCACCGTGCGCGAGATCAGCATCCCGACAGGAGTAGAGGCGGCCTTTCTGAGCCGGGGCCAGGTGGTTGCCAGCACTCTCGAACCGGTCACCCTTGCCGAAATCATGCGACAGCCGCAACTCCTGGCGGGTATTTCAGGGAGTGCGGCAGTGGTTGAATCCGGCAGCACTCGCTTTCTCGCATCCGCGCAGGATCTTTCGCAGGCGGCGACAGAGCCGCTGCAACTTGTGGTTCTCAAGTCGTTTGCTCCAGCCGAGCGATCGATCAACCGGATTGATCGGATGATTCTCTGGGTGGGAGGTGTGGCACTGCTTTGCGGAGCCGCACTGATGATCGTTCTTTCGCGGATCCTGACTCGCCCCCTGGAGCAGCTTTCGCGCAGTGTTCGCGCCTTCGGCACAGGCAACAGTGATTACCGGATACCTCGTTACGGTACGCGCGAGGTGCGGCAGTTGAGCACCGTATTCTCAGCAATGCGTCACGAAATTCAGGATGCAAATCGGGGTCGCCTTGAGGCAGAACGCCTCGCGACAATCGGCCGGATGGCCAGCTCGATTTCGCATGATTTTCGCCATTACCTGGCATCAATCTATGCCAATGCGGAGTTCCTTCTCACCAGCCGTTTGCCTGAAAAAGAGCGTGCAGATATCTTCGAGGAGATTCGAAGCGCCGTGCTGGGTTCAACCGAGATGATTGAGTCGCTGCTGATTTTCAGCCGGACAGGGCAGAAGATATCTCGCTGTTCGGAGTCCGTATTCAAGCGACTAGAGCATGCGATTGCCCTCGTTCGCGCTCATCCTGACGCCGAGGGAGTTCGCATCATCTCTCGTTGCGAAGATGCTGCCCTGACCGGAGCGATGATCGATGGGAAACAGATTGAGCGTGCCTTCTTTAATCTGATTCTCAACGCATGCCAGACCACCCGCGTCGATGGAGAGGAACCAACGGTGATCGCTGTGCTGCAAGTTGAAGACGAGCAGATCGTTCTCAAAGTCGCGGACAACGGCGCTGGCGTGCCTGAGGGCATTCGCAACAGTTTGTTTGAACCGTTTGTCAGCGAAGGCAAGCAAAAGGGAACCGGGCTTGGCCTGACGCTTGCGCACTGTATCGCGGCCGAGCACGGCGGGGATATCACTCTGCTCGTCAGTCGCCCTGGCGAAACGGTCTTCCAGATGCGTATTACGCGCGATCATGCCCTGTCATCCACCGATCCTTCTCCACAGGCAAAAAATCACGACCGGACGTTGACATATGAGAACCACTAAACTCAGGGGAGCGAGGATGAGTGCCGCTCGGCTCTGTCATGTCTTACCCCGCGCACTGCTTTTGATCTTTATGGGATGCGTCTGCGGCCTGTTCGTTGCCCGGGCGCGAGCCCAGGCGATATCACCGGTCGTAGATGGGACTCGGGTGCAGGATGCCGAACCGACAGATTTGTCAGCTCAGATGCAACGCCTGACCGAAGTGCTGGAACGCACACAGTCCCAGCTCGAGGAGTCTCAGCGCCAGTTAAACGAGGTGCGAGCGGAGCTGGCGGCGATAAGGCAGCAGAGTAAGAAAGTGCCCGTTACCGCATCAACGACTACGACTGGCACCTCCCCAGCGACTGCTTCCGACCCTCTGGAATCCAGTAAACTTGCGGCGGCACTCGAAGAGCTGAGGGAACAACAGGCGCTTCAGCAATCAGAGATTGCCAGCCACGAGCAAGCCAAGGTGGAAAGCACGTCGAAGTACCCGGTGAAAGTGACGGGCCTCCTTCTTTTCAATAGCTTTGTGAATACCAGTCAGGTGAACGTTGCGGCAAGCCCAAACGTTGCACTTGGCGGCCCTGGCAGTACCGGCGCGTCGATGAAACAGACCATCCTGGGGTTTGATGCGCGAGGTCCGCATCTCTTTGGTGCAACCAGCACGGCTGATCTGCGAGTTGACTTTGCCGGGACGGCGCAATCTGGCAGCACCAGCGGGGGCTTTGCCGGGCCCTACGCAAGCACGGCGGCTCTGTTGCGTCTTAGAACCGCGCATGCTGCACTGAAATGGAGGGACAGTGAAGCTTTCTTTTCGCTTGACCGGCCCATTCTCAGCCCTGATTCACCCGCATCGCTGGTCGCCGTAAGCGAACCTGCGCTCGCATGGTCGGGAAGCTTGTGGACGTGGAATCCGCAGCTTGGCATCGACCACAACGTGCCTTTGGGCTCATCGACGGCGCTGAGACTCCAGTCATCACTCATCTATGCAGCCGACGCGCCGCTTTCGCCGCAAGGTGCCTCCGCTAAAAACCCGCCAGGAACGGCTTCGACGACAGCGGAACAGAGCCGCTGGCCGGGCATCGAAACGCGCATCGCTTTAGTCGGGTCGGGAGCAGCCGAAAGCCAATATCGGATTGGTATCGGCGGATACTTTGCCCCTCACCGCCTGTCTATTGGCCGGGGTTTTGATAGCTGGGCTGCCACAATCGACTCGGATCTTCATCTTCCGGCCGGCTTTAAGTTTACGGCCAACGCCTATCGCGGCCTGGCCCTGGGAGGGCTTGGCGGTGGGGCATACAAAGACTTCGCTTACTATCTGAGTCCGCTCGGAAAGTACTACATTCGTCCTCTGGACAGCGTTGGTGGCTGGGCGCAGATTAAAAAGCAGGCAGGCAACCGCCTCGAGTTCAACGCTGCGTTTGGTACAGATATGGTTTCTGCGCATGAGTTGCGTCCATACAAGGATCCGTACGGTACCATCTATCAGAATCTTCAAGCGACACAGACCTTCACCGGTAACGTAATCTATAGCCCGAGCGCATTCCTACTCTTCTCGGTCGAATACCGGCGGCTGAGGAGTTCGCCTGTGGACGACTCCTCTGCCGTGAGTAACATCTTCGGCCTTGCCGCCGGATACAAGTTCTAAGAGCAGGATCAGCACCTATGAAAGAAGCTAAGCTCATCGTGCTTGCAGCCGGGATTCTCTGGGCGGCCCTGGTTCCTGCTTGTTTTGCTGGCGCTCAGCACGGCTATGAGCCACCGTCGGGCACGAAGTCCTCTGGCGTAGAGGTCCATCTTCGGCTGAGTTGGCCGCTTGGAGCGAAGGCCAGGTCAGTGCCAGCTGTCCTCTGGCTTGAGCCTTTAGGTGGAACGCCAGTCACTCCTTTTGCCTCAAATGAACGCTATACGCTGTTACAAAAGAACCGCATGTTTTCCCCACACTTGCTGGTCGTTCCGGTTGGTGCCTCCGTGCAGTTCCCCAATAAAGACCCTTTCTTTCACAACGTATTCTCGCTTTTTGACGGCAAGCGTTTTGACCTCGGCCTCTATGAGGCTGGGACAAGCAAGTCGGTGAACTTTTCGCGGGAGGGTGTTTCCTATATCTTCTGTAACATTCATCCGGAGATGAGTGCAGTCGTTGTCTCTCTTGCAACGAGCCTCTTTGCTGTCGCAGATAAGAGCGATGCATTTGTACTCAGCGGAATTCCCCCGGGTGACTACAGGTTGCATTTCTGGATCGAAGGCGTGCCTCTGTCTTCAATGGATACGATCAGCAGGGCGGTGCATTTTTCGGCGGGCACGATAGATATGGGAACTGTTTCCGTTCCAGAAAGCACTGCCCGGACGAGCCCGCATGCCAACAAGTATGGGCAGCCCTACGAACCGACTTCGAAGCCCCCTTATGAGTAGGTCTTAGCTGCAAAGGCCTTGAATTCAACGAGGGTGGATGCCCAACTGCATACGGGAAGAATCGCGGACGACAAGCGTTGCGGGCAGTCGGACATGCCTGAGGCCTGATGTGATGCCTCCGTTGGTGATCCGCTCAAACAGCACCTCAACCGCGTTGTGGCCGATCTCGTATGTAGGCTGCACGATCGAGGTAATCCGCGGTTGAAAGAAGTCTTCGGCAATCAACTCGTCAAAGGATACGAAGGCGATACTTTCAGGAGTGGTGAAGCCCAGGGAGTACAGGCTCTTGAGCGCACACAGACCGGTAAGCC
>JANYDG010000057.1 GCA_025359885.1 Acidobacteriota bacterium
GCAAAAGACCGACGGCTTCAAAGAAGGCCTCATCAACTCCACCATCCTCACCGTCGACGGTCAGCAAGCCTTCGATCTCCGCCCCGGCGATGAACTCCGCTGCCACCGCTCCGAATACACCGTAAAACTAGTCCGCCTCGGCGGCAATGGCTTCTTCGACGCCCTCCGCAGCAAGCTCAAATGGGGCGAACGCTAACTACCAGCTCCAAATCCGCCGTTGCGTTTTCCAGAGGGAGCAGTAGCCGGGTGTCCCACGTCCCGTTTCTGAGAGATGGGATTTCACAAAGGCCTGCTAGCCCTTGCCGTCGCTGAAAGTGGTCAAAATTGGCGACAGCGTGTTTTTGTATATAAATCTCTGAAATAAATGTAGTTATATGCACAAAGTTGTGTGTTTTGTTGGTGCATCCACGCATTTCGGCGGCGGGATTTGCACCGTAGGTCGAATTTTCGCTGACCTCGTGGATGGTTCTTGACGCTTCCCTGAAGAAGAGCTTTCATGCGTTCACTTTCGGCAGAGTCTAGCTTATGGGTGTCTTGCTCGATCTGAGTGCAATGGCTCCCAGGAGTGCCACGACAGCGATGAGAGCAGCCCAGAGCAATGCAGGATGCTTCTCTGCGAAGGGGCGGGTGTCGGCTCTGGTCTTGTATCGGTCATTGACGATCTCTAGACCGGCGGAGAGTTGAATGGCATTTGCTTGAGGTGTGAAGAGAGAAGCATAGTCATACTGCGGCGCTTCGAGCACGGGGTCGCCGTAATAAAGGGTATAGCTGTTGCCGGGATTGGCTTCGAAGCACAGGGAGCGCTCAAGCATCTGCAACTGAACGGATTGCAGATCCAGAGGCTGGTCGTCACCGTTGTTGACGGTGATGGTGATGTGTGCCACTCCGGCGGACTGTGTGCCCGGTAGTTCGATGGCCAAATGCTCTTCGTCGATGGGGTGACCGTTCTGGGTGGTGTGGATGCGCAGGATGTTTCCCGAGGAGATGTGGTCCGCCGATCCGGCTCCGTCGTCGTGATCGGAAGCAGGGCTTGCAGGCGCGATGTCGATGTCTACCTGGCGGCTGAAGTTAATGGGCGGGGGGCCGGGCACAAAGACGATTCGGTCAAATGGGACGTTGGCTGGCAGGGTGAATTCGATGATTGAAGCGTGATTTCTCGAAGTGAGCCGTGTGGATTGGGCGACGGATTGATATTTGGGCTGGCTGGAGGGCGAGTGGTCAACGGAGAGGCCGGTGACGCTTTCAGGCTTGAGGGGGCCATTGATACGGAAGTGGAGGTAAGAGAAGTTGGACCGGGGCAGGTGGAGGATGGTGCTGCGGCCGAGTTTTTGGCCGGTGAGATCAAAGACTGTGAAGGTGCCGAGCGAGGTTGCGGCGAGGCCGGATTGAGCTTGCTTGCTTAAATCTGGGCTGCCGGATACGGTGACGTTTGCGATGAAGTCATGTGCGGCGATGTCGAGCTGAACATCACTGTAGGAGGTGGCGGGTGAGTCAGGGAATTCGGCGTCAAAGACGATCTGGCCATTGCGTTGGCCGAGATTGAGTGGATGGATGGTTTTTGGGGTGCCATCTGAGGTGCTGGCAGGCGTGGTGGAGTGGACGACGTAGGGCGTTTCGGTTGCGCGGTTGGGTCGGTCGCTGTAAAGGCGCAGGTCGGCCAGATTGGGAGCGGCGTGGGCGAAGAGTTCGGCGGGGATTGGCAGGCAGGCCTGCGTAGAAGCTCTCGTCAGGTTTTGGATGGGGCGCTGGTAGCGGAAGTAGCGGATTTCTGGTGTTGGGTTGATCAGGGGGAGAAGTGCTATCCAGGCGAGGAGCTTCATGGCGTTTCCTCGTTGGAGGCCGTGGATGGTTTGCGGAGATTAAGCCAGTCGCGCTGGTAAATGAAGCTGACGGTGAGCAGGAGCGCTCCAAGGCCGAGGAAGCTGAGGACGCGGAAACCCTGGCTGAGTTCGCTGACATCGACGACGAAGACTTTGCCGATCGTGGCGGCGAGGAGGACCATGGCCTGCCAGCGGAGGAATGCAGAGCGCTGTGCGAATCCGGCGGTGAGGAGAGTCGCTCCATACAGCATGAAAAAGGCGGAGTAGGTGAACTGCGCGTAGATGTGGAAGTTGTGGGAGAGGGCGTCGTCCCCGTGCCAGCGGAGGGACCACCAGAAGTTGTGAATTTCAAGACTGACGGCGAGTAGCAGGAGCGCATTGGTGATGAGGGCAGCGGCGAGTGCGAGGGTGTGCCAGGGAATGATGCGTTCGGAGCTCTCTGAGGGAATGTCTCGATATCTGGGCGATGCGATGAATGCGACGAAGGCGAAGACGGCGATGGCGGCGCAATATGTGCCGAAGCGTGCGTTGAAGACTGGAGCTGTCGAGGCCGCAGGATTGACGGTGAGGAGTGCGCAAAGGCCCAGCAGAAGGCAGAGGATCGAGAGCCATCGGAGCAGCATGGAGCGCATATTGCGGGCCACCCAGAGCAGAGCTGCGCCCTCGATGAGCCAGCCGATTGTGAGCCAGCGGCCATGGGCCTTGAGGGGAATGGCGAGGGTGAGGAAGACGACTGCGGCAGCGAGGTGAAGGGCTGAAACCAGTTGGAGACTGTCGTTGGATTTCCCGCGAGCAGGCAGTCGGCTCAGGGCCAGGTAGATTGCGGAGAATGCCACGGCGAGCCAGGGTTCGGCCCAGGGGAATGTGGACCCTTCAAACATAACGTAGAAGCCAATGAAGGTGAGGGCACCGTTCGCGATAGGTAGCACGACGAGGACCAGACCGTCCCAGCCCGACTTTTTAATATCGGCATCGGCATTGATCTGAATCAGAAAGGGGGCGAGTGCGAAGATGGCGAAAAAGAGGGTGAGGAAGAAGGCGGTCAGGGTAAATTGCGCGCTGGAATAGTACTCCCCGTACCAGGCGATAAAGAGGAAGCAGGTGCCGAGCGCGCTCCCAAAGAGGAGACGCGACCATGGGCGGAGGGCAACGAGCAGAAGTGTAGCGGCGTTGAGGAGGAAGAGATAAGAGAAGAGGGCGACTTCGTGGTTTTCGCCGGTGGAGAGAAGCAGGGGCGTGCTAAAGCCGCCGACAATGGCGTAAAGGGCGAGGAGTTCCGCGTCCTGACGCCAGGCTATGAAGGCGTTAAAGGCGGTGACGAGGATCATGGCGGCAAAGGCGACCGTGGAGGGCAGCAGGTGGAAGAGCGAGAAGGCCGCCCAGAGTGATAGGTAGAGGATGCCGCTGCCGACGGCTTTGAGGGAGTAGGAAAAGACCGCGTAGCCGTGGTTTCGAAACCGTTCAGACCAGGCGATGAGGGTGGCACCGGCGAGGAGGCCGATGAGTACACGGCCGACGGGTCCGATCCATTGATTGTCGATGGCGAGCTTGAGGAACCAGGCCATGCCAATGAGCGTAGCGAGGATGCCAATGCGGTTAAACCACTGGGAGCCAATGCGGCTCTCCAGAGAACGTTCGTCATGCGCTGGGGCGGTGGTGAAGGAGGGAATGTCTACGGATGACTGGAGTGTGGGACTGGGTGGCGGAGGCGGTGGTGTGGGTTGCTGCGAGACCTCGTCCGGAATTTTCACGGTGACGTGGAGCGTCTCTTGAGCAACGGGGCGATCCTGAAGTTGCAGGATGCCGTGGTTGCGAAGAGCCTCTTCGAGGCTGAAGACGCGCGCAGTCAGCAGGGCAACCTGGTCTTCAAGACTGCTGGAGGGATCAGGGTTCATCGCCGATTACTGTACAGGATGGTGGGCGGCAATTCCAGTGGCTTCGAGGGCATTGGCATCGCCTGGGGAACCATGCGGGACTCGGTGACATGTCCGTTCACTTGACGGAGTTAGACGAAGGCTGAGCAGGGGCCCTTGGAAGCCAGACCTCCAACTGGCCCTCCGGGGAGGGAAGGCCGATGCGGACGATGCGGCTGTTGGGGTAGGCGGATTTGAGGATGCCGAGGCATTTGTTGGCGCGATCAAGATCAGAAGTATTGAAGTAGCGGACCTGCGCAAGTTCCGGCATTTTTTCCGACGGGATGAGCTGTGCTTTCGCTTCGACTCTGGCGTTGGGCCAGGCTGCGCGGATGCTTTGAATCATATTTGCGCCTGCATCGGGGGCGTCGTTCTTGTCTTGCTGAATGAACATGTGAGCAACGACGGAGGCTGGAACCGGAGGCGCGACGTTCACCGGAGTACCGGAAACCTTTGGCATGGAACCTGGAGGGGACGAGACCTTGGGACCAGTGACGGGAAATGGCGACGGGGATGAATTGACGGATGCCGGAGAGCGGTCAATCGAGGCGGAAGCAATGGCTTTTGGAGTTGGATTGGCGTTGGAGCCGGGTGGGGCGTGGTTGAACTCGGAGAGCAGCTCGACAATCGGTTGGCTTTCATCGTCTGAGATCGTGAGCAAGGAGGAGCCGGGATTGTCGTTGATGCTGAATCCGCCGATTTTAGAGAGCTGGGCTTTGACTGAGGCGGGATTGTCCACTTTCACGGTGAAGCTGATTTTGCCCATGACGGTACCGCGAATGAGGCGCATGCCGGGGTGGTCGGAGATGTATTTGCCACATTCTCCCTGGCCGGTGACGGTCTCAACGGAGCGGTCATCCATAATCTGGATAGCTGTTTTCTCGATGGTGTAGCGGATGGTGGAGGATTGTTTGAGGTCGACTCCGGCGCTGTCGAGCCCCTGGATGGCGTGAGATCCAAGGTTGGCTGAGAGGGCTGTATCAGAATTGAGGGTGTAGGCGGGGAAGAGGTGTTCTGCGGGGAAGGCTATGGGCGCGGATTGCGGGACGCAGTCGGTGAGGTCGGCGGGTACTGAGCCGCTTGATCGGAGCAGGGTTCCGACGGGATAGGCGGTGGTTGCGACGACGACGCTGAAGTCATTGCCGGAGGCATCGGCACCGAATCGCTGAAAGACTCGGCTCGCAAGCGACTGCTGGAAGGCGTCAAAGTCGCCGATGTTCTGCGCGTCTGCGGGATCATGGCTGGAGATAAGTTGGTTTTTAGCGGGGTGCAGAAACCGCCAGGCGAAAATGATTGCGATGAGGAGGACGATGGTGATTGCGGGAGCGACCACGAGGCGGAGCGAAGGCTTCATTCAATTGAACCTCGTGAACGGGAAGGATGCGAGCGAAGTGATGACTCGAAACGATAGTAGTCCTGAGATTCCGGATACACAATAAGTTTGTGTTGCGGCGAGGGATCGGCATTTGAGGATTATGGATGAGAGCACCCATAAGGGCGCGGCTTTGAAGTTCGAAAAAGATGGTGGGCGAGGGAGGAACGGGTAGACTGTTGGTGGTGCTCTGGTGGCGGAGATTGTTGCCAGAGTTAAAAAATATCAGGAGAAGAATGATGAAGATTGGTTTGTTGACAGGTGGCGGAGATTGCCCTGGATTGAATGCGGTGATCTATGCCGCTGTGAAGAAGGGCATCAACAAGTATGGCGATGAGTTTGTTGGCTTTTTGAACGGCTGGCGCGGGGTTTTGGACAACAACTGGATTCCGCTGACGCTGGAAAAGATTGACGGGATTCAACTGACAGGTGGAACGATCTTGCACTCTTCGCGGACGAATGTGAAGAAGATTCCTGGCGGCATTGAGAAAGTCCAGGAAGTGCTGAAGGCTAACGGGATTGACGCGCTGATTGCACTGGGCGGCGACGATACGCAGTCTGTGACTCTGGCGTTGACCGAGGCTGGAATACCTGGGGTTGGCGTGCCGAAGACGATTGACAACGATATCAACGGCACGGACGCGACGTTTGGATTTGACACGGCAGTCGCGATTGCGACGGAGGCTGTGGACCGGATTCGGACGACGGCAGATTCGCACAATCGCGTGGTCGTGATTGAAGTCATGGGCCGGGATGCAGGCTGGATTGCGTATGCGGCGGGCGTAGCGGGTGGCGCGGATGTAGTGCTAGTTCCGGAACTGCCCATCGATATTGACCATGTGAGCAAGCTGCTGAAGTACAACTACGACCGCGGCAAGCACTATGGCCTGGTGGTCGTAGCTGAAGGCTGTCATCTGCCGGATGTGGGCCAGGTGGTTACAGGCGCCGCTGTGGATTCGTTTGGCCATGCGCGGCTCTCTGGAATAGGTGAGGCTCTCGCCGATCTGATTGAAGAGAAGACAGGCTATGAAACGCGTTCTGTGAACCTGGGTCATCTGGTGCGGGGCGGTTCGCCGACCGCTTATGACCGCCTGCTGGGTCAGCGCTACGGCCTGCACGCGATTGACATGGTGCATGATCAAAAGTGGGGCCGGATTGCAGTGCTAAAGGGGACGGACATTACGGACATCACGATTGCAGAAGCGGTAGCAAAGAATCGCAAGCTGGATCAGCGCTTTTTTGACGTGATTACAGACCTTGAAGCGAAGGTGTAACGCATTACAAGCACGAACGAACCCAGGTCTCGACGGTAGAAAATTACGGTAGGGGACCTGGTTTTCGTGTTTCCGGGCAGAATTGAAGGACTGAGATGGCCGTGGTTTCATCGGTGAGGTGCAGGTTATTCGAGCCTGGGGATTTGCCTGCGTTGTTTGCGATTGAAGAGGTGTGCTTTCCGCCCTCGATTCGGTTCAGTCGTGAGCTGATGCGTTCGCTGACGGCTGACCCGTTGTGCCGGACGTGGATGGGCATGGCGGGTGAAACGCGGGTGGGCTTTGCAATCGTAGGGCTACGGGGCGATGAAGAGCTGGAGACGGCTTATATCTGGACAATAGAAGTGCTGCCGGGGTTTCGGCGTAGGGGTATCGCGAGATCGCTGCTGGAGCGCGCCGAAGCGAGTGCCCGGGCCGGGAATTGCACAGCCATTGGACTCCATGTGGATGCACGGAATCTGAGCGCAATGGCGCTGTATGAGCGGGCAGGGTTTGTCCATATCGGGGTTGATGTGGAGTTCTACGGGCGCGGCCAGAATGCGTTTCAATACAGACGAGACCTGAACATCACTTAAGAAGCAGTAGATTGACAGAAAATCTAACTAACTTATTAGGTGCCGCAGAAGGTCTGGGTAACGGCTTCCCCGGGGAGAGCTGGGACTGCGAAGCGTTCAAGGCCAGGCCTGTCTTCATAGGGGTGGGAGAGAACGTCCAGCAGTTCTTCAAAGGGCTGGAAGTCCTGTCTTGTGACTGCGGCCTGCAGAACGGCCTCGACCAGGTGGTTGCGAGGTATGAAGGCGGGATTTGCCTTGCGCATCGCCGCGGAGCGCACTTCAGGCGAAACGGTTTCATCGTTCAGACGGCTCCGCCATCGGGCGAGCCACTTTTCGCAGGCCTCTGGATGGGCGAAAAGCGAACGGACTTTCTCATCCGACTGAGGGTCGGCGGCTGCGTCTGAGAGGGAGCGGAAGGTGAGGGTAAAGTCTGCATGGTTGATGGCCATTTGTTTTAGAAGGTCTTCGGCGAGGGCCGGATCGCCCTCTTGCGGGGTGAACAGGCCGAGCTTGCAACGCAGACCGGCAAGACGTGCGGCCTCAAATTGCGGGTCGAAGGCTGCGAGGGCTTGGTTGGCCGACACAACCGCGGCCTCTTTCGTGCCTGCCTCCTGTTCCAGCACCGGGAGCAGAGCCTCGGCGAGGCGGGTAAGGTTCCATCGGGCGGCGAGGGGCTGGTTGCTATAGGCGTAACGGCCCATCTGGTCGATCGAACTAAAGACCTTGCGGGGGTCGTATTCCTCGAGGAAGGCGCAGGGGCCATAGTCGATGGTTTCACCGGAAATCGAAGTATTGTCGGTATTCATGACGCCGTGGATGAAGCTAACGAGCATCCATTGGGCAACGAGGCGCGCTTGGCGGGCGATGACGGAATCGAGCAGGGTGCGGTAAGGATTGCTTTCCAGCACAGCGTCTGGGTAATGGCGGGCGATGGCATAGTCTGCGAGGACGCGAAGAGCCTCCGTGTCGCCCTGCGCGGCAAAATACTGGAAAGTGCCAACGCGGAGATGGCTGGATGCAACGCGGGTGAAGACGGCGCCGGGAAGAGCCGATTCGCGGAAGACGAGCTCGCCGGTGGTAACGGCAGCGAGAGCGCGTGCAGTCGGAATGCCGAGGGCCGCCATAGCTTCGCTGACGATGTATTCGCGAAGGACTGGGCCGAGGGCGGCCCTGCCGTCTCCGCGGCGGGAAAACGGAGTGGGGCCGGAGCCTTTGAGCTGTATGTCATATCGGATGCCGTCGCGACTGAGCACTTCGCCGAGAAGATTGGCGCGGCCATCGCCAAGTTGCGGTACGAAATGACCGAACTGATGGCCTGCATACGCGAGGGCGATAGGATCTGAGCCAGCGGCAATGCGGTTGCCGGCCAGGATCTCGATGCCCTGCCGGGAGGCGAGTTCGTCAGGGTCAACCCCCAGGCTGCGGGCTAATTCAATATTGACCTTGATGAGGCGGGGGGCGGCAACGGGCATCGGATTGGTTCGCGCGTAGAAACGCTCAGGGAGTTGCGCATACGTATTTTCGAAAAAGAAATCGACGGTCGTGCAGTCAGGGCCTGTGGAGGCCTCCGGGGTCTCTGATGATTTTGAGAATGGGGTGGGGACAGTCATTGTCTATTTGATGTTCGCACGCCGATTTGGCTTCGTAATGGAGCCAGAAAGCTGGGACGCAGATTGGAATGCCGATCCCCAGTTTGGAAGTCCCAACGGCCTGACCAAGGGAGGCATGATTTTCGAGAGATAAAGCCAATCAAATCAGATATTTGAAAAATCACATCTTACATAGTACCCCCCCAGATCGGCCCGACCCATGTTTTCGACCCAAATTTGATCTGGACCAAGGAAAACCTGGAGTGAAAAAACTGGTCTGCGCCAGCGCGGATAGAACGAATGCCTTGAAGTTCCGCACCAGACGATGTTCACCGATAATGCGGTCAGCGTGCAACGCGCTCTGAAAGTCGGTGCCGAAGGCCTCTGCCGCTCCACAGAAAGCGGTAAAGACCCGGCTGGGAGCGACCAGACAACCTGCAGACCGTTGCGTTCCTCCATCCTGTAAGGGAATGTAGATCGCTCTCCGAAAGGCCGAAGCGGTCGTTCATCCACTGCGGCGTAAGCCAGTGTTGGTAGTGCGGCGGAGCGAGGTTATCCTGGTCGGCCAGTAGTTGCTCGAGCGCCATCTGCTGCACAACGGAGCGGGCAACCACCAGCGCCAGCCAGACAAGCGAGTGTTTGTAATTGTGGCTAAAACGAATTTAGCGAACGTATCTGGGCACGCGCGGCGATAAAAAACAAGAGTAAAGGGATTTCATCCTCGAATTTACCTCTATTGATAACAGAGTTACAATCCCGGCAACTGTCCGGCATGGTGGCACAAACTACAAGTGCGACTCCTTCATCGAGCGCTACAGGAGACTTCTCCCTCATCAAGCAGACAGTCCTCACCGTCGGCAGCCATTCGACCTAACTCAGGACAGTCGACGATCTGCAGCCGGTCGCAGGCCTGATCCAGGAGTGATGCAGGCCTGATCGAGGCCCGATCCAGACCTGATTTCAACAGCCAGAGTCGCACAGGTACGCAGATGACGAAAGCGTAATCTGCGCGTCATGCTGGCGTCCTTTTCCATTCGATAGACTTCGCTCGTTGGTGCTGCCCCGCCCAACTGATCCACGAACTGCACTCGCGGAAAGAAAGCATCGACCGGTGGTACGTTCTTGTTCCAAAGTTCAAAAATGCCGGCATGTCGAAGGGCGAGCTGGGGTCGTTTCAGAAAACGGAGCGCGCGTTTTCAAATGCACGCTGCAAACTCAGAACTTGTTGGATTGAAGGTCCAGGATGCCTCTACTCGGTCGATTTCGTAGCAACTCATTGATTCGATGCTCGATCGTATCCCTCACCCAAGCTAAGTTTCCGTTTCCTCAAGCGAGCCTGTACTGCGCGACCGATTCCTGGTTGCGCGAAGAAGTAAACGAACCAAGGAGAAGGATAAATGGCAAGTAACATTTCTCGGATCAACAGTCTGCGTCTGCTCGCCGGAATTCTGGCGACGTCGCTGAGCATCCCCGCCCTTGCACAGTCCGTACAATTCCCAACTTACCCTGTCGGCCCTCAGGCAGATGGATCATGGGTGGTCAGCGATGGCCAGATCATCACCCCGACCGGCATCCAGGTCGCCCTCGGAAACAATGTTCGCGCCAAGGCCGTCGCCGTTAACCCGACCGGCAATCACACTGCCGCAGTCCTGACCCTGGGCGCTCCAGAAGCCGTCGAAGTCTTCAACACCGTTACCGGCGCCGTCCTCCAGGGCTACATTCCTTTCGGTGTCGATCCCAGCGGCAGCTACAGCGGCATCACCTACTCGGCCGATGGCAAGCACCTCTACTTCAGCCAGGCCAGCAGCAACGTCATGATCGCCAACGTCAACGCCGCTGGCTATCTGAGCGATGGTGTCCACGTAAAGGTGCCCGCGAACACCTCCTTCATCAACTGCTTCCCCAACAGCCCCATGGGTGCATTCGGCCAGTCGTGCGGCCAGTTCTTCTCCGGCGGCACCTCCTATCCCGGCGGCATCGGGCTCTCTCCGGACGGCACCTCGGCGTACGCTCTCTTGAACCAGAACAACACCCTGGCCAAGATCGACCTGACCCAGACCCCGGCTGCGCTCGGTACTCAGATCCGCGTCGGCAACGCTCCGCACAGCATCCTGATCTCCGCTGATGGCAACACCGCTTACGTCAGCAACGAGGGTGGCCGTATCGCTACCCAGAATGACTTCCAAATTCTCTCCACTGGAACTCCGATTGTCGCCGATAGTATTGTTGGTGCCGCCGTCACCGGTTCCGTTTCCGTCGTCGATCTGCCCTCGCTCACGGTCACTGCAAACATCGCGACCGGCCTGCACCCGACCGGCCTTGCCTTCTGGGGCAAGTACCTGTTGGTCGCCAACGCCTACAGCGACAACATCCAGGCCATCGATACGACCACCAACACCGTTGCGTGGAAGATCGGCGTCGGCGTGCCAGTCACCATTGGACAAAAGACCTTCTTTGGCGCCGGTCCGAACTCGATCGCCGTCGATTCCGTCAATAACATCGCCTACGTTGCCCTGTACAACGCCAATGCGATCGCGGTCGTCAACCTCGCTTCCGGCGTCAAGACCCCTGTCCTCGGATACATCCCCACGGCCTACGCGCCGAGCTCGGTGGTGCTTGACACCGTTGACAACGTGCTCCTCGTTGCCAACGACAAGGGCGTCGGTGCCCGTTACTCCTACGAAAAGGACTTTGGCGTCACCGGTTACAACACTCACCAGGACAATGGCACCGTCAGCATCATTGCCGTGCCCAACCCGGCGGCGCTCTCCACCATGACCACCCAGGTTTGGCGGAACAACCATTGGGATCTGACGGAGAACGTGGCTTCTGCCAGCGGTGGCAGCCCCTCGACCCCCCCAACCGCTATCCCGGCCCACGTCGGCGATCCTTCGCTGATCAAGCACGTCTTCCTCATCATCCGTGAGAACCGCACTTACGATCAGGTCCTCGGCGATGTCGCGGCCGGCAACGGTTCGCCCGCTCTCGCGGTCTTCGGTGCCAACGTCACCCCCAACGTACACTCTCTCGTGCAGCGCTTTCCGCTCCTCGACAACTTCTACAACCCGAGCCGCCAGTCGGCCGACGGGCACAACTGGGTCCTTCAGGCGATGGCACCTTACGCTGACGACATCGAGTCGCCGTGGTGGGAGCGCAGCTACCCCTCGCAGGGCGGCGATGCGATGGCCTATCAGCCCAAGGGCTTCCTCTTCTCACAGGCCGAAGCAAAGCGCCTCTCGGTCAAGATCTATGGCGAATACGCTGAAAACGCAACCTACGCCAAGAATGTCTCCTGGCGTCAGTACTACAATGACGCTCTGAGCTATGAAGCTGGCAACGAGACGAACCTCCAGTACTTCACTAACGTCAAGATGACCTCCTCGATTCCGGCAGTCAAGGGCGTGCTCAACACCTACTTTCCATGGTTCGATCTCAACATTCCCGAGCAATTCCGCTTCGATATCTGGAAGCACTACTTCGACGCGGACGTAGCTGCCGGTAAGGTTCCCGCGCTGACCATCCTCACCTTCGGTGTAGACCACACCGGTGGTCCTTCGACCGCCGTTGCTGCTCAGGCCGATAACGACCTGGCCGTAGGCCGCTTGATCGAAGCCATCACCAAGAGCAACGTGTGGAACTCTTCGGCCATCTTCATCGAAGAAGACGATGCGCAGAACGGCGTTGACCACGTCGACGGACATCGCAGCCCTGGCTACGTCGTCAGCCCCTACGTCATTCAGACCGGCATCACTGACCACACCCACTACAACCAGGTCAACGTCACCCGCACCATCGAACAAATCCTCGGCCTTACCCCGATGAACCAGTTCGATCTCGTCGCCTCGCCGATGACGACTCTCTTCATCGACAATCCGCCTGCTGACAACTTCCTTCCCTGGACACACGTCGCTAACCTGGTGCCGCTCGACCAGGGCGTTGCCGCCTCTGTGATCAACAAGGCCGACACCCCGGCGATCAAGACCCTGCGTGCAGCCTGGGCCGCCAAAAAGACCCAGCTGTTCCGCGGAAAGACCACCAAGCCCGATTCGGTCGACTCGGAAATCCTCAACCACATGATCTGGTACGAAACCACTGGATACACCCGCCCCTACCCCGGCGAGAACAAGGTTCTTGCCCCTAGCGACTTCAAGACCGCGACTTCGGTCCCGGTCGACAACGACTAATCCACGATCAAACAACAAAGGCCCTCTTCCCGGTCTCCGGGGAGAGGGCTTTCTCTTTCACTTCAGAAATGAATTGATCGGCAAATGAAGCGAGACCCGCGTACCCTTCCCCTCTTCGCTCGAAATACTCACGCTGCCCCCATGAAGAAGCGCAATGCTTTGTACGATCGCCAAACCAAGTCCGGTGCCTCCCGAACTCTGGGAACGCGACGAGTCGACCCGGAAGAAGCGATCAAACACTTTGGGCAGAGCTTCAGCAGGAATGCCAATCCCCGTGTCTGACACTTCGATGTGAATCATGGAAGTTTCGGTATGGGTTTCCAAAACCACTCGACCGCCGGGCTGCGTGTTTGCCAGGGCATTCGACGCCAGGTTACCGACCGCCCTCTGCATCAGCGCGCGATCCAGTTCGGCCATCACCGGTTCACTTGGAATAACCGTGCCGAGCGTGATCCCGCCGTCGGCGGCCGATGCTTCGTAGTACTCCCGAACTTTCCCCAGCAACTCACTCACATCCACCATCTCCCTGCGCAAATGCGTCAACGGGCTCTCGGCCCTGGCCAGAAACAACAAGTCGCCGATCAAATCGGAGAGCCGCACGGACTCTTCCAGGCAAGACTCGATTACCTCGCGATATGCGCCAGCGCCCCGAGCGCGGGCCAGGGCAACTTCCGCCTCGCCGCGAATATTGTTCACCGGCGTGCGAAGGTCGTGTGCAATGTCTGCGGAGAATCGCGAGATGCGCTCGAATGACTCCTCCAGCCGATTGAGCATCTGATTGAAGGTGCGGGCCAGCGAAGCCAACTCGTACGGGTAACCTTCCAACTGAATCCGCTCGTGCAGGTTGGTGGAACTGATATGGCGTGCAGTGGTGGCCATCTCCTCCAACGGGCGAATCCCCTGGCGCGCAATCCTGTAAGCGATCAAGGGATAAACAGCGAACGTGGCCGAAAGTATCGCCCAGAACCAGTACCGAAAACGCGCCAGCAGCGACTCCTGTTGCGAGACATCGACAGCAATCTCAATCGTGTCCACCCGGGTTGCAGTCGGCCCCACCGGTGCCGCGGCGCTTCTCACGCGGAAGGACTTACCCTGCTTGCCAGTAATTCGAAAGGTGCGATCCGGGCGGTATCTGGTCA
The DNA here is from genome assembly GCA_025359885.1 of Acidobacteriota bacterium. Lineage (GTDB taxonomy): Bacteria > Acidobacteriota > Terriglobia > Terriglobales > Acidobacteriaceae > Acidicapsa. The sequence continues at coordinate 13,843 of JANYDG010000057.1, forward strand.
GCGCGACCAATCGCCCAAGGTCCACCTGATCCGCTATGCCCGGCGTCGTCATCAGCGTTGCGCTTCGATCGTCCAGCAGCCGGATATAGAACTGCTCGTACCGACGGGCCGCCGATTCCAGCTCTACTTCCTCGTGCAGGGCGTTCTCGTCCTCGGGGCGGTCGCGCAACATAGTGCGCAAAACCAGCACCTTGTCCTCAAGAAACAAATCGGTGCTGCTTTCCAACTCACTCACCAGCACCCAATAGAGACCGACGCTCGAAAAGAAAACGAGAAACAAGCCCGCCAATGCGTAGCCGGCTGTTAACCGGAAAGCCAGACTTCCCCAAAGGTGCGAGGCCGTCACGGATTTAGCAGTCGGTTTCCATGACATAGCCAGCGCCCCGAACGGTATGGATCAATTTAAGCAGAAATGGGTCGTCCACCTTGCTGCGCAACCGGCGCACGTTGACATCGACGACATTGGTGTCGCTATCGAAGTTCATATCCCAAACCGCTTCGGCGATCAGCGTGCGGGAAAGCACCTCGCCCCTGCGTCGCGCCAGCACCGACAATAGAAGAAACTCCTTGGCCGTTAGATCCAGCCGATGACCCGCCCGCGTCGCGCGTTGGCGCAACAAATCGATCTCCAGGTCGGCCATTCGCAGCACCTCGGGCGCGCGCGCAGGTGCACGACGAAGCAGCGACCGCACCCGAGCCAGCAACTCCGAAAAAGCGAACGGCTTCACCAGATAGTCGTCCGCGCCAAGCTCAAACCCGCGTACCCGCTCATGGATGGCATCGCGCGCCGTTAGCAGAAGCACCGGCACGCGCGTACCCTCCTGGCGCAGGCGAGACAGCACCTCCCAACCATCCAGACCCGGCAGCATCACGTCCAGAATGACCAGATCGAACTCAGACGTTGTCGCCATGTACAACCCGTCCAAGCCGTCTCCGGCTACACTCACCACGAATCCCGATTCTCCAAGTCCATTCTTTAAGAACTTGGCAGTTTTCACTTCATCTTCAACAATAAGAATCTTCATGATCATCCAACTTGTCTGCTTCAGTTTTCGACGCGACCATCGCGGCCGCTTCGCACCACTGTTGTCCATCGTCAGAACTCCAGCCGCCGCGCGAACTGGATTTCGCCAGCTGTCCCCGAACTGCCGGGTTACTTGGCGATCCGATGAGCATGTTCAAGTTCACCGAATTGAGGAACCTGCCAAAACCTGCGCCGCTGATGAGAAGGATTGCAAAACCCAAGACGGAAAGCGGCAGCCTTCGCAGCGCGACACACCAGACCGCGGACGCGAAACTCTCGTTCAAGCTGGAATGCATACGTATCTCCTGACAGTTGCTGTTGGTTCGAGAGATTACGGAACCAGAGAATCCCTCGTCTGTCCTGGTGTCGGCCCGTTGGCCCCTTGTCGCTTGCAGAAAAGGCTGAACGCCGAATTGCCGAAATCGATGTTATAAGGGCGCGGATTCAATACTGAGATTCGTTCAGAAAGTACGAAAAAGGGTTTGCCCTCAGGCGCGAAGTTACTCAATACCGAATTGTGGACTGTAGGCTGTGGACTGTGTGCAAACTGTTTCGAGTTCGATGGCCGTCAGAACCTGACGCCAAGATTGCAACCGGATGATAAAGTTGTAATTTCCCATCATCAAGGCGAGATGACTCTTCGATGAACGTTCCGAGAATCGTCAAGGTCATGCTGACGCAACTCCGGGCAATCGATTGAGCGGACAGGAATCACGAACTTCGTCGGCCCAAACCGATCTGCCCCTCAACTCGTTGAAGTGTTTCCGTAGAAGTACGGGCAACTGGCGTAAAGTCGAGAAAAGTTTGCCAGCGGCTTCCCAGGCGCATCTGTTGCTTCAACGATTCCACGGCGAACTGCTCCATCTGAGTGGCTCCAAGTTCGGCTGCGGCATGGGGCTTTGCGGCGCCAGCGCCGCACTGTGGGCGGCCATGCTGTCCGCTCTTGCATCCCAGCTTTAGGACCGATTGGCACCGACCCCGTCACCACCAACGAGGGCCCTTCGACCTAGAGCCCGCACTCTGTTCAATTGGCCTGGGAAGCGAACGACGCACCGCAGTGTGGTAACGGCATAGAGTACCTCCTCAGCGCTTGGCTGTAATAATGCTGTCTTGAACCTGGAAATACGAAAGCCCCTGATTTTTCAGGGGCTTTCGTATTTCCTAGGGAGTATGGTATCCCCTCCTCGATTCGACGGGTGAAAGGACTTGGCGGTCGCGGAGACCGCCACCATCCAAACTTTTATTTTTCTTAATATCGAGGTGTGGAACGTACACCGGCCCAGCCGCCGCGGTCTACTGCGGGTTCAAGGTTAACGTTCCACTCTGCAGCGTTGGTGCGCTGGTCGAGAACCCAGTTTTCTGTCCCGTCCAGTTATTTGAGAACCAGAGACCGTGCTCCTTATCGACCGCCTGAATGGCGATGGTGTTTTTGTTCGCGGCGCCTGATGCAAACGACATCTGCATCTGCAAATCAACGTTCCTGACCAAGGCGAAGGCTTTACCGTCAGTCACGTCGAAAATTGTCGCGGTGGAACTGAAGGTGGCATAAGACGGACTGGGCGGGGCTGGGTACAGGCTCAGGTTCTGGATGGTGCCGGATTCGATCTTATAAACGCATACGTTGTTTTCCCCTCGACGGGGTAAATAGCCCGGGATATGTCTGAGGCACTTGGAAGTCACAACCACCGAGGCTTTACCCATCAAAGCTGCCGTCGGATCGGTGCCATACCTCGAGTTCAGCTTAAAGGTGACCTTTGTACCTGCCGTCGGCACAATCAAGCCACCCGGTTTGTATTTGCCGGCTGATTCGTCTTCCATATCGAGGTAAGTCGCGGTCTGGTATCCGTCGGCAGTCACTGAACCAGCGCCGTTGTTTCCGTCGGTAATCGTGACGCTGGTGGCTCCTGCGCTCGGAGTGTAGTAGGAGCCCGGTCCGGCAGTCGTCCTTAGAACGTAAGTTCGGTTCACTGGAACATTCGGCATCGTGCAGGTTAGGGTTGCGGTGCCGGCAGACGTCGGAGTGACAAACTGCGGAGCGCAGTTCCCGGTGAATGGGAAGCCTGGATACGTGGCCGTGAGGGTTAAACCAATTTGCGCATTCGCGATAACGCCGGGGAGCGGGTCGTAGATCGGATTCGTTGCGGCCAGAGCGGAAGGATCCTGGACGGTGTAGGTGAAGATGAGCGACTCGGTGTTGGACGAACTGGAGACGGTAAAATCGGTCAGTCCTGTATAGGTGAGATAGGCGGGACGCTGCACGACAACCTCGTGAATAGTGGGCGCATTGAAGATGAAATTGGGGTTCGCTGCCAGCGGGGTTGCCACAATTTGATAAGTGCCCGGCGTCCCATTGATCGCTAGAGGGGAATTGGTAGTTCTCCCTTGCAGTTGAGTGGAATCTCCACTGACGGGATCGAGCACCGACTGCGAAAATCCTCCCGGTCCGGTAATGGTTATATTCACGCATTGTGAAGTAGTTCCCGCTCCGCAGGAAGTGGAAGCCAGAGTATTCACGCCGGCGAATGTTCCGGGACGCACCTGGAGGCCATAAATCACCTGGTCACCGTATTGCAAGCACGGATCCGTCGTGTTTGCGCAAGCTGTCGGAGTGGTGGTGGCGGTTGGAAATGCGTGAACGATTAAGTTGACCGGGTAAGGATTGATCACGAAAGTTACTGTCGCTCGGGCGTAGTTGGGATTCGCCGGTGTGACGGTGACCGGGTAGCTGCCGGCTTGGGTCTTTGCCGCGCCTGTGATACTGAAGGTCAGTCCGGCAACCGGCGAAGTGACCGTTGGCGTTTGCGCAGAGCCGTTGAAAGTATAGGTACCACTTATGCTGAAGTTTGCGGGAGCGGGGCTCACCGTAAACGTTGCGCTGGCCGACCCCTGATAGTTGGCGCTTTGAATGGTCGCGGTAATTGGATAGCTGCCTGCATTGGTTTGCGGTACACCGGTCAATACTATCTGCAAGCCGGCGGGCACCGTGGCCACGGCGGGAGTGAGCTGACTCCCTGTGTATGTCTGGGTCAGGTTGGATAGGACCACAGTCGCCACCGCGGGCTGAATGACAAAAGTCGCGCTCGCCGACCCCACATAATTAGGATCGTTGACGCTTGCGATGGCGGTATAGCTGCCTGCATTGGTTTGGGGTGCGCCGGACCATATTGTCTTCAGGCCGGCTGGAACAGTGGCCGCGGTGGGCGTGAGCGGGCTGCCTGTGTAGGTCTGCGTCAGGTTAGACAAGGTCACAGTCGCCGTCGCGGGCTGAATGACAAAAGTCGCAATTGCTGTTCCCGTATAAACCGGGTCGTTGATGGCAGCAATCACGGTATAGCTGCCTGCATTGGTTTGGGGCGTTCCCGACCACACAATCGCCAGGCCGGAGGGTACCGTGCTCACTGCCGGCATCAGCGGATTGCCCGTGTAGGTTTGCGTCAGGTTGCTGAGTGTTATTACGGCCGCGGTTCCGTTCACCTGGTTATTGAACAGATCGCCGTTGGTGGTCGAAATCGCGGTTCCAACCAGAACCAGCAAGGCTCTGGAAGTCTGCCCGGCGACCGTGTCTCCGCCGTCGTGAGAGAGGTTGTAGACCACCGCGCCAACGTCGGCTGTACCGGCGGAGTCAGTGACGGTGTTGCCCGAGTAAGTGACATTGGTTAAGGTCGCTGTGCCGTTGAGGTTAAACAGAGCTCCACCAAACCCATCAGCGGTGCCTCCTCCGCTGCCGCCGACGGCTGAGTTGGTGGTAAAAGCAGAGCTGACGATACTTGCTGTACCTTGGTGATTGAAGATGGCGCCGCCCAAACCGGCGCCACCGCCGCCGTTGTCTAAGGTTGCGTGCGTTGTTCCAGAACCACCGGCGAAGACGCTTCCGCCCACGCAGCAGTTGGCGTAGGCTCCGGCGCCGCCAGCACCAAAGCCACCTTGCCCTGCTGGGGCATATCCCCCGCCACCCCCGCCACCAAAGCCGCCGCTGCCGCCTCCGGCGGCACCGCCGCCGCCTCCGCCAACTCCCCCGCCACCACCGCCGCCGACGTAAGAACCACCAGATCCACCACCGCCGAAAGCTCCGCCACCACCGCCACACCTCGTGTTGTAAGAACCAAGGTCCCCGCCTCCTGTGCCGCCGCCAATCGCACCGGTACCAGGGACATGGTGAAAGGTACCCTGGGAACTATCTCCACCGTTTTCACCGACGGTGAAGCCGCCGCCGCCGCCGCCGGCCTGGATGTTGACTCCGCCCGAATTGCCGCCATTGCCGCCATACGAGCTTTGACCCGCACCGGAGCAGCTTCCGGCGCCTTCGCTTCCCACGAAGCCGCCGCCGCCGCCGCCGTTCAAAATATTTCCGTTGCCACCACCGTTCTGGAGACCGCCGCCGCCACCACCACCTTGCTGAAAACCCGGACTACTTCCCCCGTTTCCACCAAGACCGCCGCCGCCGCCGCCACCTGAACCGTATTGAGGGTTGCCGCCACCACCGCCGCCGCCTTGGGCGCTGTTCGACTGCAAGGCGACATCAAGAAGATTCAGGCTGCCCTGGTTATAGATCGCTCCACCCATTCCTGCGCCACCGCCGCCACCTTCGATGCCGCTGCCGCCGCTCCCGCCCTGCGCCAAGCCGCCGATTAGGGTGAGGTCACTGAGCGTCAGGTTGCCGGCGGGAAGCGTCGAGAATCCGCCCGAGACGTAGAAAAACCGGAATTTCGGACTTCCTGCGGCGCGGCTGATCGTGGCGCCGTTGCCGTCGATTGTGATGGTGCTGGCGATTGCCGGAAACGCATTCGGCCCGTACCACCAGTCCGAAGGCGCGGTCACCGAGTAGGTTCCACCGCTGGCAAGATCGATGGTGCCGCCGCCGTTTGCATTGAGTGTCTGAATGGCCGTGATCAGCCCGGGCGCGTCGCCGTTCGCTACCTGAATCGTCTGGCCGCTCTGCGCGAATCCAACCAGTGGCAACCCAGCCATGCCCATCGCGAGTACAGCCAGCACAGGGCGAAACTTTTCGCTCATTCCAAACATTGCAGTCTCCTTCAGCGACTCACGGCAAACAGAAACGAGATTTCTGGGGAACCAGGACTGGTCCGGACGAACGTTGATCTTTGGAAGTGCTTGCCCAGAATTACGGATTCATCTCCGGCTTAAAAACACCCCAGGGGAAGGTTGCTGCTAATCTAGGCAGGCCCGATTCCAAAGTCCATACAATCGGTGTCAATTCGATCTCAATTCGATCTCAAGATCGATTCGCCTTATTTTGATACACTTAATGCCGTACGGCTTCCCCCGCAGATCACCAACGGCAAAGGCTCCGGCGATGAAAGCCAGCGTTTTTCAATTCGGCCCATTTGAGCTGGACCGCGGGCGACTGGAACTGCGCAGGCGCGGAGTGCGGATTAGGCTTCCCGTGTCACGGTTGCGTCTCCTCCTGCTTCTGGTCACCCGCCGCGGTGAGCTAGTCACGCGCGACGAGATCGCCGCATGCCTGTGGAAGGATACGCAGAACATCGATGTTGTCGGCGGCATCAACACCGCCATGAATCACCTGCGCAGCCAGCTCGGCGATGACCCCGCTTCGCCCAAATACATTGAGACCGTCATCGGCGCCGGCTACCGCTTTGTCGCCATCATCGAAGAGGTTGCAGTGCCGGACACCGCGGCACCGGAGCCTTTTCCTCCGCCTCAAGCCCAAGCGTTGGATTCAGCTTCGTCACCGCCGGTTGTGGTTTCAATCCCGGATTCCCGCCCGCCCTCGCGTCGGCGAAGAAATGCTCTTCTGGCTTCAGCGGCCGTTGTCATGCTGGCAGGTTCCGTCTATTTTGGGTGGCAGACTCGAAATGCCAGGCATAACACTCCCTCGGAAGACCTTGAATTGACCCGTGTGACCATCAGCGGCGACATCATAGCCGCCGATATTTCGCCGGATGGGAAATATGTCGCGTATGCACGCATAATCTCGGGCCAGGAGAGCCTCTGGCTCCGGCAACTGGCCACCGCTCGCGTCTTGCAGGTGACTACTTTGGGTACTGATCGATGCTGGGGCGTCGATTTTTCGGCGGATGGCAACTATCTCTACTTTGACCGACATCAGCCCTCCGCCGCGGCAGGCGACCTTTACCGCGTCTCCATCCTCGGCGGGGAAGCTACCCGCGTCCTCTCAGGGATTTCCGGAGCGACGGCAATTTCGCCTGACGGGTTGAAGATTGCTTTTGTACGCAGCACTCTCATGTCTCATGGCGTCGATAGCGTTGTAATCGCCAATATCGACGGCTCGGACTTGCGTATCCTTGCTTCGTACCCAGCTCCCGGGATCCACTTGAACCGCATCACTTGGACGGCTGATAGCCGGTCATTGATCTTCCCTTCGCGCAACATGCTGATCGCGCTCCCCTTGAACGGCGGTGCCGCGCGCGCACTTTCATCCCAACCCTGGCACTCGATAGACGACGTTTGGGGGCTAGGACCTGATTCGACCTTGTTGGTAGTAGGCCAGCTGGCCGGTTTCAAGAGGAACCAACTCTATCTCGTTCCTCTCGCGGGAGGAACGATCCGCGCGATTACCCACGAATTGTCGGACTACATCGCCATTCGGGGAACTGCCGATGGGAAGGCACTGCTCGGCGTGCACAAGGTCGTTCTGAGTACGTTGCAGACGATTGACTCCGGGAAGGAATTGGAAATCCGCACCTTGAGCAGCGAAAATCAGAATGAGGACGGCGACCTCGGATTGGCGTGGACGCCCGATGACCGGATCGCTTACATCACACAGTCCGACATTCTCACCCTGACTGTCGTTAATAGGGATGGGTCCAACCCGCATCAGTATGTGTCCACCAGGTCCGACGGGCTATCCGATGTGGCCGTGTCGCCGCGAGGGGATTCCATGGTCTTTGTACACTGGTCTCAGGGCGACAGGGCTAACCTGTACGTCATCGATTTGAAGGATGGCCGCCAGACGCGCCTTACAGAAGGCACGCAGGACTTCTCGCCATCCTTTGCTCCCGACGGTAAGTCGATTGTGTATGCAAGCATTCAGGCAGACAAAACAGTCCTCATGAAAGTTCCCAGCCAGGGAGGAACCAGCACCCTGCTTACCAGCTACAATGCCGACCATCCATCAGTGTCGCCGGATGGGGCCTGGGTTTCATGCTCGTACGTCCCTCGATCGGATCAAACGCCGGTTCTGGCCATTCTTCCCATCACCGGCGGCCCTCCGAAAAGAACCTTTGCACTGCCGCCCACCGCAACCGCCTCACCCCTTGCATGGACACCTGACGGCAAGGCCGTTTCGTTCGTCAACAATGAGAACGGGGTCAGTAACATCTGGCAGCAGCCGGTGATCGGCGGACCTGCCGCTGCGATTACGCACTTCAAATCCGGAACCATCTTTAACTTCCAATGGTCGCGCGATGGACGTCTCGCCCTATCCCGCGGCTCGGAAATGACCGATGCTGTGCTGATCAAAAACTTTCGTTAGATCTACTGTAGGCAAGTTGTTTCTCAATCTACACCTCTGAAACGACTCGATCCGGGAAGGGAAGGACCTTGCCGCCAGCCGGGGTTACCCAAAGGTAGAGACCTTGCCCATCAGTGAGGCAATAGGCTTACGCAGAAGCCTTTGATTTGCGAATTTCGGTGTCAGCGAGCAAAGAATATCCCCAAGTGTTCCGTCGCTGGAGAGAAAATACCCCCAAGGTATCCGTAAGCGGTTTCTGTTTAGAGGCTTAAGTTGCTTTTCAAAATACCCGCAAACCAAAATCAAAATACCCCCAGAAGTACCCCCGGCAGTAGTTGGCTCATTTAGTACGCCTTTGGACATAGAAATACAAAAGCCCCTGATTTTTCAGGGGCTTAGGTCGCTTCTTAGGATGTCTTTGGAAGGCTTAAAGCAGGTTACTGGCGGAGAGTGAGGGATTCGAACCCCCGGTAGCCTTTCGACTACGTCTGATTTCGAGTCAGGTGCATTCAACCGGGCTCTGCCAACTCTCCGTTATGTTGCCGCCCTTCCACGATTTTATCATTGCTTTGGAAGCAAAGCGAATCCGACGCTGGCCATTCAGTTCCGCCAGTTTGCGGATGGTCGGCATTCAGGTTCGGGGCCGTTTTCTGCTATTTCATCGAGGTGAACGGTGATGCTGGCAGATCCGCCGCGTTGTAGAGATGACAATCTGGACTGTTGGCCCATCCGTAGCGCGCGGCGACTGGTGCGGGGACTGCCGGACTGTTGAGCAGCAGCGTATTTCCGTCGATGATGGCCTGGGCCGGGGCGAACTGTCCGTCGGTTCCGGCAACTTCAAAGCCGGTGAGGTCGCCACCCTTGGCCTGCAAACCGTTGGCATGGTCAAACCAGACGCGAAGTTGGTGTCCCTCAGGGGTTACCTGGCGAAAGAGGGGGCCGGAGTATTCGAGGGATTCGCCATAGGTGACGGCACGAGCAGCGACCGCGAGGCGGTGGCCGACGGTGAGTTTGTCGGTGGGGTGCACGTCGTTAGGGTTGCCGATATCGATGGTGACGGCCATGGCGGTGTTGCGCAGGGCGAGCGTACGGCGCTGTGCTTCACGGATCTGGTGATACTGTTCGGCCGGGCCAGACTTGAAGTTGGCTAACTGAACATAGAGGAAGGGGAAGTCGCCGACCTGCCACTGATGACGCCAGTCTTCGATAAGGGTCCGAAAGATTCGTTCATAGAGGGGATATCTTTCGAGGGCGCTGTTGCTTTCGCCCTGGTACCAAATGACGCCGCGGATCGGGAAAGGGGTGAGCGGAGCGATCATGGCGTTGTAGAGCATCGACGGCGCCCACATAACGAGCGAAGGATGCCAGGGAAACTGCGGCTCTGGCTTGCCCTGGGCGCGCGCATCGTTGATCTGCTGGGCACGGAACTTGTCTTCGAGCTGGGCGGTAGCCTCGCGATCGGTCATGTGCCCGCGGGCAGAGAAGACTGGGGCGAGGGCTGCGTCTTCACCGAGGGCCGTCAGGCTGGTCCAGGCTTCGGCGATCGTGCCGCCCCAGGTGGAGTCGATGACGCCGACCGGGACATGCTCGCGTTGCTCAATCTCGCGGGCAAAGTACCAGGCGACCGCGGAAAACTCCTTGGCGGACTCCGGCGTTGAGGCGGTCCAAGACGTCCCGGTCAGATCGGTTCTGGGGTAATCAGAAAATGCCTTGTCGACGATCATAAGCCGGATACGCGGGTTTGTGGCGGTGGGAAGATCTGCAGCGGCGGTGGAGGCCTTGCGCATTTCAAATTCCATGTTGGACTGGCCGCCGGCGATCCAGACATCTCCTACGAGGACATCTTCCAAGGTGAGTGTGTTTGCGCCTTTGACGGTCAGAGTAAAGGGGCCTCCAGCGCTGCCGGGCGTTAGATATAAGCTCCATTGACCGAGGTCGTTGGCTTTGGTTTCTTTGGATTCTCCGCGAAAACTGACCGAGACCGTTTCGCCGGGGCTTGCCATGCCCCAGAGATGGACCGGCAGATCCCGCTGGATGACCATATGGCTGGCGAGCACTTTCGGCAGGGTCACGTCGGCATAGGCACCGGCAGCAGAGAAAGTGAGTAGGAAGGCGATGAACAAACGAAGCGCAACGGAAGGACGAGACATGCTGTTGACCCCTTGGATTTGGTGGAAAGAGAACGGTAACATGGCTTGCGGGGCAAACGCCAGACGGCTCCTATGGATTACCCGCGTACTGTTGGATGGAAGAGACTCGGCGCGGAAAGGCATGAAGGACGTTTAGAACAGGGTGACCCGGTGTCTCATTTGCGATTGACATGAAGCGCCCCACAGAAGGAAAATCCAGTTGTCCCTCAATGCCTCTCGATTGTTCTCATCGGATTACAGGGCGGGGCGTACGCAAGGATTTAGCTGCCACTTAACCCGAACAAATTGCATCGACAAAGATAGGAACGCTATGAGTCCGACTAAGCAACAGAGCTTTAGAAGTCACGCGAGTATCGACCCTGCATTTCACTACGTTGCGTTCGCGGCCCTGCTTTTTAACCTGGTAGTGGGCATTATTTTTGTAGTGATGAGTCTGCATACGCAATTGCTTTTGGGATTGTGGGTGGTTGTTCTTTCCGTTGCGCTCTTTATTTTGTTCTTCAAGAGCCGCTCGTATCCGCTCAAGGTGCAGGACCGGATTATCCGGTTGGAAGAGCGCTTGCGGCTGGAGGCGCTGCTGCCCGATGAACTGAAGCGGCGTATTCCAGAGCTGAATGAAGATCAACTGATTGGACTTCGCTTTGCATCGGATGAGGAACTGCCGTCTCTGGTGGAAATGACATTGGACAAGAAGCTGGACCGCAAACAGATCAAGGAGAGGATTCAGAACTGGCGTCCGGACCACTGGCGGATTTAAGGCGCTTTAAAAGAATTCCAGGAGTAGCCCAAAGATTGCGGGAAGCTCACCTACAGATCAGATCTTTAGTTGGTGAAAGCAGTTCCGAACTGAGAGGGCGTTTTTGCACCTTCCTTGAGGAGAAAGCGGGTTCGAAGCTTTTGGGGTTGGTAAAGCGCCGTGCTTCAAAAAACAGCAAACCTTAAGATGACCAAAGTCGTTGTAAGTTCCGCTTCCAAAGTGCCTCTGTGCAACCCATCTAGCCTTGAGCCGAATCTCAAAGAGTAAAACTGCTAATCTCCTCAGTTCGGGAGTTTGCGGGTCTATGGGCCATGCCGCCTTGCTCAAGTACAATCTGGCCATGTATCGCAAACTGATTCTGCCCGCCTTGTTCCCCTTCGTTCTCCCGATGTGCGCTCAGGCACCTGCTGACCTCAAGCCCTCTGTCGAAGCCCAGCTTCCTACCCTCATCGAGGCCTACAAGGACTTCCACAGCACCCCTGAACTCTCTCACAGCGAAGAGCACACCTCCGCTAAACTTGCCACTGACCTTCGCAAACTTGGTTACTCCGTCACCGAGCATGTTGGTCTGTATGCGGATGGAACCAAAGCCTGGGGCGTCGTCGCCCTTCTCGAAAACGGACCGGGCCCTCGCCTACTCATTCGCAGCGATATGGATGCGCTGCCAGTGGAAGAAAAGACCGGTGTTGCCTACGCCTCCACCGTGCACACGAAGAATCCAGATGGTCAAACGACGGGGGTCATGCATGCGTGCGGCCACGACATCCACATGACCGTCTTGCTCGGCACCGCAAAAGAACTGGTTGAGCGCAAGAGCCAGTGGCACGGAAGCCTGATGTTGATCGGCCAACCCTCGGAGGAGACTATTGATGGTGCACGCGCCATGCTTGCCGACAACCTGTACAAGCGCTTTGGCAAGCCCGACTTCGTCCTGTCTGAGCACGACGACGGCGGTAGCGCAGCTGGCGACATCACAATCAAGGGCGGACCGCTGATGGCCAGTTCGACCAGCATAGATGTCGTCATGCGAGGCGTCGGCACCCATGGCTCGCGTCCCGAGGGAGGCAAAGATCCGATCCTTCTCGCAGCCGAATTCGTTCTGCTGGCTCAAACCATTGTGAGCCGCCAGGTCGATCCCCAGCAGCCCGCTGTGCTCACCGTAGGCACGATTCGTGGGGGATTGAAACGGAACATCATCTCCGAGGAGGTTGATATGGGCTTAACCCTCCGCACCTCCAGTGAAGCCGTTCGCGATCAGATTATCGCTGCCGTTAGAAAGACGGCCGAAGGCGTGGCTGTGGCTTATAACATGCCCGTTGACCGTATGCCCACAGTCACCGTCAGCAAGACGGAGTTTGCGCCGGCAACCTTTAACGATCCTGCATTCGCGGAGAGACTGACTCAGACCGCTGTCGCCGCGCTCGGTCCGGAGCACGTCCTGCCGTCGAAGTTCAAGATGGGAAGTGAAGATGTAGGGTTGTTTTCACTGGACGGCACCATTCCTGCTGTCATGTTCTGGATCGGTACCACGTCTCCGGAAAAACTTGCTGAGAGCGTAAGAACGGGTGTTTCGGTTCCCATGCAGCACTCGCCGCTCTTTGCCCCCGTTTACGAACCCACAATCCGCACCGGGGTTATAGCGATGACCTCAATGGCTCTGGATATTTTGCGCTAGCGCTCAAGATGGAGAGTCTGCAATGAGCAGCCGGGATGGCCATAAGTAGAGAGCACCTGAACTTGTTCGGCGCGGGTTATTGGTTTAATTCGGTAAGCAGCACCTTTGCCTTCAGGGCAAGGGTATGCGCTCCATCGACATCGCCCGTGCTCAAGGCTTCTCGCGCTTGCTTGAGAAACTCGTGGATTTGAGCCGCGGTCTTCAGCTCCGAGTCGCTGAGCGTGCGGGAAATCCCATTGACACCCTTTTCAATGGCATTGATCGAATCCATCGTTTCAGAGCGCAGGTCTCCTGAGGCTCCGCCTGAGAGCTCACCGATGGCACTGACGCTGGTAGGCGGAGCAGTGCTTGCGGCATCCTGCTGGGGAGCGGGCGGCGTTGTCGCCACGGGCGGCTTGGGACGCCGACGTGCTGGCTTCTTCACTGGCTCGGCTGGCGGGGCAACGGTATCGCCGGCGGTCGGCTTGGCTGTTTGCGGCTCACCGATCACAGGAGGCGGTAAATCTGCCTTAGAAACACTCGCCGGCTGGGGAAGGGGAGTGTCGATAATTGGAGGGGCAAGCGTCTGGGCCTGTGTCTTTGGGGCTTTCTTGTCGCAGCCCTGAGCGAGCAGCATCAATGGCAATATCCACCACAGCCATCCGGCGCTCTTGACCGAAATCCTCATCCTACCAACCCCTTTACGCTTTCCATTACCGTCGGCTGAGGATGCCGCCGTCCCCGGTCCGTGGCGGAGAGCGGTATTCGCAATTGGAACACCGAGCCATGGCCCAATTCTGATTGTACGTCGATACTTCCATGATGCAACTGCAGAATGCGGTAAGTCATCGCCAGTCCAATCCCGCTTCCCCCTTTTTTCGTGGTGAAGTACAGGTCGAAAATCTTTTCTCGCAAGTCTACTGAGATTCCATATCCCTGGTCCCTGACTTCAATGGTGCCCAGCCTCCCGTCTTCGCTGAGGCTTACTTCCAGATTGCCGCCGTCGGGCATAGATTGTGCTCCATTTTGCAGTACGTTAAGAATCGCCTGTTTGATCAGGTCCACGTCGACCTTGGCAATCAATGGACGTATCGGCATGTTGCTGGTCAGCATGACCTGGCGGGTAGACATCTCGGCCGCTGCCAGGGTCACGATGTCGGTAACGATTTCGCGCAGGTCGCACTCAACCAGCCGCACCTCTACAGGGCGGGAGAAGTCGACCAGCGTCTGTACGACCCGATCGAGCCGGTGAATCTCGGAGTCAATGACTTCAAGGTGACGATTGGCTGGAGTGGCCGAGGTGCCAAGCTTGGTTTTCAGAAGTTCGAGGTGCACTACGATTGCATTGATGGGGTTTTTGACTTCATGGCCTACGCCAGAGGTTAGCCGGCCGATTGCCGCCATACGTCGAGAGAGCTCCAATTCGTTTTCAATGACTTCCACGGACTCCTGATCGTGCAGCGTCAAAAGGGCACCCAGACCCTGGCGCGAGCGATCATCATGAATGAAGTCCAGAGAAACCTCCACCCGGTGACCGGCCTCGGTGACAATTTCTTCCTGGACCAGCGTCATACCCGCTTCCCAGGCGTCGCGAATCGTTTTGCCCAGCAGGGTGTTGCGATCAAAAATGTCCTTTGCCTCCATGCCGAGGAGGACGTTCCTATCGACATTGAGGAAGCGCTTGACGGAGTTTGACACCAGAACGGCGCGGCCGTCGCCGGTGAAGAGCAAGATGCCGTCCTGGAGATTTCCGAGAACCTGGTCCAGGTTTTCCTTCAAGGCTGAGAAAACCTCCTCGACATTACGCATGCGCTGGCCGATGCGCTCGATCTTGTTGGAGACGCGCATGACGGTGTCGGTCTCAACCTCGCCCTCTTCTGAATGCAGGTTTTCGGCCGTTGGAGTCCAGTAGTCGAGCTGCATATTGAGTTCTTCCATTGGCCGGAGAGCAAGATTGCCGAGCAGGAATGCCACGACAAGTGCGGTGAGCAGGGCGAGACCCATCAAGGTGAGCGCTGCCCTGAGCCACGGCTCGTAGAGGGCTCGGAGCAGGGTGGTGCGGACGCCGACGCGGACGGTGGCAAACAACTCTCCGTTGCGCTCGAGGGGCAGGACTACGTCATAGACCTGGGGCGGACCAAAGATGGTCTGCAAGAGCTGCACGGCATTGCTGTCGCGCAGTATCTGGTAGTTTGGCCGCGCGGGCAGCAGCTCATCCTGGCCCCCGGGGCCGGTCGTCAAGAGGGCACGGTTGCGGTCGTCACTGATGTTGATGTCATAGACGGTGGGCGAGTAGCGGTTGACCGAGTTGACCACTGCTGTCAACGCGGCGTTGTCGCGAACCGCCGCAGCTGCCAGACCGCGCAACTGAACCTCGTCGTTCGGATTGACCTTCTGATCTTTGAGGCCTGTTTCAAGCGCAAGTTGGAGCGCATAGCGAATCTGACGGGCGACGAGGACATTGTTGTCATACGACTGCTGCACGACGGCCTGCAGGAGCTGACTGACATAAACCAACGACAAAACCGCTGTCACGAGAAAGACGAGGCTGGTGATAGCCAGAACAAGTTTGGTCTTGAGACTCAATCCCGCAGCCCTCCTGTCTCACGCAGATATTCATACTCCTTAAGTTTGTTGTGCAGCGTTTTGAGGCTTACCCCGAGCATCTCGGCCGCCCTGGTCTTATTCTGGCCGGTGAACTCCAGTGTGCGCAGAATGAGCAATCGCTCGCCCTCGCCGACCGTAGCCCCAACGCGTACCGAAATGCTGTTGGCATCTGTAGCTGGGGCGGCCGCCGACGGCGGGCGGCCAAATCCGGCGGGCAAATGCTCGATCTCAATGAGACCCAAGTCGGGCGCAAGGATGACGGCTCGCTCCATCAGATTGCGCAATTCGCGGGCATTGCCGGGCCATTCGTTCTGCTGTAACCGTTCCAGGACTGCAGTCGAAACTCCAGCCACATGCCGGCCATGCTTTTGGTTCATTTCTGAGAGCATAGCTGCCACCATATCTGGAATGTCCTCGCGGTGCTCACGCAGGGGCGGCATGTGAATATGAAAAACGTTTAACCGATAGAAAAGATCAGAGCGCAATTGGCCGTTCGCAACAGCATCTTCCGGATTGCGATTGGTCGCAGCAAGCACGCGCACATCAACGTCTTGCTCGTTGCGCGCGCCGAGGCGGCGAAGTTTTCTTTCTTCGAGAACGCGGAGCAGCTTTGCCTGGGTGCCAATCGGCATTTCTCCCAGCTCATCGAGGAGTAGAGTGCCTGCCTCGGCAAGCTCAAAACATCCAGCGCGTCGCTCGACGGCACCGGTAAAGGCACCTTTTTCGTGGCCGAAGATCTCACTTTCCATCAGCGTTTCTGGAATGGCAGCGCAGTTTACGGCTACGAAAGGGCGCTGCTTGCGTTCGCTGAGATCGTGGAGTGTGCGCGCGACGAGCTCTTTGCCGGTGCCACTTTCGCCGGTGATGAGGACGGAGACGTTGGAGGGTGCGATGCGTTCGATCAGGCCAAATACTTCCTGCATGGGCTTTGAATGCCCAACGAGTGCGCCGAGGACGCCGCTTTGGCGCAACTGCCGGCGGGTAACCTCGAGCTCAAGTTCCGTATCGAGCTGGCGGGCGGCATTGGCGAGGATCGTTTTGAGGCGGGTGGGGTCGACAGGCTTCTGGATGAAGTCGTAGGCACCGAGCTTCATGGCATCGACGGCGTTTTCGACCGAGCCCTGGGCGGTGAGGACGACGACGGCCATCTTCGAACCGGAATCTGTCAACTTCGAGAGGAGACCGAGGCCATCCATGCGGGGCATTTTGAGGTCAGTAACGACGATTGCAGGGTCCCACGCGAGGGATTTTTCGTAGCCCTCGACACCGTCCCTGGCGGTCTCAGTGCGAAAGCCCCAGCCGGAAATCAGCTCGGCCAGGCCCATCAGGGCATGGACTTCGTCCTCCACAATCAACACTTTGGTCGGTGTACGCATCCTCTACCAGTATCCGCTGGAATTTTGCCCTGGGCCGGAGCCTGGAGAAAATTCATCTTGAAGCAATTAATTGACAGACTACCGTTCTACCACGTCGAGAGGTTTCATGAACTTCGAAACAGGACGAAACGCGGCGAAGGTGCGTAAACTACAGGCATGTACGACTACGAAATTACAGTTACAGACACCAAAGCGCTGCTCGACGAGGGCAAGGCAAAGCTGATCGACGTGCGGGAAATGTGGGAGTATCAGACGGCACACATCGAGGGGAGCGTTCTGATTCCGATGGGTGAGTTTGCCGGCCGCGCCCACCAGGAGCTTGACCCTGAGGAGCGGCTGCTGATCCTGTGCCACCACGGGGCGCGGAGCCTGAGCGTGACCAACTGGCTACGTCAGCAGGGGTATGAAACGGCACAATCCGTGGCTGGCGGAATTGACGCGTGGTCGGCGATAGTTAACCCTGCAGTGCCGCGGTACTGAGAATTCGTGTATACTTCTCGCGACCATGAGCACACGACTTTCAAAACTCTTTGCACTTGCGGCATTGGTCTCGCTTGCCGCACCGCTGCTTGCCCAGGAACCCGCTGCCGCTCCGAAACCGGAAGACACGGAGATTTACGAGCCAGTGCCACCGGTGGTGACGCCGGGCACGACCAACGAGGCACCACCGTCGGACGCGATCATTCTGTTTGACGGGAAGAATCTGGACGAATGGGTTTCGGCGCAGGATCACACGGCTGCTCCGTGGCTGGTGCACGACGGGGTGATGACGGTGAGCAAGGCGCCTGGGTCGGGGAATATCGAGACCAAGCGGAAGTTTAACAACTATCAACTACACGTGGAGTGGCGAATCCCGGAGAGCATTACCGGCAGCGGACAGGCGCGGGGCAACAGCGGCGTCTTCCTCGCCTCGACCGGGCCGGGTGATGCGGGTTACGAGCTGCAGGTGCTGGACAACTACAACAACAAGACCTACACCAACGGCCAGGCCGGCAGCATCTATAAACAGGCGGTCCCGCTGGCAAATCCCAACCGCAAACCAGGTGAGTGGCAGACCTACGATATAGCCTGGACTGCGCCGGTCTTTAATGCAGACGGGTCGTTGAAGTCGCCGGCGTATGTGACGGTGTTTTTCAACGGCATCCTGGTGCAGAACCACTTCGAGCTCTGGGGCGAGACGCGGTACATAGGCAAGCCTTTCTATAAGAAATTCGACTCAGCACCCATCAAGCTCCAGGCCCACGGCGACAAAAGCGAACCCATCAGCTTCCGCAACATCTGGGTGCGGGAGCTGAAATAGGTTTGGGTGGCCAACGGGTGCAGGTCGCCAGGCTACCCAATGAATTTAAAGCTTCGCCTCCTGGGAGTGGCGTGACTGAGAAGCTAACCCGGTTTCATTCCCGCAGACGAGCTAGACTTCGTGTGGTTACGGAATGGGCAGTCATGACCTTGGAGTGAGCCCGTCGACAAGGTGCAACCACCTGTAACTCCGTTTGGAGAGTTCTCCGTGTCAGCCGTTACGCGTCGCACATTTCTAGAGGCTTCGGCAGCGACCGCTGCGCTTGTCGCTGAGTTGCGAAGCAGTGTGGTTCCGCCAGATAACAGGCCTGATGCATTGGTGATTCCCGATCATGGCCTCGCTCCTGGTCCCTATCCACCAGACTGGACCTATGGAGATCGGTTTATGAAACTCATCGAGCAGGGTCGAAGGCCTTGCATTGTTCTCGAAAGTCGTTTGAGGGACGAGGACTATCTTCGATCCCGCGGAATCCAGAAACTGATTATGCTGCGTGATGTTGATCTCTGAGGATCGTTCTCACGGTCAGGGTTGACCCCATCTGAGTAATTTGGGGAGACTGAGCCCCTGTGGAGACGAGATTTCTCCTGTTTGCGATTGAATTGTGAGAACCGAGCGAACGATTCCCGAAAGCGCTAATTGAATTTATCGTGGTGGAGCGATCTCAATGACGAGGATCGGAAGCGGAAGAGCGCTTCGGAGTGCTTGCGGAGGAAGGTTCCGTCGTAATGCTGATCAGGTCAGGGTCTATACTTTCCCTTTGAAGCCAGAGGGAGTTCCCATGTCATCCGCCATCGACTTCGCCCGCCAGCACCAGTCCCGTTTTCTCGAAGAACTGAAAGCCCTCCTGCGCATCCCCAGCGTCTCAACCGACCCGGCTCATAAAGCCGATGTGCGCCAGGCCGCTGAAGTCCTCGCCGCGGAACTCCGGCGCATTGGCCTCGAAAACGTCCGGCTCATTGAGACCGAGACCCCGGCGCATCCCGGAGGTCACCCCCTGGTCTATGCTGACCACCTCCACGCCCCCGGCAAGCCGACCGCCCTGCTCTACGGCCACTACGACGTCCAACCGCCCGACCCGCTCGACGAATGGCTCTCGCCGCCCTTTGAACCGACTGAGCGCAACGGCAACCTCTACGCGCGCGGAGCAGTCGATGACAAGGGCCAGATGTACATGCATGTCAAGGCTCTGGAATCTCTGCTGGTGGCGTACCAGGGCAAGCTTCCGCTGAATGTGCGGGTGATCCTCGAAGGCGAAGAGGAGGTGGGAGGGGAGGGAATTGCTACCTACGTCGCATCAAAACCCGCCGACCTCGCCGCCGACTTTGCGCTGGTTTCTGATACTGAGATGTTTGCTGCCGGACTGCCAACGTTGTGTGTGGGCCTGCGCGGGATGATCTATACCGAAATTGAAGTGCGGGGCGCTAAGACTGATCTGCACTCGGGAATGTATGGCGGCGCGGCTCCCAACCCCTTCGTCGCTATGGCCCAGATCATCGCCAGGCTCAAGGACGAGTCAGGCCACATCCTCATCCCAGGTCTCTACGACAGGATCATTCCGCCGAGCCCTGAGGAGCTGGCGGCCTGGGAGAGCCTGCCCTTTGACGAAGAGCATTATCGGAAGACTGAGGTCGGTTCAAGCGTATTGGTAGGGGAGGCGGGCTACACGGTTCTGGAGCGCACCTGGGCCCGCCCGACGCTTGACGTCCACGGCATCATGGGCGGCTTCACGGGAGTCGGCGCCAAGACCGTCATACCCGCCAAGGCAACAGCCAAGGTTTCGATCCGGTTGGTTCCTGGGATGACGCCGACTGAAACCTTCGCCCAGCTGAGCAGCTATGTCCAGAGCATTCTGCCCCCGGGAGTGGAGGCTCAGGTTCGCCTGATTCACTCTGGCGAGCCATGCCTGATTTCGGTTGACAACCCCTATGTTCGTGCCGCGACTGCTGCTCTGCATGAGGTATGGGCCAAGGACACCGTGTTTATCCGGTCGGGTGGGTCGATTCCGATCGTGGGCGACTTTGCACGGCATTTGCATTTGCCCAGCGTGATGATGGGCTTTGGCCTGCCCGACGACAATCTGCATGCACCAAATGAGAAATTCCTGATCCGCAACTTCTACCTGGGTATCGAATCGATCATCTGCTTCCTGGAACGGGTGGGAGCCTAGAGCATGCGTGAGCTCCCTCAAGAGCACCTGGATTCTGCGGAGGGCTTTGTGCTTGCGGGGGGGCGATCCTCGCGCATGGGGGCTGATAAAGCGCTTCTGATGTTGGCAGGGAAGCCGCTGATTCAACTAGCGTTCGATTGCTTTTCTTCGGCTGGGATACCTGCCCGGATTGCTGGTTCTCGCAGCCCGCTGGGCGCATTTGGCGAAGAGATTCCCGACACGTTTTCAAATGTCGGCCCACTCGGGGGCGTACATGCGGCAATCGCCGCCAGTGCTGCTGAATGGTTTGTCTTTTTGCCCGTGGATATGCCATTCATGCCTGGGTCGCTGTTGGACTGCCTGTTGCGCCGCGCGCGAATCACCGGTGCCCCGGTCACCGCAACTCAGGTAAACGGCCGGGTCGAGCCATTTCCTGTGGTGTTGCACCGCTTGGTTCAGGGTACTTTAACTGCGCATCTCGAAACGGGCCAAACTGCTTGCCACGCCGCCTGGCGATCCTTTGCTGCCGACGCAGCTACAGTGCCGGATGTGGTATCAGCGGAGGCTCTCGTTCAGGTTGGCCAATGTCAGCATGACCTGGGCCTGCCAGTGGCGTTGTGGTTTCACAGCGCAAACACGCCGGCGGACCTGCTGTATTTGAATCGGGTCTGCCGTATCTTCAAACCCTGATTGAAATCGAAACGGTAGTTTCTTGCGGCGTCGATTCTCAATTAGTCTAAGAACGTGAGCGCCGCCCGGAAGAAAAAACACGCAAAATCGACTGGCCCTGGGCTGGAAGAAACCCTCGATACCGAGTTGGATGAGCTCGAGTCCACAACTACCGTTGAGGAACTCGAGGAAGCGGCGGCTACAGCATCGGCGCTGATCGCAGAAGTTGTCGCAGAAGCCGAGCACAACGCACCGCTCCGCGACATCATCGCGCCTCCATTCATTGATTTCAACAAAGTCTCGATCGCGTTCAATGGTCGGCCCGTGCTGGATAAGGTGAGCTTTCATGTTGGTCGGGGTCAAACACTGTGTATCCTGGGGCGCAGCGGTGTTGGCAAATCGGTCTCTCTGCGCATTCTGCTTGGCTTCCTTAAGCCGGATTCAGGCTGCATCAGCGTGGACGGTCAGGAAATCTCCACGCTGAATGAACGTGACATGCAGGAGATTCGTAAACACGTCACGATGGTCTTTCAGAATGGCGCACTCTTTGATTCGCTCAGTGTTGGGGAAAACATTGCCTTTCCGCTGCGGGAGAAGGGTGGTCTCGCGGAGGACCAGATTGAGCAGCTGGTAACGCGCCTGCTGGATTTGGTCGGGGCGAGTGATACGGTCAATCTGTTGCCATCGAGTCTCTCGACGGGTCAAAAGCGCTGCATTGCGATCGCACGCGCGCTGGCAGCGCAACCGGAAGCTATTCTCTACGATGAGCCCACGACCATGGTTGACCCAATCATGGGGCGCAACATCGGAGACCTGATTCAACGGCTCAAACTGCAGTTGGGTATTACCAGCATCGTTGTCACTCACGACATGCGTTTTGCGATCCGGCTTGCCGACCTGGTGCTATTTCTTGAGGGGGGCGTGGCCCGCTTTTTCGGTCCTCTCGATGAGTTTCTTCGTTGCACCGACCCTGAGGTTGAGCGGTTTCTGGCCCTCGACGCGTACCTTCCGCCTCGTCCAGTGCGAGGACCGGTTGCCGTTTTGAATCCATAGTTTTTGCTTGCAATCTGAGTCTTTTGGGTCCAATCTGAAAGAGGTGAGGGTGGACCCTCTGCTGCATTCACTTCATTTCCAGCTGGATTTACGCTTTCTTAATCAACGATCCGATAAGCTGGTAATGTCACTGGTCTCATCAGGTTTAACCCGGAGCCATTTTCCCGCGCTCCGCAATGACGCAGGATGTAATACATCGCCCGGCCGCCCAGGTTCGGTGGCTCGAGGAAAGAGAAGTCGGATCTGTAGTTGCCCATCGCGACTGCTTCCACCGACTCCCACTTTTGGAAAACGACAAAGTCGAACCAATCTGAAGCCTTGCCTCTTCAGACGTAAGCACGAGAAACGACCCTGGAAGGTTCCCATGCAACCCATGGCTTGTGAACCTGCTTCTAACGGGAGGGCCCTTCACTCGTTTTCTCAGTGTACGCACTCGACGAGCAGTTGTATTTCCGGAAATAAATTTTGCACGAAGCCCCAATAAGCCTGTTGCACTTTTTTCGAGGTCCGCGAAACAAATATGGCAACATCCGAGTTTTGGCAAAGAGTGTCTGCGGCGCCACCATCGTCAACGCAGGAGTGGAATGACGGCGGAACGGCGAGTCATCATCTAACGGCGCGGGGCAGCGCCGGAATGTGGATGATCCTCGATGCGATGACGGTTGTAGGAGCGGCATTCGTTGCGGCAACTCTTGAGTTGCATACGAGCCCGATTGCCGGGGTTCGCGGGTTCTGGCGCGGTACACTCATTCGCGGGCAGTCGATGGGAATTCTCACTTGCCTTCTGGTTGGATTCATGTTCACGCTGATTGCGATCAGCCGTGGATTGCATCTTTACACGCCGACTCGTCTGACCAGCTACCTGCATGAGCAGCGGCTGAGCGTACAGGCTTGCCTGGTGTCCGGATTGCTGCTTACGGGCACTCTATACCTTATTAAAGCCGAGGAGATTCCTCGCAGCCTGGTTATTTTGACGGTAGTGCTGCTGACGGTTTCTCTGAGTGCGCGGCGCTTTATCTTTCGCGCGCTGCTCTATCAGCGATTTGAAAAGGGGATGAATACCCGCAACGTCATTATTGTCGGTACGGGCGCGGAGGCGCATGCTCTTCGCCATCATCTGCAGAGCATTCGGCAACTTGGCTACAACTTCAAGGGATTCATTCATGTGCCGGGGATTGATACGCAGTTGGCCGGTACTACGGGGGATGTTCTAGGTCCACTTGAGGCGCTTTTTGACCATGCGCGCAAGCATTTCGTCGATGAAATCTTCTTTACTTCGCCATGCGAACGTGGAGTGATCAAAGGTGTTCTGGATCAGGCTCGCTCAACGGGCATCGACCTTCGTGTCGTGCCTGACATGTATGACGGACTGGCCTGGAACAGCACCATCGAGTATATTGGGCAGTTTCCGACCATCCCACTGCATCGTGGCCATGTTCCAGAGGTGGGTCTGATTTTGAAGCGTCTGCTCGACGTTGCGGTTGCTACGTTTGCCGTGGTGGTGTTTTCGCCTCTTTTGCTGGCTATCGCCATTGCGGTCCGGCTGGATTCACCGGGGCCGATTTTCTATGCCTCAGAGCGGATCGGGAAGAAAGCTCGGGTATTCAAGTGCATCAAATTTCGAACCATGGTGCGCGACGCTGATCGTCGCCGGGCTGAGATCATGCACATGAATGAGCGACAGGGCATTCTCTTCAAGATGTCGAACGACCCGCGCATCACCAAGGTGGGCCGTATTCTGCGCAAGTACTCGCTCGACGAATTGCCTCAGTTCTTCAACGTTCTGCTCGGTGACATGAGTGTCGTTGGGCCTCGTCCTCCAATAGCCAGCGAAGTGCGGCAGTACAACCTCTCTCATTTACGCCGCCTCGACGTGACCCCAGGCATTACGGGCTTGTGGCAGGTGCAGGCGCGCCAGGATCCATCCTTTGACAGCTATATCTCGCTGGATGTTGCTTACATTGAAAACTGGAGCGTATGGCTGGATATCAAAATCATCCTGCGCACGGTGGGTGTGGTATTTGCCGGCACTGGTTCATAACAAACTGAATGAGCGTCCTGACAGGCTCCCGGTTTTAGCTGCTTTACACTAGAGAAGTGAAGATTGCACTCGCACAGATCAACCCCACTGTCGGGGACTTCACCGGCAACCTGGCCAAGATCGTATCTGCAAGCCAACGCGCAGCCGGTTCCGGGGCGCGCCTCACGGTTTTTTCTGAATTAGTGCTGTGCGGGTATCCACCGGCCGATCTGCTGGACAAGCCAAGCTTCATCGCGCAATCTGTTGCCACTTTGGACAAGCTACGCCTGGCTACGGCTGGGCTACCGACCGCTATTGTGGTTGGGGTTGCTCTGCCTGCTGCGCCGGCGACAGGCAAGCGCGCCGTGAATGCGGCTATATTGCTCGACAAAGGGCAGGTGTTGCTGGAGCAACACAAGATGCTATTGCCTTTTTACGATGTTTTTGATGAGCAGCGCTATTTTGCCCCCGCCACATCGCAGCGGGTAGTCGAGTTTGAGGGCGAGCGTCTTGCCATCACAATTTGCGAAGATGCCTGGAATGACAAGAACTTCTGGTCGCAGCGACTTTATCCGGTTGACCCGATCGAAGACTTGATGCGCCAGAAGCCGACGCTGCTGCTTAACATTTCCGCCTCACCCTTTTGGCATGGCAAGCGCGTGATTCGGCAAAGGATGCTGGCCACCATCGCCCAGCAGTATAAAATCCCGGTCTTCCTTTCGAACCAGGTGGGTGGGAATGACAGCCTGGTATTTGATGGGTCGTCGTTCGGACTGGCAGCTGACGGGACACTGCTCGCGCAGGCCGCTTCCTTTAGTGAAGATATTGTTATGGCCGACAGTTCTGCGGCCACCGGCGTCCCAGCCGTCGAGGCCAAAGGGCTCGCAACTGATGCTGATACCGAAGCTGCCTACGAGGCGCTCGTACTTGGCACCCGTGATTATGTTCTAAAGACCGGCTTCCAAAAGGTTTTGCTAGGACTGAGCGGCGGCATTGACTCTGCTTTGGTTGCTGCAATTGCCGTCGACGCTCTGGGCGCTGAAAATGTAACGGTTGTTGGCATGCCCAGTCAGTATTCATCCTCGGGATCGGTGGAGGACAGCCGCAAGCTTGCCGCCAACCTCGGCATACGTTTTGAAATCCTGCCGATTGAGCCTCTCTATCGCGAGTTCATGCAGACGCTGGGGCCTCTGCTTGCGGGAACGCGGCCTGATCTTACGGAAGAGAATCTGCAGTCGCGCATTCGCGGAACGCTTTTGATGGCGCTCTCGAACAAGTTCTCTTCGCTGGTGCTGACGACGGGCAACAAGTCTGAGATGGCGGTTGGATATTGCACACTCTATGGGGACATGGTGGGGGCGCTGGCGGTGATTGGAGACCTGGTGAAGACGCGGGTATATGCGTTGAGCCATTGGGTCAATCGCAACCGGGAAGTGATTCCGGAAGCGATTTTGACCAAGGCTCCATCGGCAGAATTGCGGCCTGATCAGAAAGACACCGATTCGCTTCCGCCATACGAGGTTCTTGACCCGATTCTCGAAGCCTATGTGGAGCGCTACGAAACGACAGCTCAGATCGTAGCTGCATACGGATTTCCCCCCGCAACCGTCGAACAGGTAGTGCGGCTGGTGGAGCGCACGGAGTACAAGCGCCAGCAGGCCGCACCTGTTTTGAAACTCACGCCAAAGTCCTTCGGCTCGGGGCGCAGGTTTCCTATAGCTGCCCGGGTTCAGGTATAAATCAGGAGCAGGCTGTTCGCCCCCGACGGGAAAACCCGGGCGGGGTCCAGTTCAAAGGAGAAATTCGCTTGATTCGTTTATCGTTTGACCGCCGCAGTGCTGCTGCACTTGCACTGACTGCTCTATTTTGCTTTCCAATGTCCCAGGCCCTGAGGGCTCAACAGGATGTACCCGCGGCTCCGGCGCAAGGAGCAGACGCTGCCGCAGGGCCAGTGTTCCCCAAGGCTGAGGCCGCTGATTTTACCGCCGATTCCCCGACCAAAGAGCAGGTGAACACTTTCCTGCAGGCTTCGTGGGGTTATGACCCAAGCCGCATTTACCAGGTACAGCGGATCAGCAAAACTGTGGTCCCCGGTGTCTCGAACGTGGTGGTGCTCGTAGGCGAAAAAGGCAACAAGCAGTCGGGAGCACTCCAGTTTTTTGCGCTTGCTGATGGTAAGCACATCATTACGGCGGGTGAGATTCTTCCTTTTGGGGAGCATCCATATATGGAGAACCGCAGCACGCTGCTCAAGCGCGCTGAAGGCCCGTCCCGCGGCGCTGCGAGCAAAGACCTGGAGCTGGTTGAATTCGCGGACTTTCAGTGCCCCCATTGCAAGGACGCGCAGGCCACCGTGGATAAGCTGCTGGCAGACTTTCCCAATGCTCACTTCGTCTACGAGAGCTTTCCGCTGGTCAAGATTCACAATCAGGCATTCCGATCAGCGGCCTACGGCGTTTGCGTTGCCAAAATTGGCGGGGACAAGGCCTTTTTCGACTATGCTGCTGCCGTCTACGAGGGCCAGGCTGGTCTTGCGAGTGACGAAGGAGCCACCCTCACGCTGAACTCTGCCGTGAGCAAGGCTGGACAAGATCCGGAAAAGGTTGAAGCCTGCTCCAAGACTGACGCCGCCAAAACTGCGGTCGAGGCGCAAAAGCAGCTGGCTGAAGACCTCAACGTCAACCAGACTCCGTCTCTTGCTATCAACGGGCGTATTATTCCGCTGGGCGGCATCAATTACGACACGCTCAAGCAGATGGTCGCCTTTCATGTAGCCAACGACGGCGCCGCCAAGTAGCTCGCGGCACTGCACCAGGGGCCTCCTCGACGTTGCAGTCGCGGTGGCCTTTTTCCATTGGCTTTAGATTGGTCGATCGAGGGGAGATTCCCAGTTGATCTCAACGACCTGGCGAATCCAGAAGGGCGCTACAGAATGCCGGATCGCTTGCACCGGCCGAGGTCCCTGGGCCACGGCTTTTGTGACAATGTCTGCCATCTCCCGCGCCGTATAGGATCGCCAGATGGAAGCTTCGCCATCCAACCCGTTAATGCGGCAAAGCCATGGCCGGACAAAGAACCGAAAGAGTGCGAGCGGTACCGGATTTCTGACCAGATCGAGCAGGATGAGGTGGTCACAGGACCTCGCTACATTTTGAATAAGTGTTGCCACTTCACTCTCTGAAAGATGATGCGCCATGACCACGCAAACGGCGACATCCGAGCGGGGGAGTTCGTCGGTGACGACATTGCCAGTGAGAATGGTCACGGGAGACTGAGCCGGTGCCGGTCGCAGATCCATCCCGACAACCTCAACCCGGTTGGAGAACCGTCTGCGAATTTCGGCCAGCAATGCTCCGTGGCCGCAGCCGACGTCAAGGACTCGTAAAACTTGATCTCGGCCTTCAGCAAAGCAGGGCCGCAGCCGCCGCATCACCGCACTCGTGTTTCCCAACCAGTAATGCAGGGCCTCGAGCTCGCGGTATGCTTTGACCAAATCGGCCTCGGCTACACTCTCGGCGTCGAGCAGTTCGGGCTCCAGCCGGCGGCGCATCCACCCCGGTGATGTGGCAAACTCAAAGCGACGAGGCAGGATCAACGGGCGACACTCCGAAAGCGTATGGGTTAGTGGGTGACGCTTTTATCCATCATCAGCATGGGTCCATGTCCGGCTGGTTGGGTTTGTCGGACAACCGTGGGAGTAATGAGGATGAGCAGTCGGGCAACGTTCTGGTCGCGGGTGATGTCGCTTACGTCTTTGAGGCCGGGAATATCGCTGACTCCGGGAAGTCCGCTGAGGGCGCGAGACTCCTGGCGTGTCAGATCGCTGACAAGGACGGCTGTTTCGCCGGACTTGACGGTGAGCACACCGGCAACCTGTCGGCTGTTGAGGATGGGGATATCGTTGAGACTCCGGCCTCCCAGAGCGTCAATTTTCAGGTCGAGGGTGAGCGCAACGTCATGCGCGCGCAAGACGCGGGAGGTAGCCTTGAGCGTCAGCCCGAGGTCCTGGTATTCAATCTGAGGAATCGTCTGCGCAGTTGCACCGACACCTGCCAGGGCGGTCAAGGCTGCAGAGGAGAATGTGGATGTCGTGATTGGGTATCGCTCACCCACCTTGAATGTCCCAGGATCTAGGTCCCCGAGGAGCAGGTGAATATCGTCAATCATGCGCGTATCGCTGGAGTTGAGATTGAAGTTCAAGGTCGCAGGTCCGGGAGAAAGTATGCTCTGCGTCAACCGGCCGCCAAACGGAAGAAACCCCTGATTGAAGGGCGTTCCGGTCAACTGCCCTGAAGCGACGAGGATGGCCAAAATCTCAATCTGATGAGCCAGGGTATTCGCGTCCGGCACCAGTCCAGAAGCGATAATCTGCTGCACAAGCGACTGGTTCTGGCTTAATACTGAGTTGATTTCAGAGTAGACGTTGTACACCGAAGACTGCTGAAAGAAGGTTGTTCCCGTATCCTTCGTTGCGGTATGGGCGAGTTGGATGATTTTTACTTCAAGGTCGATCTGGTTGCGTCCGTCGATCAGCTGCATGACGGTATCGTTGAAGGCGTTGAGCGTCTTTGGTGTGGCCCGCAGCGTTACCGTACTGGAACTCGGCTCGACGACGGACTGCTGAGTTTCAAACAGATTGCGTGCGAGGTTGCTCATGTCGGCGAGCTCTGCCTCGGTCAGGCCTGGCAGGTAAACGGTCTCCATTTGCAGGCGTTGAAATTGCATCCGGTTTTCCCGGTTATCTTGCGCGACGACGACGCGGTGCGGATCAAGTGGTTCGTAGAATGTGTGCGTAAGCAGCGCGAGAATGCGTGTTGCCTGGGCAAAGGTTGCATCTTCCGCATCGAGCCGCACCGGTCGGCCCTGCACGCTGTCGTGAACGGTCGCTTCGATGCCATAGGCACGAAATACATCCATAACGACCTGCCGCGCATTGCTCCGCAGGTGGAAGCTGTGCTTGCCGCCGTTGCTGGCGAGGTCAGGTTGCAGCAGAATGGGGCCATTTGCCAGGGTCGCCAGGGCTCGCTCGGGCCCGGTTGTTCTTTGCCCCGTAGAGTCACTCTCTGGATTGCCTGCAGCGGCCCCGGAACCGATCTGGTTGAGATGTTCGCGGGCCGATGGGCTCTTCGGGTCAATCTCCAAGGCATGGTTAAGCAACTGGATTGCGGCCTCGCGACCATCCCGAAGGTTCGCTCTCGCCACCGCCTGCTGAACCAGTTGAGTCACCGCGCTTTGGCGGGCCAGTTCAGCAGCATTGGCGTAAGTCTGGTTTTCAGGCTCCAGGGCAGCCGCCTGCTTGAGCAAATTCCAGGCTGCTTCGGGCCGCTCCTTTTTCAACTGCTCAACGCCCTCCAGGTAGAGGTTTGCTGCCTTGCGTTGGTCACGGAGCGCATCGGCGCTCAACGGAGCGCCGGTGGTAATGGCTCGTGGAAGCCCTCCCGGAGACTGGATCTGCCCTGCGAAGGCAGGTTCAGCTCTGAGCACAGTCGAAAAGATAACGCTCAGCGCGAATGCGCGCCTGAGCGTCGCCGGTAAAGAGGGCAAAGCCGTCAAATCTTCACCCTGGCTGAAACTGCCTGGGGTGCTGCGCCGTCTGAGGCTGCAGGCGTAGCCGCCAGCAACGCTGCCAGCGAAGTTGTGCAGACCTCCGGCTCCAGCGCGGCCAATTCGTCATACGGATAATTCCCGGTAGCCAGGGCAATTACCGACAGTCCATTTGCGCGGGCCGCCTCAATATCCCGCGGCGTATCGCCAACCACGCAAATGCTGGCTGGGTCGGATTGCAGCAACTCTCGCGCCTTCGCCGCAGCATCTGCCACCATCGCGGACCGCACAGGGAAGCGGTCACTGAACCCGCCAAAGCGAAACCACTCACGCAGGCCAACCTCTTCAACCTTGGTCCAGCCGATAAGTTCCAGATTGCCCGTCGCGAGGCCCAGCAGGGCGCCACGGCTGGCCAGATGGGTGAGCGTCTCTTCGACGGCTGGCATGGTCCACAGGTCGAGCTCCCCGCGCCGCGTAGCGATGGTGTGGCGCATGGCATCAAGGATCGCTTCCAACTGCGGTTCCCAGGCTTCAGGTGCCACCCCGGCGAGTGCAAAGGCTTCGCGCAGGATCGCTGTATCAGTGCCGCCGTGAAGCACGACGCCGGTCAGAGAAACCTCCAACCCGGTGACCTCTCGGATGCTCGACGCAAATGAATTGAAGTGAATACGATCACGGCTCCGCAACAGCGTGCCATCAATATCAAACAGGTAGGCATCCTGAGCGTCCCAGACGAAGCCGTCCCGGATCGAAACCCGCGCTTCGATCATTTCCTTGGCTGTGAGCATATCCCGCTTTCCAGGGGCTTGCGCCCTTCGCTGAACTAGCGAATCTGCTGGCGCAGACCGCCCTGTACTAGACGCTCGCTACGCACCGGACGCTTGAGCCCCGTGCGAACTTCCGTCACTCCAAGGCCCAGCTCAGCCATTGTGCGGCTAAGCGTGTTGCGGTGCATCCCCAACTCATCAGCTGCTTTACACTGGTTGCCGCGGTGGGCCTTGAGTACTTCCAGTAAATACTGCCGTTTGAAATGCCGCACAGCTTCCTCGTACCGGATGCCGGTGGAGTGCATTTGGGTGATCAGATTGTCTAGTTCGCGCTTCACGTCTCGTCCTCGTGTCTCAATAGATTGCCACGTTTGCTGCCTATCTGTCCCGCTATCTTCACACAACATTGTGCATCACTTCAGGTGCAACCAGTTTGGAGAATCCTTCTTCAGAACCTGTAACCCTTCCAGAATCCGATGTTTCAGCTCTTCCGGAGAAATCCGCGTGGTCAGGTGTGCAGTGCCTAAAAAATACTTTGCCAGTTGGGCATCCCCGAGCCAACGGGTATCGGGAAAGAACGCTGCCAGAGAAACAATGCACAAGGTCACCAGCAGCGCGCCACGCAACAGTCCAAATGCCAAACCCGCCAGTTTGTCGAGCCACCCCAGCCCGATGCCATGAATCACGCCCTTCAAAAGCAAACCGAGCAATCCGGCCACAAGCATGACCGACAAGGCCACCAGGCAAAAACTCACGGCCTCTGCAAGCGCCTTGCTATGCAGCCAGGGCATGAGATCGTTGACAAATCGCATGTAGTGCCAGTTGGCAACTGCGATGCCCGCAATCAGTCCGAGCAGCGAAAACACGCTGCGAATGAGCCCGCTGCGAAAACCCTGAACTGCGCTGAAAATCACCAACAGCAAAATGGCGATATCCACAACATTCATCTCGCTGCACAACCTCGCAAAACTTCAACAAAACAGGCCAAATTTCGCATACTGAATTCTGGAAATCGCGCTCAAAGCTGCAATTCCCGCCCCGTAATCAAGCGAAACGCCTCAAGATATTTCGCCTGAGTCCGTTCGATCACGTCGTCGGGAAGGGCTGGCGCTGGAGCCTGCTTGTTCCAGGCAATGCTCTCGAGGTAATCGCGTACAAACTGCTTATCAAAACTTGGCTGCGCCCCACCCGGTTTCCAGGTAGCCCCTTGCCAGAACCTGGACGAATCCGGTGTCAGCGCTTCATCCCCAAGGATAATCTGGTCGCCAACGCGGCCAAATTCAAACTTGGTGTCGGCCAGGATGAGCCCATGAGCCTCGGCATGAGATGCAGCTTTTGCGTAGAGAGCCAGGGTCAGTCGCTGCAATTTCGCCGCATCGGCTGCGCCAATGACCTGCTCGGTGGCAGCATAGGAAATGTTTTCGTCGTGCTCGCCGTCCTGCGATTTCGTCGCAGGAGTAAAAATCGGCTCAGGCAGCCGCGAACCATCCAGCAACCCCTCCGGCAGGGCAATCCCGCAGACGCTGTTGCTGGCCTGATACTCCTTCCACCCCGAGCCGGCCAGGTATCCTCGCGCCACACACTCGACGGGGAACATGGCGGCCCGCCGCACCAGCATTGTCCGGCCCTGCAACTGGTCAGCAAACGGTTGCAGTTCGACAGGGAACTCGCTGACCTCCGCTGTAATCAGATGATTCGGCACAATGTTGGCCAGCAATTTAAACCAGAAGAGCGAAATCTCCGTAAGAATCTTGCCTTTGCCGGGAATCCCCGACCCCAATACATGATCGAATGCCGAAATTCGGTCAGTCGCGACCAGGAGCAAGTCATCGCCGACGGCATATAGATCGCGGACCTTTCCGCGCCCGATCAGGGGGATGGATCCGAGGTCGGTCGTTAACAAGGAAGATTGCAATGAGGACAAAGCAGAGCCTTTCAGGGCTTTATGTGAAGAATCGATTTTCCAAGGCTCGCCGCGCTTTGTCAATGCTTTCTGGACTGTTATCGAGCCATTCATTCCTGTCAGGAATTCTTAGGTCAAACACAACTTCAACGACTGTGACAGCCGTCACCGCGAACGAGCCTCAGATGCGCGAAACTCATTTTGTCAACGCGGTTCGGGGATGCACGATTCCCTTGGAGCCCGGCGACACGAAGGTGCAGCGGACGGGGAAGCCGCGGCCACTTCGTTGTAGCAGGGATTACCAGTAGCCGTCGACTACCGACCTCCAGCCTCGGCTACTGGCTCCCTTATACCGTCCTAAAATAAGCCCTCCAGGCAAATCCTACCCTGCCTGGAGGGTATATTTATTGATTTCCTTTTCGTGCATCTCCATCCGTCGCAAGCGCGTTTGTTTCATCAATAGTGGGTTTTCACCCTGCTAGTCTTTTGTAGTGCGGCCGACGTTACGCTGCCCAGGAGACTTCATGCGCCTTGCTCAGCGGCTCACACTTGTCGCCCTCCTCATCTTCCCTACTTTCGGAACAGCACAAGCGCCGCTGCACATCGAGAGGGAGATTCTGCTCCCGGGTGTTGAAGGGCGCATCGATCATTTCTCTATTGACCTGCAGGAGCAGCGGCTCTTTGTCTCCGCACTGGGCAATGGTACGGTCGAAGTCATCGACCTCAAGGCAGGCCAGCGCTCAGCCGAAATCAAGGGTCTCAAAGAGCCCCAGGGCGTCCTCTTTGAACCCGCCACCAACCGGCTCTATGTCGCATGCGGTGCAGACGGCACGCTGCGCGCCTACGACGGCAAGACTCTCGCCCTGCTCAAATCCATCCTCTTGGCGGACGATGCCGATAATCTCCGCTACGACGCGGCCAACAAGCTGGTCCTGGTTGGCTACGGCAGCGGCGCGCTGGCAGGGTTCGATGCTGCCTACCATCGCGTCTTCGAAATCCCTCTCCCCGCCCATCCCGAGTCGTTTCAGCTTGAGAAACAAGGCTCACGCATCTTCGTCAACTTGCCCAGTAATCTCAGCCTGGGCGTCATCGACCGACCGCAAAAGAAGCTCACAGATAAATGGCATTCTTCTGATGCAGCGGCGAACTTTTCGATGGCCCTCGACGAATCGGACAAGCGGCTGCTGATCGCCTACAGGCTCCCGGCCCGCCTTGTCATCTTCAATACCGAAACCGGCAAACCAACCGCCACCCAGCCCATCGTCGGCGACACGGACGACCTGTTCCTCGACGAGGTACGGCATCGGCTTTACGTTACCGGCGGCGAAGGCTTCCTCGACGTCCTCCAACAGTCCGGCCTCGACAAGTACACCCGTCTGGCCAAGCTCCCCACCGCCTCCGGAGCCCGCACCGGCCTTTTCGTCCCCGAGCTCGACCGCCTTTTTGTAGCCGTGCCCCACCGCGGTAGCCAGGAAGCAAAAATCCTTGTTTTTGCTCCGCAGTAACCGGCAATCTGCCCGCCCTACTGCTTGTAAATCAGCAGCGAAAACGTCCCCGGCACAATCGTGGGCCAGGGGTGAGGATTTTCAGTGGTGGGGGCCGGAGGCGGTCCCATCTTCGCCGTAATGGTGTAGACGATGTGCCGCTCGCTATCGAGGGCCATCGTTCGCGCACCTGATTCCGTCTTCATAGACTGGGCAACCTCGTAAACTCCGGGGGAGTCTTCGTGCACCACCGTCACTTCGCCTGCGCCGCAGGAAGCAAACGCGAGCTCCTGCCCCGGATCGTAAGCAGTCGCGTCCGTTCCCTTGGCAATCGGTGCTGAACCCAACACCTTGCCGTCGGTGTAGCGAATAGCCTCAATCGTCTGGCTCCCCCCACATCCGGCAAAAAGACGCTGGTGAGCCACGTCGATAGCCAGCCCCGAGGGCCGCTTGCACGGCGCAATCGGCCACCGCGCTACTTCTTTCATCTGCCTTGCGTCCAGCTTGGCAATCTCGTTCTTGTCTTCGATATTTACGTAGACATAGCCCGCGCCATCGGCCTGCGCGAATTCCGGCTTGCCGCCGAGAGGAATCGTCCTGAGCAACGCGCCCGTCTTCGCGTCAATTACCGCCGCGCCCTTTTCCCCAAAGCCAAACACCCGCTCTGTCACTGGCTCATACAAAATCGCATCCGGGCCGTTGTCCTTCAGCTCAGTATGTCGAACGACCTTGTTGGTTTCGGTATTCAGAACCGTAGCCGCATCGCCGTCACTCACAAAGGCCAGCTTGAGCTTGGGCGCAAACGAGATCGCGTGTGCCCCTTCAAATCCAGGCACTTCATTGAGCTTTTTGCCATCGGAATCCAGAATAAGCACATGCTTGCCGTACGGAATGAAGACATGCCCGGTGCCAGGCTCCACCGCAAAATAATCCCAGAATCCGCTGCCGCCCAGCAAGACCCGCTTCGACAGATGGTAGGCCGGGGCGCTCTGCGCGTTGGCTGTTAGCCCGGCAGATACCAATGCCAGCAATGTCATGAGCCCTGCGGTCAGGACTTGTGTGGGGAGATTTTTCCGTCGTAGTGTCATGAATCCTCGTTTCAACTTCGTGTGGAAAGGCAACACTTCGGTTTTACGCGAGGCTGCGGTGGTGTGTCCATTGAGGGCCGGTAGTTGACGCCGATCTGATGTTGTCCATACCTGATCAGATGCCGAGGGATTTTGACCAGATAACGCAGGTTTGCGTCCAGATGATGATGGATTTGGACCAATTGACGAAATGCAGGGCGGTGGGGGCGGTGGACAGGGGTATGCATGCCCTTTTTCCATCGGAGATTGCGATGGGTGGAAAGGGGGGCAAGCATGTGTCATACGGCGCGGAAGGCTAAGCGGAGGCCGAGAGCTTTTGCGACTTTGATTACTGTCGCAAAGCTGGGGTTGCCGGCGGCGGAGAGCGCTTTGTAGAGGCCTTCTCGTGTCAGGCCTGTATCTCGGGCTAGTTGGCTCATGTTGCGTGCTCGCGCTACCGTGCTGAGGGCCTGCGCGATGAGCGCGGGGTCATCTTCTGCCTCCTCTAAGACCGCTTCGAGATATGCGGCGATGCGGTCGTCGTCCGTCAGGTAATCTGCGGTGTCGTAGCGGCTCAATGATTCTTCTACGATGTCCATGGTTCAGTCCTTCCATTGCACGGCGATTTTCTTCGCCAGTGCTATGTCTTTTTCCTGGGTGGACTGCCACCACAGAGCAGCACGACAATCACCGAACCGCGCCGCCATCCGCAGTTGCTCTCTCACCTATAGCCACCTGCATTTGAAGCGCGGGCCGCAGCAGGGACGGCATGCGCAATACAAGTTCCTTTTAGGCAGGAACCAATCCGTGATGCTGTTTGTCAATCTACCCACAACAACCCTCCGCCTGGCAGGGGGCTTGGGATTTATAGCAACGAGGCCGATGCAGCATTCGGCATTGTTGGCTAATGCTGCGGCTAACTCGCGTCTAGTCCACTCCCCGCGTGACTAAGCGCTAGCTCGTTCCCGCTCCCGGTTGCCCAGGTGGACGCTGACGATTTTGCTGACGCCGGGTTCTTGCATGGTTACGCCATAAATTAGATCTGCTGTCTGCATCATGCGCTTGGAGTGCGTCACCAGCAGGAATTGCGTATCCTGGCTCATGCCATGCAGCAGATCAGCCAGCCGGCCCACATTGGTTTCATCAAGCGCCGCATCCACTTCGTCCAGCACGCAGAAGGGAGCCGGCTGGTACTGGAAGATGCCTACCAGCAGGCTGAGTGCTGTGAGGGCTTTTTCTCCTCCGGAGAGGAGGAGGACATTTTGTAGCTTTTTGCCGGGGGGTGAGGCGACGATTTCGAGGCCGCTTTCTGCTTGATTCTCAACGTCGGTGAGGCGGAGGAAGGCCTGACCGCCGGGGAAGAGTTTGTTGAAAACCTGAGCAAAGTTTTCGTTGATGCGGGCAAACGCCTCGTCAAATTTCACCCTCGAAATCTGGTCGATTTCCTTGATGGTGCTCTGCGTATTCTCAATGGAATCGACGGGGTCTTTGCGCTGGGTTTCGAGGAAGGCGTGCCTTTCGGCGGTCTCTTTGTATTCCTCAAGGGCCATCATGTTGACCGGACCCATGGCTTCGAGCTTTTGCTTGAGCCCGCGACTTTCCTCCTCGGCGGCGGCTAACGCCTCTCCTTCGAGATAGGCAATGCCTGCGGCATTTTCAAATTCGACCCGCAGCGCGCTGGCTTCGATATTCAGGTCATTCAGGCAGCTTGCTTCAAGATGCTCCAGGTCGCTCCTGAGTTTGGCTGCGGCGCTGGCGAGGGTGCTGCGGCGCTCGCGGAACCCGTCTGTTGCCATACGCAGCGCTTTTAACTGCGCCTCGGTTACTGACAACTGCTCTCGAAGTGCGGCGGCCTCGACTGCTGCCTCTTTGGCGTGTGTTGCTGCCTCTTCGCGGAGCGACTTCAACTCAATCTGCCTCGCCTGCAAGCCGTCATTCTCGCCGAGGCGCTGATCGCGTTCGGCTGCTGCGGCCGCCATCTGTTGATCGATCGTCAGAGCGCGCTTTTCGAGATCCGCATGCAGGCGCTCAATGCGCTGGTAGGCCGCATCGGCCCCGCGCCGGCGCTCTTCCAGGCCCGCCAGTTCCGCTGTTACTCGCGCCGCCTCCTGCTGCACGGCTTCGCGATTCTGGCGCAGCTCTGAAAGGCCCTGCTGCAACTCCTCCAGCCGAATTTCAGCTGCCGTGTGCTCCGCTTCAAGGCGGCTCGCCTCTTCAAGCTTGGCGGCGATCAGCCCCTGCTTCTGTTCGCGCGCGTCTTTGTTGCGCCCGGCCTGGATTGTCCACTCCTGCAGACGGCGCTCAATCCGCTGAACTTCCGACTCCATCTGCTTCAGCGCCGCGCCTTGATTCGCTGCATCGCGCTCCGCCTGACGCCTCTGCTCATTCAGCAGCTCCAGTCGTACCACCAGCTCCTCAATAGCCTTGGCCGCAGAGACGGCGTTGACCTCGGACTGGCTCAACTCGCTCTCGACAGCTCCCAGCTTCCGCTGCGTTTCGCGTAAATCGCGCTTCACCGCCAGCGGACCCTCAGCCGCAGGCTTGCCGCCACTCACCATTGAACTATGGAAATACTCCCCCGTCGGAGCTAGAAAATATCCCTCTGGAAACTCGCCTGCCAGCCGGCGAGCAGTCTCTGAATCTGACGCCAGATAGCCGTGCCGCAGCTTGGGCAGCATCGCTTCAAGACTTTTGCCAAACCCGTTGAGCACGCGAATCGTCGACCGCAGCGGGATCAAACCTTCGACAGAAATCTCCTTTGGGGATTCAAAGAGTTCGCCTGCCGCCTCGTCTGGATGCACGAGGAACGTGGCCCGCCCGTCCATGCCTGAGCGCAGCAAGCGAATCCCCTCGGACGCAGCTTTCCAGTCTTTCACGACGATATAGCTGAGTTCTTCTCGGAGAAAGTCGTCGGCAACGGCCTCATGTTCGCCCGCAACATCGACAAAATCCGCCAGCGTGCCAATCGGCGTCATTCCGGGTCCGAGCGAATCCTGCTTCAACAGCTTGCGGACCGTCTCGGTTGAATAGCTGTGATTCTTGATTACCGCGTCCAGTGAATTACGACGCCCGGTCAGGGTTGCCTGCTCACCTCGCAACTGGTTTGAACGCGAGCGCAGCGCGGCCTCTTCGCCCCGGCGCACCTGCAGAGCCTCGCGCACTTCGGCAATCTCGGCCTCCAGTTGCTTCAGGGTTTCGGCAGCGCCTTCAAATCGCAAATTGGCTTGCCCGCGCTCGGCTCCGAGATGCTCAGCTTCGGCGCGCGCCTGGCCCATCTCGTTTTCAAGCCGTCGCGCATCGCGTTCCAGAGCCGCCAGCGACTCCTCAGCCTGCGCTGTCTGGTTGCGCGCAATGCCCGCCTGCGTGAGTACGTGCATCGCCTGGCGACGGCCACTCTCTACCTGGCGCTCGGCGTCCATGACTTGCTGCGCCGCGAGCCGTGCCTCCTGCTGCCGAGACTCGACCTGCGCGCGAAAGGCTCGCGCTTCCTCAGCTGCGGTCGCCAGGAAATGCTTGTGCTGCTCGCGCTCCTCGGCGATGCTCGCAATCTGCGTTTGGGTCTGAGACCGCTCGGCTGCGGTTGCCGCAAGCCGCGACTCAAGCTCTGCCACGCGCTCAGCATTGTTCCGCTCGCGCGCACCAGCCCGCTCCAGTTCCACAGCCGCTGCATTGGCCTGCGCCTGCGCCGCCTGCCCTGAGCGATCGAGCTCATAGCCCCGTCCCGTGAGCTCATGCTGCGCAGAATCGAGCGTTTCAACCTGCGCCGCCGTCTGGTCAATTTGGATAGTCAGGGCTGCAATTTCCGCGTCAAGACGCACCTGTTCCGCGTCCATGCGTGTCAACCGGCTGGCAACGGTGACGCGCAACTTGGCGCGCAAAAGATCACGCAGCTCGGCAAAGCGCTCGGCCTTGGCGGCCTGCCGCTTCAGCGAATTCATCTGCCGCGTCACTTCGTCAAAAATATCGTCAATCCGCGCCAGGTTCTGCCGCGCCGACTCCAGCCTCAACTCCGCCAGCCGCTTCTTCGTTTTGAAGCGCGTAATCCCCGCCGCTTCTTCAATAATCGATCGCCTGTCATGCGGCTTCGAGCTCAGTAGCTGCCCGATCCGCTCCTGCCCAATAATCGCGTAGCTCTCCGGCCCCAGACCCGTGCCCATGAAAATGTCCTGAATGTCCCGCAACCGGCACAGCTTCCCATTCAGCAGGTACTCGCTTTCGCCCGTCCTGAAGAGCCGCCGCGTGATGACGATCTCGCCCTTTTGCGGAGTGCGCGAAAACTTCCGTCGCCGTATCTTCAGCACCACCGCTTGCGGTCCGCCAGTGCCAGCCTCAACGCTCGGCTCCGGCGCTTCCGTCTCGCCATCTTCCAGCGCCTGTCCGGGCTGATTTTCGGCAATGATTTCGTCGGCCTCGCTGGCCCGTTTTCGCCGCAGGGCCTGCTCGTCCCAATCGGAGGGGAAGTCGGAGTCAATCTCCACCTCGGGCTCGCGGTCAATGATCATGGGACCCTCGTACGCATCGGGGTCCACCATGGTGATCGTTACCTCGGCCATGCCCAGGGCCTTGCGGTCCCGCGTGCCCGCAAAGATCACATCCATCATCTGGCCGCCGCGCAGCGTCTTGGCGCTCTGCTCACCCAGAACCCAGCTAACCCCATCCAGAATGTTGGACTTGCCGCAACCGTTCGGCCCTACGACGACGGCAATTCCGGTGCCTGGCAGCACCACTTCGGTGCGATCGCAAAAGCTCTTGAAGCCTAAGATATGGATCTTTTTCAGTTTCAGCATGTACTCTCCGAGGCGTACGCGAGGGAAATCGCAGCCCTGTCCCTACAACGCTACGGTCCAGAATTGGCAGGGTCAACCGCTCGAGGAGCAGTTCTTGTGGATAAGAAGTCCCAAACTCCCTCCGACTGGAATTACCTGAATTGGAGGGAATTTCGTCCCCGGTTTTCCTCAGATTTGCCGCTTCGCAGGGGGAACATCCTACGATTTAGTCTGTTTCCAGAGGGCGCGAATTGCATGAACCCGATTGAACTCCCCAAACATCAGCGAGGCGAAGCCATTGCCTCGATCAGGCGCTACTTTGAAGAGAATCTCGAACCTATCGGAGACCTGCCGGCGGGCCTTCTGCTCAATTTTATGCTCGAAGAGGTTGGTCCTGCCATCTACAACCAGGCAGTCGCTGACGCCCAGCAGCGGCTCCAGCTTCAACTCTCCGACCTCACCGGCGAACTCTACGCCGACCCCTTCCAGTACTGGCCAAAGGTCGACGCAAAGCGCAAGTCGCGCCGTTAGTCCCACGGGATTTTCTCTATCTGAGACTAAGCTGATTCGCTCCCGAATGAAGCGGCGTAGTCTTTCCCTTCCAGACAAACACCCCCATAAGTCCCGCAGGCAGATCTACCGTACCCGAAGTTCCCTCATACTTCACATGAATCAGCCCCGTTGCATGCGGATAAGTTGCCTCGAGGTGGGTGAGGTCCCCGAGGTGCGGAGCAATCCGGACCGTCTTGAAACCCGGCTCCGCTGGCCCAATTCCCGCTACCAACGTCAGCAGATCGTAAGTCGGGTGCGCCGTCCACGCATGCGAATCAGACCGCGTATCTCCCGGCTGCTCCGGCCACGTCGTAAAGCCCATCTTCAGGAATCCATGCCAGTCACTAAGGGTCTTCAGATAGTCATCGGCCATGCCCGCATGGTCCAGCGCCCGGGCCAGATAGTAGCGGAAGTAGAAACTGGCTCCAGTAAGCTTCGTAGCCTGGGTCTGGCCTAACTGCTTCGCCTCCACGAGCCGCATCAGCGCAGGCTGATCCTTCTTCGGAATCACATCATGCAGCACCGCCAGCATGTTTGTGTGTTCGCTATAGAGGTCCTTTGCTGCGCTGTCAGCAAAGAGTCCCTTCGAAGCATCCCAGCACTGCGTCACCACGCCCTTCTTTGCCCGCTCCAGACGCGGCGTATACAGTGCAACATATTCCGGAGAACCGAGCGATTTCTCCATATCAATGGCATCTTCAAGCGCGCCTATATATTGCATTGTTGTCAGGCAGCTTTCGTTATTCGCATCATAAGAAGGGAAGGGCTTGTTTGTCTCGGTTTCTACCCAATCGACAAAGCTCCACCAGGGCAACTGGCCCAGCACGCCATCCTGATGCTGATAACCCGCAAACCATTCCAGCACCGTCCGCGTTCCCGGCAAAATGCTCTTCACAAACCCGGCATCTGCCCGGTACATGTAGTTATCATGCAGCATGCCAATCCATAGCAATGAAAACGGCGGAATGTACTGCGGCAGCTGCGAAGGATAGCGGCTTGTCGTAATTCCTGCAGTGTTCCGCGAATCATCAAGCGCGGTAATCGCCTGACGGGGTAACAGATCGGTTCCTGTCATGGCGTAGGTAATCAATGCCTGGAGGCGAGTATCTCCTGAGTACTGCAACTGCTCGTAGTAGGGAGTGTCCATGTACGTTTCATGCGCATCGAGCTGTGCCGTATGCCAGCCAATCTCCCATATCTTCTGCAAGTCAGGGTCGCTTGAAGAAAAACTCGCACTTACTTTGAATGGATACGCCGTGTAGTGCGCCTCAAGGCTATCCAGGGTCAGGGCCTGCTCGCCGGTCTCAACATCGAGGTCAAGATACCGCCAGGTTCGCCACCACATTGGTTCAAAACTGCGATGCTCTCCGCCGTCTGGGAGAACTTCGTCAGTGATGCCCAATGCCTGCCGGGTGCCCACCTCATTGCGATTGCCTTTGTGCTGTTTTTCGTCATACAGTGCTTCGGCATAGACCATTTTGATGTCTGCCCCGTTACCGCCTGAAAACCGCAAAAGGGGATACGCGGTCGTTAGTTCTGAACGATCAAGCATGAGGTGCACATGGGACTTCGCTGGAACCGTGAGCGGCTTCGCCGGAAAATCGCCGGCCTCAATCGCCGTAGCCCGGACGACATGGCCCGGATCCTGCGATTCGTATGCCATATGCGGTAGCGGATCAGCGACAAGCTGCCAAGCATTGTCTGGATCGCTTCTTCCACGTGAAGCTGCCATTCCTGCGCCTGGAAACACGTTTTCCCGCTGCGCTGGCCCGGAGTGGACCCACCCTGAACCAACCGTCCCTGCCGCCAGCCAGTTCCAGTCATATTCGCTTGCGCGCAGCTTTTCGCCGGGGCCCGAGGCAAAGTATGTGTAGAACCCATGTGGCTCTCGAGGGAAAGCAACCTGACCTTTCTCTTCTTCGACGAGCCAACTCGGATTGGTATTTATCATTGCCTCAGCTGCGGTATCTCCCTCCAGGAGAAAGGCAGTCCGGTCTGTCATCTGCGCTACGGGAGCATAAATGCCAAAATTCCAAACAGTCGCTGCCACCGTATTGACGCCTGGTTTGAGCATGGGAGCGAGGTCGAATGTCTCATACCGCCAGTGAGCCAGGTCTCCCCGCGCCGGCCCATCACCGACCCGCGCCCCGTTGACGTAAAGGACAAATCGGTTGTCTGCGCTGACATGCACGACGAAGTGCTCCGGCACGGCCTTCAACACGAGCTCTTTTTTGAAGTGAAGCGTGATGGCTTCCTTCAGCGGAGCGGTTGGGTGGCTGATCCACTGCGCCTTCCACTCTGGCCGCGCAGTTTGCGCAGCCTCGCCCTGCACATTTGTCTGCATCGCAATCAACAAGACCGCCGCGCAAACCAGAGCAGCGGGGAAGGGAAGGCCAAAACGCCGGTTCATAAGCAAAGTGGTTTCTCCGTGTGAGATTTTCTAAAACGGCCGAGCGCCCCAGCTCCCGGCCCGGAACATTGTATCTGAAAAGATATTCCTATTGGATGAGCCGCTGCCAATAGCCGTTTCCCGTTGACCGAATGCGGTCTGAACCGGCCTGCTCTCCGCTACCGGCAGCTAGCGTTGTTAGCCCCCGGAAAAGCCAGGAAAGTGATACTGGCAGCAGGCAGCGCAACTTTCCCCGTTTTCACCAATTCTGCCTTGATTTCTGGCAGAGAATCATCCGGATTCAGCGCCAACTCGGCTCCGTTCAGTTGCACCTGAGTGGCAAGCAACTCCTTTGCCGTGAGCGTGTACTCCTCGGCTGGGCTCGGCAAAGTCATCATAGCGGGGGCCTGCTGATCAAGATTGATAGCGAGCACTGCGACTCCGCCGGGGTGCTGCCGCAGGCAGTGGGCAAAGAGGTGCAGACTTGGGACAGTAGACTTGCCAGTCTCAAGCACTGTGGTGCCCATCATCTTGCGCCACAGGAGCGCTGCCCAGTAGTTTGGCCGAGGCAGGTAAGTCTTCTCATCGAGCAAGCCGTAGTCGCTGGCCGCGAGCGTGTTGTGCATATGCACCTGCACCCCTTTCTTTGCGAGGACCCCCAGTTGGTTCAGATAGCGAAAGGTGTCAAGAAAAGTGGATGCCCAGCGATCTCCACCGCAGGCAGTTTGAGCAGTCTCGGTATTCCAGAGTGGCTTGCCGGGTTCAAAGTGGTCCCGCAATTGGCTGTAATACGCCTCAATGCCCTCTCCCCGGCCGAGCCATTCTTCGCTCAGCGCGGCCTCTGCCGAGGTTGACGAGGGCATGCCTGCCCGTCCGCAGCGACTCGAAACGCCCCCATACGAGTGGTACGAAACTGCGTCAAACACCGGACCTGTCGCCTTGAACAAATCTGCCGTGGCCAGCAGCTTCATTGAAGCAGGCACCAGGCTGGAGCCCTCTCCCACGCCCCCCGGCCCAAGCAGCAGCATCTCAGGTGCAGCCCTCTTCGCGAAGCTCTGAAACGCCAGCATGTCCCGCCCAAACGCCGCTGCGTCATAGCCTTTTGGAGCGCCGCCCATCTCGGCAAACGTTGGCTCGTTCATGAATTCAGCTGCGGCAATTTTTCCACCTACCGATTTTGTGTACATGAGCAGGGCCTCGGCCTGCGCGGGCTCCCAGATCCCGCCTGAGCCCCTTGTTCCTGCGCTCATTGCAAAGGAGGTTACGAGGTCTGCATTTGCTGATGCTGCAAAATCCACCACGCCCTTCCATTGTGCTCGTGTGAGCACCCCCTTGAACCCTTCCGGCGCAGCATCTATCTTTGCAGACTCGCTGGTCTGGAAATAGGTCGAATTGGCCCATGTGCCGCTCACACGCACGTATGCCGGAGCGAGCGCTGCCGCGAGCTTCCGCAGGCGGGCGTTGGTCAGGTCGATCGGAGGCCGGTACTCATACAGGCTCGCGTCC
This sequence comes from Acidobacteriota bacterium, assembly GCA_025359885.1. Lineage (GTDB taxonomy): Bacteria > Acidobacteriota > Terriglobia > Terriglobales > Acidobacteriaceae > Acidicapsa. The sequence goes on from JANYDG010000057.1 coordinate 58,030, forward strand.
ATGCCAGCGGGCTGATTCGCGGCTGCATCTTTGGGTGTTACGACTGCAGTCTTCGACGCATATGGCTTCCAGAATCGCCCGCCTGTTACCTCGACCATCTCAATGTTGTAACTCTGATACCGCTCGTCGATGGAACCAACACGCGCCATCGTTCGCGGAGCCAGCGTCATCTCACGCCCCTGCGCGCAAGCCAGCACAGAAAGTGAAAAACAAGTTGCCGCCACCACCACGACTGCCCTGAAATGCTTTTGCTTCATAGATTTCCTCTTCGCTATCTGTTAAAAAAGCCGCTTGGTTTGAACACAAGATGCACATGCTATATCCGACCGGCCGCCCGCAGGCTGCGAAGTTCATCACCCGTAAACACCCTCGAGCGAATCAGGAATCGCACGCCGTCTGATCCCTCGAGCGAAAACATTCCACCTCGCCCCGGCACCACATCCAACGTGAGTTGCGTGTGCTTCCAATACTCAAACTGGCTCTTGCTCATGAAAAACGGCACCCCATCCACCACCCCTAGCTGCACATCAGAGTCCCCAGTCAAAAACTCTCCAAGCGGAAAACACATCGGCGAACTGCCATCGCAGCAGCCGCCCGATTGGTGAAACATCAGCTCTCCATGCCTTGCCCGCAGACTGCGAATCAGCTCGACAGCCTTCTCAGTCGCCAGCACTTGCTCCGGCAGAGTCAAAACTGCATCATCCATCGGTTCACCTCCGAATTTCCACGCGCAAGACTAACATCAACGAGCATCGCTTCGCCTCCGCGCTCATCTAACCAGTATGAGCAGCAAAAATAACAGCCGCGCTTTCCCCATTTCCGTACTGGACCTCGTCTCCCGCCGCACTGGGGAATCCGCCAAAAGCGCCGTCGCCCGCTCCGTCGACCTCGCCCAGCACGTCGAGCGCCTCGGCTTCACCCGCTACTGGCTCGCTGAACATCACTCCATCGCCGGCCTCGCCTGCTCCGCCACCGCCGTCCTCATCGGCCACATCGCGGCGGCCACCTCCAAGATTCGCGTCGGCAGCGGTGGCGTGATGCTGCCCAACCACGCTCCGCTCGTCGTCGCCGAACAGTTTGGCACTCTGGAGGCCCTTTACCCGGGCCGCATCGACCTCGGCCTCGGTCGCGCCCCCGGCGGTGACGCCCGCACCATGCACGCTCTCCGCCGCGGCCACCATCAGAGCGGCG
>JANYDG010000092.1 GCA_025359885.1 Acidobacteriota bacterium
CATCCTCCCTGCTCACGTCAGCGCCCGCCTCATTCAGGCTGCTATGCAGGTAGTGGACAAGGCTCTGTTGGCACATGTAATGCACGATTTCACGCGGCGTGTAGTATGCGCCCAGGCCCTTGCGCCGGTTTTCTTCAATCAGGTTCTCAAAGACCTTGCCGAGCATTTCGGGGTCAATGGCGACCTCTTGCTCCAGCGGCTCGGCCTCGTTGACGGTGAAGTTGTAGCGGTCAAATACGTCCAGGACGCCGTTGCCGGTGACGCCTTCCTCAATGTGCTGGCTGTTGGTGAATAGCTCGTTGGGCAGGGGAATGTCGATGCTGCGCCAGTCGTAATCGCCCAGCGGCTCAAAGAGGCCGCCATTGAGGAACGGGATGCGGCACTGGAAGCGGTCGCACCAGGCATCGTGTCCCCGGTCGGTTGCCAGCGTGTCATAAAAGAGCGGTTCCAGAATGTCGTTGAAGAAGTTCTTGTACTGTCCATTGAAGCCGCTTGCCATCCGGCGCAGCAGATCGTGCGGGCCGGTGCCCCACGGCTTGCCGCGCTCGACGCCGAGCCAGCCCTTCTTCTGGAGGAAGTAGAGGAAGACAATCTGGCCCATCAGCTTCTTGGCGAAGTCAACGGTCTGGATGCCCTTGCTGGCGAATTCATCGCGGATGGCCTTGTTCTTGTCGGCCAGCTTTTCGAGTTCCGCGTTGATCCTGATAAAGAGATCGGCGTACTGTTTAAAGAATTCCTTGGTGACGGCCTCAACGCTGAAGGCTTCTTCAAGCTGGGCGAGCGAGGGGTCCGCGTCATCGTTGCCGAGCAGGCTGAGGAAGCGGGATTGCGCCGTGTGGCAGCTTTCCCCCTCGCCGACGATGTAGGAGAAGCGCCGCGCCGGGGTGAGCCGCGCCTCTACGCCGACCTTGCCGCTATCACTCTGGACCGTCGCATACTCCATGCGGATATACGAAAATCGCCAACTGCTTTCCGACGGCGACACGAAGGCAACGAGGGCCGCGTCTTTCTCGTCACGCTGCTTGAGGTGATCGGCGACAAAGTTGCGAATGGAGGTGCGCGCCCGCTCCAGCTTTGAGTTGGTGGTCAGGTGGACAATGAGCACATCCACGGTTTCGCGGTTCGGGGAGGTATATGTGCCCAGCCGCTCGAACCGCTGTACGTGGTCCTTGAAGGCGTCCTTCACGTACTGCTGGTTCCACTGCGTCGCCTTGGACGCATCAAAATGGTTGACCAGGTTCTGAACAAAGGCGGCGAAGCGGGCTTTGTCGAAGCTGTGCGTAAAGGTGTCGCTGACAAAGGCGCGGGCTTGGGAGCGGTTCATTTAGCCTCCAGCAAGTAGGACGAGAGGATGACCTCTCGCGGGCTGAGCGTGTTGTGCGTAAGCTGCGCGCGCGTTGCCTGTAGGAACAATGTTGAAATGTCCCGGCGCAAGATGCCAAGAACTTTCAGCGGCTCGGCTTCGGCTTTGAGGGATTCGGAAACCTTCTTTGTCGTTGGGCGTGGCAGCGCGCCATCGGTCAGGAGTTGGATGACCTGCTGGACGAACTGCTCGTCGTCCTCGGTGAATCCCTGATAGCGGCGAATCTCTTTGGCCTTTAGGCGCTTGAGGATGTAGGCATCGTTCGCGCCGCCTTTGTGCTTGGCGATGGCCTCATCCAGATCTTCGCTGGTGGCCTCGGTGAAGGCGACCTTGTTCTTTGCCAGCAGGTCGTAGAAGTCGGCGGCAATGGCCTGTAGCTTTTCTGCCGTGTCGGCAGGCTTGAGCAGTTTGACGGCGGCCAGGAAGTCCAATTCAACCGGGTCGGTAACACTGCCGGTGAGGTAAAACTTGTCCAGGCGGCCATGACGGAAGTAGGTGAACAGCGACGGAAAGCTGGGCGCAAAGCCGCTGTCGGTGGCAAGCTGGCGGGTGGAGCGCGCCTTCTTGGGGAGTCGCTTGATGCGGGTGAAGAGGTCCGGCTGCTTATCGCGCACCTCACGGATTTCGCCCAGGTATTCCAGTTCGCTTTCCTCGTCCTCATCCTCGCCGGTGATGATCTTCTTGGAATTCAACCGTGCGAAGAGGTCATGCGACTTGATTTCCTCGCCCTCGGTGAGCAGACGGGCATCAGCGCCGAGCATTTCAATGAACGCATGAATCTTCGCCTCTGCCGCCTCACGGAGCTTAATTAGGTCATTGCCCTCTTCGGTGGGGAAGAAGTTGTAGGTGTGGATGCTGGCGAATTTGGTGTCAACACGGTTGACGCGGCCCACGCGCTGGATCAACCGCGTTGGGTTCCACGGAATGTCATAGTTGATAACCACGTTGGAGCGATGCAGGTTCACACCTTCCGAAAGCACTTCGGTACAAACCAGAATCCGGTAGTCGTCGCGCGGGTGGAATGCGTTGGCGTCGAAGTTTGCGATAACGGCCTTGTGCGCCGCCTCGTCCGACTGCCCGGAGTAGCACAGTACCTTTGTGTCAACGTGTTTGGCAATCTGCCCGGCGAGGTAGTCTGCTGTTTCCTGCGACTCGGTGAAGATGATGAGCCGGTTTTTCTTGAGCAATTCTTGGCTGGTCAGAAGGTCGCGGAATGACTCCCACTTGGGATCACGGTGGACAGCCTTCCAAATGGTCTGGATGCGTTTCAGCGTTTTGAAATCCGCCTCCAGGTCTTTGATGAACTCAGACGAAAAGTCCTTGGCATCCAGGCGTTCTGCTTTGTCCTCTGCGAGCAGGGTTTCGATGGCGTCCTGAGCGTCGTCGTCCAACAGCTCAAAAATCTTGTTGATGTGCTTCTTGCTGATGTAGACGTGGCCCTTGCGGTATTCGGCTATGACGCGCTCGTAGGAACGGAAAAAGCGGTCAAGGGTCAGGCGGAAGGCATGGAAGCTGCTTTCAAGGCGCTTGACCAAGAGAATCTTCATAAACTTGGCCAGGTTGCGCTGGCCCTGAATTTCGCCGCCAGCTTCGCCGCCCTCGTAGTAGGTGAGCGGGCGATACCGTGCGAAGTTGAATTCCGATGCGATGAGCCGAGTGGTCTCATCGAAGACTTTGCTTTCAACGGCGTCGAACCTGTAGAACAAGGGCTGCGGGTCCTCCACGGCTGGAAAGCGAAGCCCCTGCTGGTGCATATCGTCGCCGTAATATTTCTGAATCTCTGTTCTGGTGCGCCGGATCATCAGGTACTTGAGGACGCGCTCCCGCGTGGCGCGCGCGTTGGCCTGCACGACTTGGAAGTATCGTTCCCGGTCGTTCTGCCGGTCCAAGCCTTCGAGCTTTTTTTCCAGCGCAGAAAAGAATGCTTCCAGGTTGCGCAGATTCGGGATCGTGCTGTTCTTGCCGTTTTGAAATAACTTGATCTGGCTGAGAATGTCGCGCGGGCGGTTGTTCAGCGGAGTTGCTGAAATCAGGATGACACGTTTTCCACGGCAGATTTGGGCCAGGGTTTCGTAGGTGGTATTCGTTTCGGTGCGGAAGCGGTGGGACTCGTCAATGAATACGTTTGTGTAGCGGGCCAAATCGCGCGTGAGCAGATCGTCAATCTTGCCGATGGATATGAAGTCGGTTTGACGTACTTGAAAATCGCCGAAGACGTTGGGCCAAGAGCCGCGCTTGTCCCGGTCCAATAACTGCGGGGGAGCAATGACAAGGTTGCGGCCATCCAACTGCTGTGCCAGGAGCGCAGACATGTAAGTTTTGCCGAGGCCAACTACATCCGATATAAACACGCCGCCATACTCTTCAAGCACTTTACGCGCGCTTAGGACTGCTTCTTCCTGATACTTCAACTTCTTGAAGCCAACGGGAACATAAATGTCATCAAGCTCAGACGGGCGGTTCAGTTCATTGCGGAAGTATTCGTAAAGCAGCTTTAGATACAACTCGTATGGGCTGAACTCCGCATAGGGGGAGCGGGTGACGATAGCCTCCTCGTAAGGCTTTGTCACTTCAACAGCCACATCCCACAGTTCATTGAATTTGGCGATAGCGAAATCGTAGTCAGCCCGGTTCTTCAGTTCAACATTGAACTCCAGGTTTTCCGCAAGCCCGGATTGGGTAAGATTGCTGGAACCAGTTATTACGCGCCCTTTGTCCCTATCGCCATCCACAAAGGTCATAATGTAGACCTTGGCGTGAAGGTTCCTGGCTGGGTGCGCTTTAATTTCGAGCCTCCCGCTGCGAATCCACTCTACAAACTTATGGACACCAGTTTCTATATCAAGGCCATCAGGGGACTTTTCAAGTTCACGAAGCACATCGGTGGCGACACGTTCTTTCGCAACCGCATGGGAAACGAAAGATAGCTCTCCCTGCTCTTTCGCCTGCTCCATGAGCTGATATGCCGCGCCATCGGTATTCAGTCCAATCAGAATGCGAATCTTTTCCACGCTCTCTAACGCCGGGTAGAGTTTGTAGAAGCCGCTGACAAAGAAGTACCCAACCAGGCAGTCAAAGGAACGGGTATCCTTCTTGAGCAATACCGTGAAACGGTCCTGTAGCGTGTTTCCCGCCTCATTGGTCATGAAGGTCAGATCGGACGAGGTGTAGTGCGGTGTGTTGGAATCGTCTGCCACTTTGGCTCCCATTGGCTAGAAGGTTCGTCGGTACGAGGAGGAATCGGCCTGAATCCGAGGTCAACAGTCCGAAAACGGCTCAAACAAACGGAATCTGCGCTATTGTTGAGTTCAGCAATATCCTACAATGTCCAGGAGCGCCAGGGTTTTGCGCTCGATAGCGAGGGGATATGGCACGACACTACTTCGCTCGGGACTTCTTCCGCCAGATGCCGAACCGGCTGCTGGCCCGCTACTTCCGGGAGCGGGGGCTTTTCGCGGAGTTTGACTTTGCCGCGATGAAAGAGACGAAGATCGATTCGCTCTTTGAAGCGTGGATGGCCCTGCCGGACGGCGAGCGAAACAGGATGGATGCGGAATTCAGGGAGATTGAGGCTCTGAGCTGCGAACAGGGCTTTCATGCGATCCGCGATGAAGCGCGTTGGCGATTGCGCGAGAGCGAAGAAGCCTACGCGGCTTTTGTGGAGGAGATGGCAGGGCTGGACGGCCACTTTGAGCGGGCGATGGTGACGTTTCTCGATCACCAGGAGTATTGGAAGGGCGCAACGCTCTTTTGCCATGCGGATTCGCTGTCCTATTGGCGAAAGCGCAAGGGGCTGCCCCATGTAGCCGCATCGGTTCATGCGGAAGGCCGCAATGAGCTTGCCGCTGAAATCAGCCGATATTTCCGGGGGGTGGAAGGGCGCGGCAAGAACTGCGTTGTGGAGGCCCTTCGGCGCGGCGATCTGGACTATTTTTTCGCGTATCCAGAGGACTACTCTCAGCAGAGCCTTGAATGGATCGATGAGAAGTTTGACCGTAGACAGCATAAACCTGCCTTCGAAGTGGTCTATGTGTACTCGCAAAGGGATGGAACGCTGGATGTGAATTGCCGCGAATCCAGCAAGGCAGTTGAGCCGCTGCAAGCGATGTTTGCCAAGGCGATTTTGAAATTGCCGGGGTTGCCGCCGGACCCGGAAGACACGCGGGTTTATAACTTGAATCAGCTCGCCGCTCGCGGCTTCCAGTTTGTCTATGAGCCAGCGAGCGGGATTCAGAGAGTAGCGGTGAAGAAGCTCCGGTTTGCTTCAAAGGTTGTCCGGGGGGACCGGGTCACGGTGGAGGCGGACGCCAATGCCAACCCGGAGGCAATTTACGATCTGGTGGAGAAAGTCGGCAAGTCGATTCCGCTGAAACTCTACAACGTGTCGCAGGTGGAGATTGCGGCGAAGGTGTGCGTGGGAGAGGATGCGCGGCCCAAATCAGTGAGCTTCCAGATAACTTATCCGAATTCCTGCTCGCTGTGAGAGCCTGGCCAAGGCCGGGGACATCGAAGCCATCAAGGGCCAGTTCAAGGCCACGGGCGGCGCCTGCAAGACCTGCCACGACAAGTTCCGCGGCCCCG
>JANYDG010000068.1 GCA_025359885.1 Acidobacteriota bacterium
ACAGCTTGCTCGTCGACTTTACGCCCGTCACAGGATGTGTCCACTCCCGCTTGCCTTCTGCAAGGTCAATGAAGTTAGCCACCGTGATCGGTGCGACTTCAGGGAAAAGCTTCACCGTGATCGTGCCTTCAGTCGTCGTAAAAATCGCATAAGTACCAGTTGTCAAAGCCATTGAAACTCCTCTGTTTTTTCTCTGCCAGTAAAGGCTGTTTTCGTTCTGACAAGATAGCTCGCGGCCATCTCATTCAACTCGTTCAATTACTTGCTGGGCGCCGCAGCAGCCGCGGGCGGAGCGGGCAACGGCTTCCCGTCACGCACAATTGTCACCTTCCACAACACCACCGGCGTCAGCGGCTTGTCGTCCGCGTCTCGCTCAACCCGCGCTATCGCCTTCACCACTTCCACGCCCGCATCATCGCACTGCCCAAACAGGCTGTAGTGCTGGCTCAACGAGTCGTAACCCTTCTCGGTAATGAAGAACTGGCTGCCATCCGTGTTCGGCCCGGAATTGGCCATCGCCAGCCGCCCCGGCCCATCAAAGTTCAGATTGGAATCAAATTCGTCATTGAAACTGTAGCCAGGGTCGCCCAATCCAGTCCCCGCCGGGTCGCCACCCTGAATCATGAACTCAGGAATCACCCGATGAAAGACAGTCCCGTCATACAGCGGCTTCTTGTGCATTTTCTTGTGGCTCACCGGGTCGGTCCAGTCAATCGTCCCCTCCGCCAGACCAATGAAGTTGGCCACCGTCTTCGGTGCCTGCTTCTCATAAAACTGGCAGGTGATCCGGCCCATGGACGTATCAAAAACCACCATCGGCCCATTCGGATGCACCAGCGCCGAAGCCTGCGGCGCGGGGCCGTCCGGAAGTTCCTCGGCAGCTTTGGCAGCCGGAACCTGAGTCGCCGGAGCCTGAGTCGCCGGAGTTGCAGGTGTGGATTGCTGGGCCAGCGCGGAAACTCCCGCCAAAGCCAGAAACAAAAGTGCGGCAAATCGGTTAAGCAATGCAGAGTTCATACAAACTCAAGGGTAAATCACGCCCCCAGCCCCATGCCAGTCCAGAACAAAACACACATAAACTCCACTCAAACCAAGCCCCACCTCCACGCAGGAACTTATTCGAAAATAAGTTTTGACTTGAGCCTCTGGGCAGACTATCGTTGGCAACCGTGAATTGGTCAGCGGTTACCCCGGACTCAATCGCCATCACGACGCTCTACTCCATCCTGCTGCTCTGGGGGATGTGGGTCGGTGTGCGTCAGATCTACCAGGGCTACTTTCGCCCCCAGGATCTGCTCAACCCGCTCTTTGGCAACCGCCAGGCGATCAAGATATTCACCTTTCACATCTTTGTCGTTTCTATGGATTTGTTTGTCTGCGGACCTGTTTCTCTGCACTACAAAAGCCGCCTCTGGTATTGGGGCGGACGCATCGCTCTGCTCTCTTCCTCCTTCCCGCTCGCCTCCTATTTCAATCGAAACCCGCAGTCTTTCGGCCATTTCATCGGCTACTGGGTCCGCTTCCGCAACACTTTTGAAATTTCGTTGCATGTCCTCGTCGCCGCGCTCGCCATCAAGTGGTTCTACTACTATGGCCTGCTGTACTGGCTGGTGGCCTACCGCTATCTCGACGTAGGCCCGCGGCGCTTCTTCCAGAAGCTTTACAACACGCCCGAAAAGAAGGCCGCACGCCCCTGGGCCCCCATGCTTAACTGGGCCGTCATCGTATCCATCTACGTCCTTGCGGCCATCGCCGTTTACCACCAGAAAGTGATCTACGCCGCGCCGCCCGACGTGAATTTGCCGGATCATGTCGCCGCCACATGGGAACTGCTCCTCGTCATCGGCATCAATGTCGGCGTTGCTCTGACCGCCTGGGGCATGATGCGCACCTACACCGGCCCCGGCCCGGCTGCGGAACTAATCCCTCCAACAGCAGAAAAATAACAGAAGGATGGAAACATGCCCAACCTAGACATTACCCAATCCAATGTCGGCATTGACAAACTCCTCGCAGTCACCACCAACCCCCGCCATCGTTACATCCTGATGAACTACAGCCGCCACCGGTATCTAGAATTCTCAGGCCGCTACGACGAAGTGCTGGCCGAGGAAATGATGGTTGACGCACCCGTCTACAACCTGCATGCGCTGGGCTTCAACGCGACCATCACCGGCAAAGATCAGGTGCGTAACCTCTACCGCTATTGGGCCGACACAAACCAATGCATCTTCTACGCTGAAAATGAACAAGTGGCCGTTGCAGATAACTTTGTCGCCTCGACTGTAATGGCGCATCAGCAGGTTTGGGGCGGCTCGATTTTGTCGTCCAAAGCACTTGGCTTGCTGCCGAAAGGGTTGTCGCAGCAACTTCTGCTCGGCCTGCTCAGCCTCCACGGGCTCAAGGCTGAGCCGGATTGCATGTATCTCTATTCAAATTTTGAAGAGACAATCTGGCCCTACGATGACCGGGGCCGATTGATGCGCGAGGACGTGATGGAGCCAGATCCTTCCGCCGCAAAGATTACCAAGCTGGACCCAGCGGATGTAATGACTACGGCCCAGGCAGCGGCGCTGCTGGCTCCGCTGGTTCAACCGCTGCCCAATTTTGATGAATACGTTCTGGGGAAGAGCGTGGCGACTGTGTGACATTGAGTCTGGCTTGCAAATGTTACACGTGTAACATTTTTCGGCGTCTGAATCTGTCAAGAAATTTTGTTGGAAGTTGTTTGGATACAGTGGTTTGCGTTTGCGTTGAATTTGGGGTGGATGTGTATGGGCTCGAAGGCCCCCAGGAATATAGCCAATTTGCTATCTTCATGGGGTGCAAGACCGGGTCGAGGCGAAAGTATCGCCGATACCAACCAATGCCGCGAGCCCGGTAGCTTTGCGAGCCCGGTGGCTTTGGGCTCGGACCATCTTTTTTGGCAGGGATGACTGAAGAAGTCGCTACCCTTCTTCAGCTTCGCGGAGTTTGGCGATGACGGCGAAGTCTTCGAGGGTGGTTGTGTCGCCTTGAATGCTGCCGTGAGTGGCAAGCTCGCGGAGCAAGCGCCGCATGATTTTGCCGCTGCGGGTCTTGGGCAGGGCGTCGGTGAAGCGAATCTCCTCTGGCCGCGCCAACGAGCCAATTTCCTTTGCAACCCAGCGCTTCAACTCATCCTTCAGAGCGGCCAGGTTAGCTGCGGAATCGCCGGAAGCGGTCGCCATGGCGGCGGTAACACTCGATTCAAGACTGACGAAGGCCACAATCGCTTGCCCTTTGAGGTCGTCGGGGCGGCCTACGACGGCTGCTTCGGCGACCTTGGGGTGGGCGACCAGCGCGGATTCCACTTCCATGGTGCCGAGGCGGTGGCCGCTGACGTTGAGCACGTCGTCAACGCGGCCCATGAGCCAGAAGTAGCCATCGGCATCCTGACGAGCTCCATCGCCGGTGAAATAGCATCCTTCAACATCGGCCCAATAAGTCTTCTGGTAGCGCTCGGGGTCACCGTAGACGGTGCGTGCCATGGAGGGCCAGGGCTTTTTGACGACCAGGAGACCCCCTGAGCCGGCGGGAACTTTTTCTCCTTCGCGGGTGACGACTTCAGGCTCAATGCCGAAGAAGGGGCGGGTTGCTGAACCTGGTTTGGTCGGTACGGCACCGGGAATGGGCGCGATGAGGATTGCGCCGGTCTCGGTTTGCCACCAGGTATCGACAATGGGGCAACGGTTGTGTCCAATCTTGTCCCGGTACCACATCCAGGCTTCGGGGTTGATCGGTTCGCCGACGGTGCCAAGCAGGCGGAGAGAGGCGAGGGAGTGCTTTTCGACGTGTTCATTGCCCCATTTGATGAAGGCTCGGATGGCAGTCGGTGCGGTGTAGAAGATGGTGACGTGGTGGTCGTCGATGATCTTCCAGAAGCGGGAGACGTCGGGGAAATTGGGCGCGCCCTCGTACATGAGCACGGTGGCGCCGCATTGGAGCGGGCCGTAGACGACGTAGCTGTGCCCGGTGACCCAGCCGATGTCAGCAGTGCACCAGTAGACGTCGTTGGGGTGATTGGGATTTTGGAGGTCAAAGACATACTTCGTCGTCAGGTAGGTCTGGACGGAGTAGCCGCCGGTGGTATGCACAAGGCCCTTCGGCTTCCCTGTTGTTCCGCTGGTGTAGAGGATGTAGAGCGGATCTTCGGAATCCATGGGTTCGGCGGGGCAGACGGGGTCAGCGGCGGCGGTGATTTCGTGCCACCAGTGGTCGCGGCCGGCCTGCATGGAAACGGGGGTTCCGCTGCGCTGGTAGACGATGACGTGCTTGACGGACGGGGTGAGCAGGAGTGCTCCGTCGACGGTGGATTTGAGTGGGATTTCACCGCCGCGGCGGTAGCTGGAATCCTGGGTGATGATGGCGACGCATTGGGAGTCGTTGACGCGGTCTGCGATGGCTTGCGCGGCAAAGCCGCCGAAGATGACGGAGTGGATGGCGCCGATGCGTGCGCAGGCGAGCAGGGCGATGGCCAGCTCTGGGGTCATGCCCATGTAGACGGCGACGCGGTCGCCTTTTTGGATGCCGAGGGCTTTGAGGGCGCTGGCGAACTTCTGGACTTCGGCGTGGAGTTGAGCGTAGGTGAGCTTGCGGATATGGCTGTGGCCGAGGCCCGCCTCGTCGATGTGGGTTGGCTCTCCCTCCCAGATGAGGGCGGTCTTGTGGGCGAGGTTGCCGAGGGCGTGGCGGTCAACGCAGTTGTAGCTGAGATTGAGCTTGCCGCCAACGAACCATTTGGCGAGGGGAAGCTGCCAATCGAGGACCTGGGACCATTTTTGGAACCAGTGGAGGTCTGCTGCTGCGTTGGCCCAAAAAGCCTCGGGGTCGGCGATGGACTGGGCGTAGAGGGCCTCGTATTCTGCGAGGGATTTGACGTGGGCGAGGGCAGCGAACTCAGTCGGCGGGGGGAAGACGCGGTTTTCGCGGAGGGTAGACTCGATGTCTTGATTGGCGGCAATTTTGCCTGGGGCGCTGGGGGATGGGCTGGCGGTGCTGGGCAGAGCGGGCAGTGAACCGGAGGGCATGAGAGTTCCTCGATAGAAAATAAGGCTGCTTGGTTTTGAAGGCTGCAAAATCACGGAAGCCCGGCCGGGATCGCTTGAGCGACTCGAGCGGAGCGGGGAAAGCCGTGACTGACACGATAGCGGTTGTCGCGTGCGATGGGCAAGTAGGCGGGTGAGGAGTGGAGCGCTGAGGATAGGGGCCGAATTGGGGAGCGGGGGGAGCGGTTGATTTATTTCTTTCGCATGAGGACATAAATAGGCATTGACTTGCATGAAGCTCGGCCAGGCTGGGTGAAGCGTGGATGGGTGAGCGGGGGTGATGCGGGTCACGGCATCGCTGATGGAATTTCTGCGAATCTGAAATGGATGGACCCGAGGAGAATTTTGCATGCGGAATATAGCAGTCCTGACGAGTGGAGGCGACGCGCCGGGGATGAATGCGGCGATTCGCGCGGTGGTTCGCACGGGGTTGGCGAACGGGCTGACGGTGTGGGGCGTGGAGGATGGGTATGCCGGGCTGATTGAGGGCAGCTTCAGACGGCTGGGAACGCGGGATGTGGGGAGCATCATCCAGCGAGGCGGGACGATTCTGGGCAGTGCGCGGTGTATGCCGTTCCAGACGCCGGAGGGTCGGGAACTGGCGATTCGGCGGCTGCACGGGGCGGGTATCGAAGGGCTGGTGGTGATTGGCGGCAACGGTTCGCAGGCCGGGGCCCATGCCTTGCAGCAGATGGGATTTGCGTCGGTGGGGGTGGCCTCGACGATTGATAACGATTTGTTTGGTTCAGACGTGACGATTGGGGTGGATACGGCGCTGAACGTGGCGCTGAATGCAATTGACAATCTCAAGGTGACGGCATCGTCTCACCGGCGGGCGCTGCTGGTGGAGGTGATGGGGCGGAAGTGCGGCTACCTGGCGCTGATGGCGGGCATTGCCGGGGGAGCCGAGGCGATTGTGCTGCCCGAGGTGTTGGTGGAGCCGGAGGCGATTGCGCAGCGGATCCAGGCAGCGTATGACCGAGGCAAGCCGCACGCGATTGTGGTTGTGGCGGAGGGCGCGAAATATAACGCCGGGCGGCTGTGCGAGGCGTTTCAGCAGCGGAATCTGCTGGTGGGCTACGAGATTCGATCCACGGTGCTGGGGTATGTGCAGCGTGGCGCGGTGCCGACCTGCGCCGACCGGCTGCTGGGAACGAGGCTTGGTTCGGAGGCGGTGGCGCAGATGGTCGCCGGGCACACGGGCCTGCTGGTCGGCATGTGCCGCGGCGAACTGGTCACGACCCCACTGGAAACAGTGGTGAACGGGGTGAAGCCGCTTGACCCGTGGTTTCTGAAGGCAGCGGACGTATTGGCGCAGTAAGAGCCGACGCAAAAAGACCTGGCACCGTGGTGGGCCAGCTCTGGAAGTGGGGCTGTCAGGGTTGTCAGGGTTTGTCAGGGCTTGCTGGCGGAGGCAATGGCCGGGGCAGCGTGTTGGATCTGGTAGCCGTTGTAGTCGATTTTGAGCACGGTGTCGCCAAGCAGGAAACTGTGGGAGCGAGCCTCGGCATGGATGGCCATGGGAAAGCCGTCGACGCGGATGTAGTCGCGGGAGACGGTGGTTTCACCGGCCAGGAAGGAAACGCTTTGCGACGGGGTGCCCTCGAGGTGGACGACCATAAAGTCTTGCGCGTCAACCCAGGCTTTGCCGTTGAAGAGATGGGGGCTTTTGCGGCGGGGTTTGAGGTTGACGACGAGGCATTGGCGGCCGGCCATTGAAACCGGATTTGGCTCCAGGTGCATTTCGTAGTTGGTTGAATCGACGAGGACGCTGTCGCGGGTGTCGGCCTGGGACATTTCCTTTTCTCCGGCGAGGACTTTTTCAATGACCGCCGAGCGGAGCAGGCTTGAGCCGCTCTGGGTGAGCGGTTTGTAGTCTTTGCCTGCGCCTTGCCTGAAGGTGGTCTGCACGGTCATTTCGGAGGAAGTGGCTGCTTCACCGTTGCGAAAGATGGCGTAATGCTCCTGAACGGAATAGCCGACGATCTCAGATTCGCGGGCGAAAACGGCGGCGTCAATGCGACGGATGATGGCTTGTTCAGCGGACTCGGGGCTGGGACCGATGGTGGTTTGGAAAGCAAAGCCGGGGGCGGCGAGGCAGGCAATGCCAGCGGAGAGCAGGCCCAACCGGGGTGTGCCTGCGGAAATTCGAAGCCGATCAAGGAACATCCTGCTTAGACGCGCGGTCTGACGAAGGGTTCGAATGGAGAGACGGTGATTGAAAATCATCGGGGCTGCGGGCATTGTCATGGGGAAACCGCCAAGGGTGACGGCATAGCTTCGAGGGCGGCGATGCTGGTGAGAGTTTTTGACCATTTTGCGGGCTCATTTGCAGCAAATACAGGGGGAGTGAACCCAGGGGCTTTGAGGTTTTTGTAGAAGAGGCCGATATTGGCACGGAGTTCAGGGGTTACCTGGGCGAATTGTTTTTCAGCCAGGCGATTGACGAGGTCAGCGTAGGCCTTGTCGGTAAGGGAATATTCACCGGCGATGGTCACCTGGCCGGTGTCGAAGTCCTTGTTTTCGAGATGGAGGGAATGGGCTTCTACGCGGTGGAGTTCCAGACTGAACTGGTCAACGGAGTTGTTCACGCTTTGCATGTAGAGAGTTTCGGTGGCTGGGGTGGGCATGACGATGTCCAGCGAGGCGAGCGGGCCAACCTTGGGAAGAATTGAAATGAGGAAAGCGAGGAGGCGGGTACCGAAGCCTGGCTCCTTGTACTTGCGTCCCCATTCCTGGCGGAACTGGCTGCGCTTGAGGTGATAGAGGAAGCGCTTGCGCGTCATGGTGGGGTCTTCTTTGAGGATTGCGTCCTTTTTCAAGACGATGGCAACTTTGGTCATGCGCGGAATGAGGCGGCTGACGGAGTAGCGAAAGGAGCCAATGGTGAGGTCTGCGTCTGGCAAGACATCGCTGAGCGGAAGTCCATAGGTGGCCAGGAAGGCGCGCTCCATGAGTGGCTTGGCGACTTCAAAGCCGATGAAGTCGTGGAAGGCCTGGGAGGTGAAGCGGTTCCTGGCAACCTGCACGACGTCAAAGCCGAATTCGGTGCGGATATGGGCCTTGGGGCTGTCATCATAGGTGACGCTGGGGCCAAACTTTGCTTTGAGCCTGGGGAAGTTGTCGGCAACGGCAAGGTTGACCTCAGGATGACCGGCGAGGTCGGAGGCATAGTGCGAGAGCGCTCCGAGAGCAAAGGCGTATTCATTGATGTCCTGTGCCTGGTCGAGCATGTTGTCAACAAAATCACCACTGCGGACGTAGTGGACAAGGTCAGAGAAGAAGCGGTTGCCGAAAGGGTAATAGCCAATATCCTGAATGAGGCATCCGCCATAGGCGTAGGCGTGGGCCTTGATGAGCTCGTCTGGAGTGGCGTTGGGATAGCGCGCAAGGAGCATCGGGCGAAGCTGGTCTTTCCACAGCAAGTCGACAATCTGCTCATGGGTGAGGATGGAGTACGCCTGGGCTGGTTGGGTGGTGAGGAGCAGGCAGAGCAACAGCGCGGTTGCTGTTATGACCCGGAACCATGCCTTACGGATGTGGTGCAAGTATGCAGATCGGCAATGCCTTGACTCATCCACCTGGGAAACCCTCGTCAACCCTTGACCCTTCATCATAGCCCGCATCGATAGCCGGAGTTGTGCCGGTTTGCACAGGCTGCTCCTGATGGCGAGGAATCAGATGCCTCGATTTCTTTGCCGCCCTTGCCAGCTTCAGGCTCCGATATCGAAGAGAACGGCAGGGGCAAATTACCGTGCATAGGCACGCGTGTGGATTTGATGAGGCGAGATACCCGCTGCCAGCGCCTCAACCAGTTTGCCTGGGTCGAACTGATTGTCTGGGGGAACTGAGTCCCGATGGGGTCCGCCGCAAACGCGGCCGAGTTCGTCATTCACTGCGTGGAGGTCTCCCAGTCGCCCTATACCTCCGACTGCAGTTCAAGCAGGTTGCCGTCTGGGTCAGGGTACTGCATCGAAATCGTCATCCTGTGGTCGAGCGAAAAAAGCGGCAGAATTCCGACTTCTCCGACTTCCTTGGGGCGGACATCGTTTGCGAGTTGATCGGCCAGTGAAGCGAATTCGTGCGCCTGATGATGAATGCCAGGTACGTTGCTTTACCAGTCAACCATTGCCTGCAGTTGCGTGGTTTTGAATGGGACGTGGTGCAGTTTGGGCTGGCCAGGAGCGAGGTTGGCCAGGTTCATCGCGAAAGTGGTCACCTGAAGCGGAATGGCGCAAGAATACGGGTTCGCATGCCCAGCGACCCAGCGCTGGTAGGCTGGTGTTTTGAGCGCAAGGATGGCCCAGGCGGATGGCGGAGACGGATGGCAGAGGCGGATGGCAGACGGTGCTTGATTTGGAAGCCGGTGCAGGCGCGGATTGGGTAATTACGGTGCTGGCGCGCGGAGCTGTGGATGCTGTGCCGGGGGCGGTTTACGACATTTTGAAGGAGCAGGGGCTCGCTTTTGACAGGCTGGAAATGCCGTCCGGGGCACAGCAAAGGCTTGAGACCGAATGGGGTGCTGACGGGCCAGGATACGGTTGCGCGGAGGTTTACGCCCGGGCCGTGGAGGTAGACGAGGGGCGGATGCGGGCAGCCTTTCGCAAACTGGCCGATGACCGTGCGGTCGATATCGTGGTGCGGCGCAGGAGCGAGTGCAGGCGGACGCCGCGGCTGTTTGTCTTTGACATGGATTCAACGCTGATTCAGGGCGAGGTGATTGATGAGCTGGCAAAGCTGGCCGGGGTTGGCGACCGGGTGGTCGAGATTACGGCCTCGGCAATGCGGGGAGAGATTGCGTTTCCTGAGAGCTTTCGCCGGCGGGTTGGCCTGCTGCGGGGGCTGCCGGAGGAGCGGGTGCTGGAGCTTCTGGGGCGGATTCCGCTGATGGAGGGGGCGGAGCGGCTGTTTGCGGCGCTCAGGGCGCGCGGGGCAAAGACGGCTATTCTCTCGGGAGGATTTACCTTCTTTGGCATGGACGTGCAGCGGCGGCTGGGCGTGGATTTTGTGCACGCCAACGTGCTGGATATTGCTGGCGGCGAGGTGACCGGCGAGGTCAGGACGGAGATCGTCGATGGCCTGCGCAAGGCCGCGCTGCTGGCGGAGATTGCCGAGCGCGAAGGGATTCCGCTGGAAGAGGTCGTGGCCGTCGGCGACGGGGCCAATGACCTGCCGATGCTGGCGCTGGCGGGGATGGGTGTAGCTTTCCATGCCAAGCCGCTGGTGCGGGCGACGGCGCAGCACGCGATGACGCATGTGGGGCTGGATGGGCTGCTGTATCTGATCGATTCTCAGGAGAATAAGTGATATCAAGCTGCGTATGGTGATAGCATTGGCTTGCATGGGGGTGGACGATGGCGAATGTGTTGGTGCGGGATCTGCCGGAAGAGACTCATGTTGAGTTAAAGGCTCGTGCAAAGAAGAACGAGCGGAGCGTCAACGCGGAGATTTGCGCAGTGCTCGTTGAGTCGGCGCGCCCTGGTGCAACTGGTGGATTGGGCACAGAATTCGCCAAGTGGAAAGAGAAGCATTTGGGGGAATACGACGATAGCGACTTCGACGTGCTGTTTGCGCGAGATAAGACGCCTGCCCGGTACCCGGATTTCAGCGGCCCGGAGTATGACCTGCCAGAGAGCAAATGATCCTTCTCGATACCAACGTCGTTTCCGAGATGATGAAGCTGGCGATGAACCGAACGGTGCAATCCTGGCTCGACCAGCAAAGAGCGAAAGAACTGCATCTGGCGACAACGAGCCTGGCGGAGTTGCGGCTGGGCATCGAAGTGATGCCCGCGGGGCGACGTCGGCAAGCAATGGAAGAGACACTGGAGGAGATTCTGCGGCGTTTCATTGGCGATCGATTACTGGCGTTCGATGCCAGGGCTGCGGTTGCCTACGCGTTGATCGTGAGTCGAGCGCGACGCATGGGACGAGCCATCCACTTAGCCGATGGGCAGATCGCGGCCATCGCCAAGGTGCATGGATGCAGTGTGGCAACGCGGGATACCGGACCGTTTGACGCAGCTGGACTTACGGTCATCAATCCCTGGCTCGGCTGATCGGTATCCACCCGATTGGGCACTTTGAGGATTTGGGAACCAGTCGAATCCGGCACCCGTATTCCCTGGGCGTATGAACACTGTATTCTCCGCATCCCATCCTTGCGCATTGTTGGTCTACGTGCCGACGCCTGCGTGAGCGCCACAACCAAATCCGCGTTGAAGCGCGGGTTCTAAGTCCAATTCGCGGAAGAAGAACCTGGCTGCATCTCTTCGAATGCCCGGCGAAGCTCCCTTGCCGAAGCTTCCTTGCCGAAGCTCCTTGGCCAGGATCGAGCGCCTCGGAGCACAGGTGACGCTCTCGCAAAATAACCCGGACGCTGCAGCTTGAGGCCGGTACCGCGCCAAGCGTCTAGTTCACTTCATCAAAGATGCGGCGGTCTTTGGTCTCAGGCAAAAAGAACAAGCCAATGAAGAAGGTCATCGTGGCAATGGTGATGGGCCAGATGAGGCCCATGTATTTGGCGTTGATGTCGCCGGGGTGGGCGGTGAGCCACCAGGTGGCAATCCAGGTGGCCATGAGCGGGGTGAGTCCGCCGAATTCGCCGTTGCCGAGGTGATAGGGGATGGACATGGACGTGTACCGAATCCGCGCCGGAAAAAGCTCGACCAGCAGGGCGGCGATGGGCGCGTAGACGAGGGTGACGTAAAAGACCTGGAGAAAGATGAGCGCGATCATCACTGGCTGGTTGACCGTGACGACGGCGGTTGGGCCAGCGCCGGTCTTTGTCACCGCCGCAGCCATCGCGTGATAAATGGGCCAATAGGTGAGCGCGGCGAGGGCGCAGCCGGTTAGCAGCAGCGGTTTGCGGCCGATCTTGTCCGAGAGCCATCCAAAGAGGATGAAGAAGGGTGAGGCCAGGGCGAGG
Source organism: Acidobacteriota bacterium (assembly GCA_025359885.1). Taxonomy (GTDB): domain Bacteria; phylum Acidobacteriota; class Terriglobia; order Terriglobales; family Acidobacteriaceae; genus Acidicapsa. Next base: position 11,994 of record JANYDG010000068.1, read on the forward strand.
CCGATGGCGATCATGATATAGGCGTCTTTGTAGTTCACGCCGAGCGTCTTGGTGAGGAAGACGAGGACGTAGAACTGGCCGGTGTACCAGACGACGGCCTGGCCAGCGGTTGCTCCAAAAAGGGCGAGGGCGATGAGACGCCAGTTTTTGCTGCCAATCTCAGTGAGCGGGGATTTGGAGGATTTGCCCTGGGCCTTGAGCTTGCGGAAGAGCGGCGATTCCTTGAGGCGGATGCGGAGCCAGAGCGAGATGACGACGAGGATGGCCGAGAGCAGGAAGGGGATGCGCCATCCCCAGGCCTGAAACGCCTGGTCGCCGAGTTGGACGCGGGCGGTGAGGACGACGATGAGCGCGGCAAAGAGGCCGAGCGTGGCGGTGGTCTGGATGAAGCTGGTGTAGAGGCCGCGCTGATGGTCAGGGGCGTGTTCGGCGACGTAGGTGGCAGCACCGCCGTATTCTCCGCCGAGGGCGAGGCCTTGCAGGCAGCGCAGCAGGACGAGCAGGGCCGGGGCGAGGAGGCCGACCTTTTGATACGTGGGCAGCAGGCCGACGGCAAAGGTGGAAAGACCCATCAGGCTCAGCGTGACGATGAAGGTGTAGCGGCGACCGATGATGTCTCCAATGTGGCCGAAGACGGCAGCGCCGAAGGGGCGGACGGCGAAGCCAGCCCACAGTGCTCCGAGGGAGAAGAGGAAGCCGGTGGCGAGCGAGCCGGGGAAGAACTGCCCGCTGAGGACGACGGTGAGGATGGCGTAGAGGTAGAAGTCGTACCACTCGATGAGCGTTCCAGCAGACGAGGCGATGATGACGTGGGTCAGCCCGGAGACGTCTGGAGCGGATTGGTGCGAAGCCGCGCTTGGAGCGGCGAGGTTGCTTGCCATCTTTGTCATGACCTCGATCGAGACCAGCGAGCCCTGCGGGGAGTCAGGGACTGTCTGATTGGGAATTCTGGAACTGGTCAATAACGGTGCTTGGCCGGGGTCTGCGCTGTCAAGTGAATTTGCCGACGAGGCTGCCGGGGTGATTGCCGGTGCCTGTGAAGAAGGTGAGGAGATCGGCGTCAAGGCGCAGGGTGACCTGCTGCTCTGTTTGTAGCTGCATCTGGGGTTTATTTCGCGTGGCGCTTCTGGTGCCATGTCCAGGCGGTCTGGATGATTTCGTCAATTTTCGAATAATTTGGCTTCCAGCCCATTTCGGCGATGGCCTTTTCGCTGCTGGCGATGAGGAATGCCGGATCGCCGGCGCGGCGTGGCAGCACTTCAACGGGGACAGGGTGGCCGGTGACGCGGCGGACGGAGTCGATGACTTCGCGGACGGTGAAGCCGGCGCCGTTGCCGAGGTTGTAGATGAGGCGATGTTGGGCGGCGCGGTCGGTTTCGAGGGCTTCGAGGGCCAGCTGGTGGGCGTCGGCGAGGTCGGAGACATGCACATAGTCGCGGACGCAGGTGCCGTCGTGGGTGGGGTAATCTTCGCCAAAAATCTTGATGGCGTTGCGGCGGCCAAGGGCCACATCGAGCACCAGCGGAATCAGGTGCGATTCAGGCTCGTGGGCCTCACCGGCGACGATGACGCCGCTGCCCTTGCCGCCTACCTCGGGCGCGCCTGCGACGTTGAAGTAGCGCAGGGAAGCCGAGCGTAAGCCGTGGATGCGATGGAACCAGCCGAGCATGGTCTCGACCAGCAGCTTGGATTCGCCATAAGCGTTGGTGGGGCGCAGGGCTGCGGTTTCGGGAATAGGAATGATTTCGGGTTCGCCATAGACGGCGGCGGTGGAGCTGAAGACAAATCGCCTGGGGCCGCAGACGAGCACGCTTTCAAGCAGGGCCAGGGTGGCCGAGGTGTTGGCGCGGAAGTAGACTTCAGGGTGCTTCATGGATTCGCCCGCTTCGATGAGCGCGGCAAAGTGGAGGACGCCGTCGAAGGAGGCTCCAGCCGCGGTTGCGTCGCGAAAAAGACCTTCGATGCGCGCGCGATCGGCGATGTCAGCTTCGACAAATTGAACGCCAGCTGGCACCCCGCTTGCGACCGAGTGGCAGAGATTATCGACCACGGTTACCTGGTGCCCCTGCTGGGCGAGAAGTGCTGCAGTCGTTCCGCCGACGTATCCGGCACCGCCGGTGACCATGATCTTCATAAAAAATTTGCCCTTTGCACCTTGATTTGATGTAAGTATAGACTATTACACAGGCTGATCAGGGCTGGCATAGGACCGGAACCTGTTCGAAGACCGTCGCCCAGACGGCAAGCCGCAGTCGAGTTGAAGGGTTCGTCGCAGGGAAATCTGGCAATAAGTTGTTGCTGGACTTGTAGTTCTGCCGGTACCATGCGACGCTAACAGATAGAAGTACCTGTTTGACTCATTGCCTTTGGACGGGTTGCTTCACCGGCGTGTCCGAGGTGTGTGCTGTGAACGAATCGCTCCGTGATACGTCAATCAATGGAATGGTCTGGCGATTGCCATACCCGTGAATTTTTAGCCTCAAGGCCTGAACCTGTCCGATTTTTGCCGATAAGGGAAACGTAATACTCGCTTCGATGCACGGATTTTCCTCCCCCAGAGAGTATCCGTAAGGCCATTGCAACTCAGCCCGGCAAATGCCGGTCAAACCGCGGCACATCCAGCCGCGATCGAGGACTGAGGACATGCCAACGCCCCCGTATGCTGGTCGCACGCGTTTCGGCCTTTTGCCGGAACCGGAGAGCAACCCGGCTTCTATCCTCACCAGTTGCATCGTAAACGGTGCTATTTTGACAGCTCTGATCATCTTTGGCACGGTCGCTCACCACGAGCTTGAGGTGCGCAAGATGGAGACAACCGAGATCGTATTCCCGGTCAAGCCTCCACCGGAGATCAAGATCAAGGTGAAGATGCCTCCTCCGCCCAAGGTGGAGTCCAAGATTGAACTGCCCAAGATTGCCAAGCTTGAGGCCCCCAAGATCAATCTGCCCAAGCCTGAGCCGAAGCCGGAAGTGAAGCTTCCGGTGATCAAGGAGGCGATGGCGCTTCCCAAGGTGGCAGCAGCGAAGCCATCGGTGGTGCTGGCGCCCCAGCCAAAGGCAGCCCTGGTAGCAGCGGCCGCACCGGCGCTGACGCCCCAGTTGCACCCTTCTGTACAGCCGACACACCTCGGCGATATGAATGGCGTAGTGCCCAATCCCAACGCGAGCAAGCCGGCAACGATTGCCGCGCTCGGTAACCCTTACGGCGGAATGAAGGGTCCCGCAGCGGCGCCCCAGGGCGTCGTGGGTTCCACAGGCTTTGGCAATGGCACCAAGTCGGGCTCCAATGCCGGGACGATGGGCAAGGTAGCATCGGCAGGGATTCCGGGCGGCAACGGAACGGCGACCAACGGCAGCTACGGCGGCGGCAATGGCCGCGTTGCGGCGGCGGTGATTCCGGCGATGATGACGACTGCGCCTCCTGCGGCTCAGACCGTTGCACAAGAGACCAAAACGACTCCTCCAGTCCTGCTGAGCCATGGCGAACCGGAGTACACTTCAGAGGCTCGTCAGCTCAAGATTCAGGGCGATGTCGTGCTTCGGGTCACGATTACGACCAACGGACAGATGCAGGTGCATAACGTCATTCATGGGCTCGGTCATGGCCTTGATGAATCCGCGATGCGCTCGGCTCCCTCATATCGGTTCCAACCAGCCACTCGAAACGGTCAGCCTGTCGAATACACGACCAACATCATCATCAAGTTCCAGACAGCATAGCTGACGGGCTGAAGCGACAAAGACTGAGAACACTCCGGCGGCAACCCCCTGAGCCTGTCAAGTAAGGCGAAAGCGGTCGGAGCCAGACAAGAGAAGAATTAACCGTTAGGAGCCGTAAATGAAGCTTTGGAAGATCTCCCTCCCCTTTCTGATGGTCATGCTGGGTGTGAACCTGGCCTACGCCAAGAAGGAGCCCAAGTACGAAAAGGCGCATCAGCTCACCCAGGACCAGGTCGCCCTGGTCGAGAAGGCGATTGCCCGTGAGAAGGTCGTCATCAAAAACATCCAGGAGCGGACTCCGCTCGTTGAGACCTACATCCAGGATATGAAGCCGGATGAAAAGCTCTACCAGGTGCCGACCAATGACACCTACATGCTGAGCCGGGTGGACTTTCACAAGTCCTTCACCGACAAGCCTTACGCGGCACGGACGCAGGCCAAGCATGGCTTCTTCAAGGGCTCGATGAGTGCGCTGGCCAATATTGGCAAGGCGCTGCATCTGGACAAGGAGACCTACAACAACGACGGCTTTACGCAGATGATGTTCCTGGACCCTTCAGGGTTTGACCAGCAGCATTATGTATTCAGCTATGTTCGTCGTGAGTTCCTGGGCAGCGTGCGCACCTGGGAATTTGACGTGCACCCCAAGGTTTCAGGCAATGGCCGCTTCACGGGCCGCATCTGGGTTGAGGATCAGGACGGCAACGTCGTCCGCTTCAACGGCAGCTACACCGAGAGCGCCAGCGAAGACAACACCAAGGAATACTTCCACTTTGATAGCTGGCGCATGAACATGCAGCCGAATCTGTGGCTGCCGGTTGCGGTCTACGTTGAAGAGTCGCAGCGCATTGAGGGCGGCAAGACCGTCGGCCTTCGCGCACAGACTCACTTCTGGGGCTACTCGCTTACACTGCCCACGCGTGAGAGCGAAAATGTTTCGGTGCAGGTTGAGGGCGCAGTGGATCAGAGCGCCGATTCGCAGGACATGACGCCGTTGCAGGCGACACGTGCCTGGGTTTCGCAGGCTGAGAACAACGTGCTCGATCGCCTGGTGCAGGCTGGCTTGCTGGCTCCGCCGAGCGACTTTGACAAGACCCTCGAGCAGATCGTCGTGAACCTGGCAGTTCCCAACAACCTCAATTTTCCTGACCCGGTCCACTGCCGCATCCTGCTGACGACGACCGTTGAAGCGACGACCGTCGGCAACACGATCCTGATCAGCAAGGGCTTGATCGACACCCTGCCCAACGAAGAATCCATCGCCTCGGTGGTGGCTTTTGAGCTGGCGCACGTGGCGCTCGGACATCACATTGATACCCGCTATGCATTTAACGACCGTCTGCTCTTCCCTGACGAATCGTCTTTCCAGCGGATCAAGATGAACCACTCCGATACCGACAATGTCGAGGCATCGAAGAAAGCGACTGAGTACCTTGCAGCTTCGATGTACAAGGACCGCACTTCGAATGCAGGCCTCTACTTTGCCCAGTTGACCGAGCGTGGCAAGGCACTGAAGCAGCTGAATACGCCGAAACTGGGCGATTCGTTGTTGAAGTCGGATGGCACCCCGTGGCTCTCTGAACTGGCCAAGACTGCTCCCAAGCTGAACCAGGATGATGTCGCGCAGGTTGCGGCACTTCCGCTGGGCAGCTGGCTCAAGACCGATCCGTGGGACGACAAGGAGCACATGCTGAATGCCAAGCGGTATGCTCCGATGAATGCCCGCGACAAGATGCCGTTTGAAGTGACGGCCATCTACTACAAGCTGCAGCGGTACGAGGATGCGCAGAAGGCTCCGGCAGGCACGATGCCAACGGCAACGGCTGCACCGGCGCCGGGTGGAACGAACTAGCCACGCGAACCTTACGCGAATCGGACGCGAATCGCTGAGAGTACACAGCCGGAAAATCCAGGACCTCAAGTCCGCGGATTTTCCGGCTATACTTTTGTAGTTGCCGGGAGGCTCAATCCCGGTGCAGACCGGATACAACCCCTGAAATGATGAAGCTTCGAAATCTCTGCACGCGATTTTCCTGCGCCCTTTTTCTGTTGCTGGCCCTGCTGGTGGGCACACCGAGCCAAAGTCTGCATGCCCAGGTGAAGCCTGCGGTCTTTCGCAGCCCTTTTTCTCTGACGGTTGGCGGCACGGCATCTGGTTTTGCACCCGATTACGTCCCCCAGAAACTCATCGGAGTGGGCGCGTATGTGGATGTGAATATTTTCCACGGCATTGGGGTGGAGGCTGAAGGGCGCTGGCAGCGCTTCAACAGCTATCAGAGCATCACGCAGGACAACTACCTGATCGGCCCTCGCGTGAAAGTGCTCTCATTCTGGAAGGCACGGCCCTACGTAAAGGTACTGGGCGGCTTCTCGACCATGAATTTTGAGCAGAGTATTGCCAGTGGCCGCTTCAGCACGCTGGCCGGAGGCGGCGGAATCGACTTGCAACTCACCCGCCGGATCAGCCTGCGCGCCATTGATGCGGAGTACCAGTGGTGGCCGAAGTTTCTCGGCGGCAGTCTCAAGCCATACGGGGTAAGCGTCGGCGTCGGGTATCGGGTCTTTTGAAGGCAAGTGTGAAGTGTGGAAGAGCGCATACCGCTTCACACCCGGACTGGTACCGGCATTTCACACTGACACTCTATTTGGCGATGACGTCGATGGCCACGGGTATGGAGTGTGGGGGCATGCAGACGTTGGTGTTGCAGGCCTGATAGCGCAGTGTGGCCTCGACCAGGTGCTCTCCGCGTGTCGCTGAAAGCTCGGCGTGGATGATGAATTCGCCGGTGTAGACGCTGAGCTTTTCTTTCGGGTCGATGGGGAATGAGAAGTCGGTGCCGGGCGGGAATGTCGCGTTGACCAGATGAACGCCGGAGGCATCCGGAACGTTGAGCGTGGTCGCGATGAATTCTTCCCCGTGCGGGGTGTGCGAATTCACATGGAGACCGGGTGCCACTTTGAAATGCAGGTCAACGGCGGTCGGTTTGTCTGCCGCGACCGTGATCTGCTCAGGAAAGAGGTAGGTGACGGCGGTGGCAGCAGCGGGCCGCGACTGCGCCTGGGAAAAACTGCCCCAGCCGGCGACGGCAAACACGGAAACGACAAGCGAGATGGAGCGGCTGGTCGGCATCTACTTCCCTTCTCCGATAGCCTTTTTGATGTTGGTTTCGAGCTCGCTCTTGGACGTAAGCCCAAACGATGCAGCGACCACGGTGCCGTTGCGGTCAACGAAGTACGAGGTCGGATAGACGTCGTTATCGCCGTAAGGCTTGGCGATGCTGTCCCCATCGAGCAGCACAGGGTAGGGGATGTGGAGCTGCTGCACTGATTTCGCAATATCTGCCTTTTCCCTGGCCAGCAGTCCCTTGTCCTCCTTGTCGAGATCGTCAAACGAGACGCCGAGGATTTCGAAACCCTGCGGACCGTACTGCTTTTCGAGATCGACGAGCCAGGGGGTTTCAATCTTGCAGGGGGCACACCAGGTGGCCCAGAAATTGAGCTGGACTGCCTTTCCCTTGTAGCTGGCGAGGGAAACTTTTTCGCCCTTGAGGTTGGTCAGGGTAAATGCAGGTGCCGCCTTGCCGACCAGCGGCGAAGTCATTTGCGGGGTTCCAGCGCTGTCTGGCACCAGAACGGCCTGCGTCTGCTGGGCAAGCGCGCGCGCGGCGGCCTGCTTGCGATTTTGCCAGTTGGCCCATCCGGCGAGCGAGAGCAACCCGAGGACCAGGACAACGACGGAGAGTACGATGACGTTACGTTTCACTGAATTCAACACCCCACACTATTGTAAGACGATTGAGGCGGCCCCGCGGATACAGGAAATGAGCAGGAAACTGGTACCATCGGAGGCGAATGCAAAAGGCTGATTCAACAGAGATCGCTTTCACGCCCTCTTCTCTCGTTCGCACGGAGGCGGCTGCGCTTGAAGCGCTTGCGGTGCGGCTGGATGCTGCCATGGGCAGGGACTTTGAGCGGGCCCTTGAGTTGGTGCTTCGCTGTGGCGAAGAGCGTGGCCGGGTGGTGGTGACCGGCATGGGCAAGAGCGGCATCATCGCGCAGAAGATTGCTGCGACCCTGAGCTCTACCGGGTCTCCCGCCCTGTTTCTGCATCCGGCTGAAGCGGTGCACGGCGACCTTGGCGTGCTGATGCCTGGAGATGTCGTGGTGGCGCTGTCGGCGAGTGGCGAGACAGAGGAGATTCTGCGCCTGCTGGCTACGCTCAAGCGCAAGGGCGACGCGCTGATTTCTTTCACCTGCAAGCTCGATTCGACGCTTGCACTGGCCAGCGATGTGGTGCTGGATGTGAGCGTGGAGCGCGAGGCCTGCGGCCTTGGACAGTTTGGCCTGGCCCCAACCGCCTCAACGACGGCGATGCTCGCGCTGGGCGACGCACTTGCGATTGCGGTTTCACTGCGCAAGGGATTCAAGGCAGAGAACTTTGCCGACCTGCACCCGGGCGGCAAGCTGGGGAAAAAGCTGTCCCTGGTCCGCGATCTGATGCATTCGGGCGAAGCCACCCCGGCCGTGACAGCGCAAACAACCATGACTGACGTGATTTATGAGATGAGCCGCAAAAAGCTTGGGCTGACGACAGTTCAGGATGCGGCCGGAAAGCTGCTGGGGGTGATCTCGGACGGCGACCTGCGCCGCCTGCTGGAGCGCGAAGGCGGTGCTGCCCTGAACAAAACGGCCGGCGAGGCGATGAACGCTCACCCGCGGACCATTGCCGCCAGCGAACTTGCCGCAAGCGCTCTGGCCGAAATGGAAGCCCGCAAGATTACTGCGCTCGTCGTTCTTGATGCCGCAGGGCGCGTTGAAGGCGTGCTGCACCTGCACGACCTCTGGGGCATGGAACTGATTTGAGCTGGCCTTTGAAGCAACAAACCCGATTCTGCGGAGGAAAATAGACCGATGCCGACAGCTTTTGCCGATTCTGATCAACCCGGAGAGTCGATGACGCTGGATGGAAGGTCGCCGGTACGGGCTATGTTTGGAGTGTTGGCGGCTCAGCGCTGGGCGGGGCTGACCATTGCTGCTTCAAGCCTGATCTTTGCGGCGCTGCAAAGCATTTGTGCCTTTTTTGCTGCCGTTGATGGCCTGCGCATCGGCATCAGTTCGCTGATCCTTGCGTCGAGCACTGCGGACAAAATCGACAGCTTTCACATGAACTGGCTGCGCGTGCCCATGCTGGCGCTCGCCCTGACGGGTGCCGTGCTCAACCTGATCGTTCTGTGGCAGGTGCGGTGGCTGCGCGCCAATCCGGCATCACGCTGGCGGCAAAGGCCGGTGAGCCTGCGGCGGCTGCGCATGGAGCGGGTACAGCTGGCGCTGTCTGTGCTGACCCTCGCCCTGATCGCCATCGAAGAGCGGCAGCATTTGCTTTGGCTGGGGCACTTGTAGGTCCGGTCGAGAACTCTGGGAATCCAGCGCGGCTCCCGGAAAGTCGTTTCGCGGTATCATTCTGGCAGGAGTTCAGCCAATGGCGAACCAACTCGTGCGTGTGGGAAACACCGTAACCGTGGAAGTGCCGGCAGAACTGCTCGCGGAGACCGGTCTGGAACCCGGAGACTCCGTCGAATGGGTAAAGTCGGCAAATGGCAACCTTTTCCTGGTAGCGGGAGAGAATTTGCACTCAGAGATCAAGCTTGCTTCCCAGGCTCTCGCCTCAGAGGATGAAGCGGAAGTTCTGGCGCATATCCGGGCCGGCATGGCGGACTTTGAAGCCGGGCGGTCGGTCTCCCATGAAAAAGTGACCGCCTGGCTGGATAGCTGGGGTACTGAGCACGAACTTCCCGTCCCGGAACTTGACTGATGCAGCGAACCATTCGCTGGTCGAGAACCGCCCTCATGCAACTGGCTGAGATTCGCCAATATGTCGCTCAGGATAAACCAGTTGCAGCGGCCAAACTGGCACGCAGACTGCGCACCTCTGTGAATCTGCTGGCAGATTTTCCATATTCGGGACGCACCGGACTCACCCCCGACACAAAACAGTGGGTGATCCCCGGCACCTGCTACATTGCCACGTACGCATTTTGAATCGAGAAATACAAATCCTCTCCCTGCATCCTGGAATGACGAACTGGTCGGGGGATTCTCCGTCGTGAGCCGATACTCCAGGGGCATTGCGGCTTCCACGGTTGGATTGGCGATCGGCCTTGCTACTTTCAGTCTCGAACATTTCAGTTCATTCGAGTCGTATTTGGTTCCGTTGTTGCTCCCGGGTGTCATTGGATCGATGGCCGTCGCGGGAAACGCCCACGCCTTTTCGCTGTGGGTTGCCGCAATGCTCAACTTTCTCATTTATTTTCTGGTCATCTGGCTCATGGGCGCGGTTTTGGCAAAACTTCGCCGGAAGTTCGCACGACCGGAATGAGCCTCTGAGCCCGCCCCACTCCCCCAACATTTAGAATTGCAGCTACTGGAATTTGTCTTGCGCCGGAGCCTGTCTCTGGCGGGAAAGCATGTCGTCTTTTTCTATGCATCGTTGGTCAAAACTGTTTGTCCCCACACTTCGCGAAGCCCCCACAGACGCTGAGGTCGCCAGCCACAAGTTCCTCCTCCGTGCTGGATACATCCGCCAGCTCGGCGCGGGCATTTACAACTACCTGCCCCTGGGCCAGCGTGCGCTCAACAAGATCATTGGCATCGTCCGGGAAGAGATGGATGAGATCGGCCAGGAGTTCTTCCTGCCCGCGCTCAATCCCCGCGAGGCGTGGGAGCTGACCGGCCGCTGGACTGGCATGGGCGACAACATGTTTCGCCTGAAGGATCGGAAGGGCGCCGAGCTTTGCCTGGCCATGACCCACGAAGAGATCATGACGGAGATCGCCCGCAAGGAGCTGCGCAGCTACAAGCAGCTGCCAGATCTGGTACCAGATCCAGACCAAATTCCGCGACGAGCCCCGCCCCAAATCCGGCCTGCTGCGCGTCCGCCAGTTCACGATGAAGGACAGCTACTCCTTTGACATTGACCCTGCCGGCCTCGACCGGTCGTTTGAACTGCACGACGCGGTCTACCGCAAGATCTTCACCCGGTGCGGCCTCAAGTTCGTCGCCGTCGACGCTGACTCGGGGGCGATGGGTGGCTCGCAGTCGCAGGAATTCATGGTCTACACCGAGGCTGGCGAAGACCTGATCGCCAGTTGCCCCACCTGCGGCTACGCGGCCAATACTGAAAAAGCCACTTCCCTGCTCGACGCGGTCACCGAAATGGCCCCGACCGGCGACGGTTTGCCGGAACTGGTGCTTACCCCCGGCATGGGAGCCATTGCCGATGTTGCCGCCTTCTTCCAGATTTCCCCGGCCAGTGACATCAAGTGTGTCGCCTACATGGCCCTCAAGCGCGGCGAGAATGGAAAACCCGACTCCTGGCACGGCGTTGCGGCATTCCTCCGCGGCGACCACCAGGTGAACGAAACCAAGCTGCAAGGCGCCATCGGCGCGGCTGAACTGCGCACCATGAACGGCGACGAACTGGAGCAGTTCCTGCACGCTCCAGCTGGATTTCTCGGCCCGGTCGGGCTCACCGCCGCCGCCAAAGCGCTCACCAGCGGCCTCACGGTGGTCGTTGACAAAGGCCTCGAAGGGCGCGCCAACCTGGTCGCCGGGGCGAACAAGCTCGACTACCACTTCCGCAATGTGACCCCCGGCCGCGACTTTTCCTGGACGCTTGCCGCCGACATCCGCACCGTCAACGAAGGCGAGGCTTGTCCTACAATTCTCGAAAACGGAGCATGCTCCGGCAAGCTCGTCGTCGGCAAAGCGGTCGAGATTGGTCACATCTTCAAGCTGGGGTACAAGTACACTTCTGCGATGGGCGCAACTGTGCTCGACCCCAACGGCAAGGAAGTCACCCCGATCATGGGCAGCTACGGCATCGGCATTGAACGCATTCTGACTGCGGCCATTGAGCAGTCGCATGACGCCAACGGCTTCTGGCTCCCTGCCTCGATTGCGCCCTTCCAGGTCGTCGTAACCGTGACCAATGTGACCGACGCGCTGCTGAGAGAGACAGGCGAAAAACTGGCCGGTGATCTTGACGCTGCCGGGATTGACGTGCTGCTCGACGACCGCGATGAGCGGGCCGGGGTCAAGTTCAAAGACGCAGATCTGGTTGGTATCCCCTACCGCATCAACGTCGGCAAAAAAGTAGCCGAAGGCAAAGTCGAGCTGGTCAACCGCGCCATTGCCGGTGCTGAAGACCTGGCGCTGGCTGACGTAGTCCAACGCTTGAAGGCTCTGGTTTAGAGGGAAAAAGAATGGCATTGCGCGTACGACTGACGAAACCGACGACGCAGCGCGGCTGGGGCAGCCTGCTGCTGCGAGCGGCGCTGGTGTGCGGGGCCATCGTTGCCCTGGTCATCTTTGCCGTCGGCGGCTTCTATTATTACCGGTACCAGAGCATCGTGGACGAGCGCCTCAAGCAGCCCCTCTTTGCCACTACCGCCAAAATTTACGCCGCCCCTCGCGAAGTGCGCCCCGGGCAGAAGCTCACCCTCACCGCGATCGTCAACGAGCTGCGCTCCGCCGGCTACTCCGCCGACGGAGCCTCTCAGCTCTCGCCGCTCGGCACCTTTACCCACACCAGCGACAGCATCACCGTGCGCCCGGGCCCGCAAAGTTTCCATTCGCAGGATGGCGCCACCATCCACTTTGCCAACGGCATCGTCGATGCCATGCAGGACGACCACAGCCAATCACTCTCCAGCTACGAGCTTGAGCCCCTGCTCATCACCGGCCTCAGCGAAGACGCAAACCGCACCAAGCGCCGTCTCGTTACTTACGACGAAATGCCGGCGAATCTCGTCCAGGCCGTGCTTGCGATTGAAGACCGTCGCTTCTTTGAGCACAATGGCATCAATTTCTGGCGTCTGATGGTCGCCGCCGGGCGCGACGTGCGCAGCGGGCAAAAGCAGCAGGGCGGCTCTACGCTAACGATGCAGCTTGCCCGCGGATTCTTCCTTTCTCCAGAAAAAAAGCTCAAGCGCAAGCTCATCGAAATCGTCATCACCTTCCAGCTCGAACATCGCTTCTCAAAGAAGCAGATCTTTGAGATGTACGCCAACCAGATCAACCTCGGCCAGCAGGGCAGCTTTGCCATCAACGGCTTTGGCGAGGCTTCGCAGGCCTACTTTGGCAAGGATGTCAAGCAGCTTTCCCTGACCCAGTGTGCCCTGCTCGCCGGCATAATCCAGCGACCCAACTACTTCAATCCCTTCCGCCACCCTGACCGGGTACTCGAGCGCCGCAACCTCGTGCTCGATTCCATGGTTGAAACCGGTGCAATCACGAAGGAGCAGGCTGAGCGGGCCAAGGCCGAGCCACTGCATCTCTCTTCTCAGAGTGTCGATGCCAGCGACGCCCCCTACTTCGTAGACCTCGTCCGCGAACAGCTCATCCAAAAGCTTGGCGAACGCGACTTTAACCGCGAAGGCCTGCACATCTACACTTCGCTTGACCCGGACCTGCAACAGGCGGCCACTGCCGCGGTTGAGAATACGGTTCACGTGATTGATACCGAGGTGGATCGCCTCCACGCCAAGCACAAGACCGGCCAGCCCGGCTCGGCGACCACCTACCCCCAGGTTGCGCTCGTCGCCCTCAATCCCCACACCGGCCAGGTGCTGGCCCTCGTCGGCGGACGCAGCTACGGCAACAGCCAGCTCAACCACGCGATGGCGCGGCGGCCTACTGGTTCCATCTTCAAGCCATTTGTCTATGCCTCCGCGTTTAACACTTCACTGGCCGGAACCATGCTGCCAGGCAAGGAGAGCCTTTTTTCGCCGATCACCATGCTCTCTGACGAGCAGACCACCTACGACGTGGGCGGCCAGGAATACACTCCGAAGAACTTCGAGGGCGAATATCACGAGCAGGTCACGGCCCGCTTTGCTCTTCAGAAGTCGCTGAACAACGCCACCATCGGCCTCGCCTCGCTCGTCGGCTTTGACCAGGTCGCTTCTCTCGGCCGCGAAGCAGGCGTCAAATCCGCTCGCGGGACACCAGCCGTCGCCATCGGAGCGTATGACGCCACCCCGCTCGATATGGCCGGGGCCTACACCATCTTTGCCAACGGCGGTCTGCACCTTGACCCCTGGATGCTGGCCAGCGTGCGCACTCCCTCTGGCGACGTCATCACCGACTACTCGCCCACCTCCAAGCAGGTGCTCGACCCCCGCGTGGCCTACCTGACCACCAGCCTGTTGCAAAACGTGATCAACGCCGGCACGGGCTACGAAGTGCGACGCCGCGGATTTACCGCCCCCGCCGCCGGCAAAACCGGCACCAGCCACGACGCATGGTTTGCCGGATACACCAGCAACCTGCTCTGCATCGTCTGGGTCGGCAACGACGACTACACTGACATCAAGATTGAGGGTGCACACGCAGCAGCGCCGATCTGGGCTGAATTCATGAAGAAAGCAGTGGCCCTGCCCCAGTACTCCGACACCCACGACTTCAACATGCCGGAGGGCGTGCAGATGATCTCGGTCGACAAAGCCTCCAACCTCCCCGCAGACGGCAGTTGCTCGGCAGACACCTACACCGCCGCCTTCCTCGACGGCACAGTCCCCCAGGAAACCTGCTCTCATCCCAACAACGACAAGCGCAACTTCCTCCAGAAAATCTTTGGCCTGGGTGAAAAGAAACCCTGACCCTGAACCCTGACCCTGAACCCTGACCCTCAACCCTGAACCCTGAATACCGGAGCCACTCATGATCACCCTCAAAGACGCAAAGCGCATCATCGAAGCGGCTGAAGCCAAGTCCGCTGAAATCGGTCAACCCATGAACATCGCCGTTGCCGACGCTGGCGGCAACCTTGTCGCCCACGTTCGTATGGACGGAGCCTGGATTGGCTCGGTCGACATCTCCATCAAAAAGGCCTACACCTCACGCGCCTTTGACATCGCGACCAAAGACCTCGCGACTCATTCGCAGAGCGGCAACCAGTTCTTCGGCATCCACGCCTCGAACGATGGGAAGATCATGATCTTTGCCGGCGGCATCCCGCTCAAGCAGGATGGAGTTGTCGTGGGCGCAATCGGCGTAAGCGGCGGCAGCGGCGACCAGGATCACGCGGTGGCTGAGGCCGGTGCAGCCGCGCTGTAGGTTGGAGGATCCCAGGTCTGAAAATCCAGACCTGGGCACCCTGTACCCGGCTAGAAAATCGCAACGTTCGTCGAATAAAGACTCCTTGCCCCTGGCAGCGCGCCCATCTACTCGCCAGCGCATGCGGCATCGCCGCCCGACCGTGCAGCGAAGCCATTGAACTGATCGACTACGAGCGGATGGAAGTCAGAAGCCCCGGTTGCCGGATCTGGACCGGGGCTTTGCCTCCAGGCAAACGAAGCTCGTGCGGGAGGGTTCGCGGATGTTAATCAGCCACGAGCGGCTGGCATGTGGGGCACCAGTAGGTGGAGCGCGCATTGGGCCCTTGCAGGCAGCGCTCGATGGCTGTGTTGCAGCGGCGGCAGGGTTGGTTCTTGCGGCCATAGACCCACAGGCTTTCGCCGGGATTGGCATTGTTTGTCGTGCGGCGGTGCCGCCCGCTGAAGGTGACGATCTGGTCGCTGGAATCCTCGAGAACGTTTGCCGCTAGCAGCCGCCGCGCCGTCGCCACGATGTTCCCGGCCTGCGCTGCAGTGAGCGATGCGACCCTGGCAAAGGGGCTGAGGCCCTCAAGAAAACAGATCTCCGACTTGAAGACATTCCCCACGCCGGCCAGCACTGTCTGCCGCAGCAGGGCGTGGGCCAGCTCATCATCAGCGCAGGCCAGCAACCGCTTGACCGCAGCCGAGGCGTCAAACTCTGCCCTGAGAATGTCATTTGCCGCTTGCGGAATCGCCCGCTCCCGCCGCAGCGACTCTTCCGTATAAATCTTTGCCACCGGGACGCGAAACGCCACCGCGACAAAGTCCGCCGTCTCAAGCAGGATGCGCGCATTGGCTCGCGGCTGCTGCCAGCGCTCGCCCGGCCGGTAAATATGCCAGCTTCCGCTCATCAGCATGTGCGTGGCCAGGATCAATTCGCCAGAAAAGTGAATGAGCAGCCACTTGCCCCGCGCCTCAATGTGCTCGACCGTCTGGCCGACAAACGGCGATTGGTCGTGAGCCCGCGCAATCTGCGCATACCCGGTCTGGAACGTGGTAATCCGCTTCCCGGTCAATGCTCGACCGAGTGCCCTCGCAGTCCGATAGATTGTGTCGCCTTCAGGCATGTGCTCTCAAGTGTGAGTGGAGAGTGTGAGTGTGAAAAACCGGTCAGCCGTTGCCTTTCAAACTCACACTCTCCACTCACACTTCCTTTAATCCGGCCGTGTAAGCGCCGGGCGATTTTTGGCTGCCTCCTGCGGAGAGAGCCTAGGTTGCGGAACACTTGACGTCTGGCTGGTAAATCCGATCCGTGGCGGCAGACTTGCAGGCCTGCGCAAGTGCATTCCCAGCGGTCCGGGATGAAAACCAGCGTCGTGCAGCGCCCGCGCCATGGGATGCACGGCGACCGCCAGGCCGTTGACGGTGCTGATCAGGTAACCGCTGTGATGGCTTCCGGCCTGATCTGCTGCCAGCCGCGAATGGCCCTGTTCGGCGAGAAAGCGGGCCAGCCCCTCAGCGATATGGGAGCGCTCCGGCTCGTCCGCGGGGAGAAAAACCAGCAGGTTTGGATTGCCCCGCCGCAGCCACGCAACCAGGCGTCCAGCGCATAGCACGACCTGGGCATAGGCGGCGCGGGTAAGCTGGCGCGGCGCAGACTCAGTATCCTCGGCCTCGGCGGGCAAATCCGGCCACTTCAACGTGCTGCCGTAGGGGTTTGCCGGGTCGGTAGCGGCGAGCAGCACAAACTCAGCCTTGCCTGGTTCCTGGGGAGCATTGCGCAGCGAACGCAGCAAATCAACGGCAGCCGGCAGCGCAAACTGCGTCGCGCCCAGCCCTGCGACGAAGTAGCCCCGGCGAATCCGCCCGCTCTCTTCGAGCGCCTTGAGCACCGGGTAGATGGCCGAGAAACCGCCCACGATATTCTCAGCCGCCGCACACTCGCGCAGCAGAATTCCGTAGCGATTCAGCAGTTGCAGCGCCAGCGCATGCGTCGCCTCGGTCGCCGAAGGCATGAGCAGGCTCTGCGCCGCTTTCCGTCCCTCAGCAAGTCCATTCACCAGCGCCCAGCGCCCCTGCGCGGTCGCCGGCACAGTCCGCCGCGAACGAAAGTTCCCCTGCGCAGGCAGCTTTCTCGGCCCGCGCGCCGACTCTGCCCGCGCAATATAGGCCCGCAGCGGATGCAGCGAATCGTTGGTCACCAGCCCGCGCCACACCAGGGACCACAGCGCGTCCAGCGATTCACCGGGGAAGCCGCCGCCAACCGCATCGTGCATCTGCTGGAAGAAGCTTGCGCCGCTGGCTCTGAGGACGGCCAGCAACTGTTCTTCCCTCTCCGTCATGGGTTCAGGATTGGGCCGGGGCATGGCCAGCAGCGGCAGTTTGTCGGCAAGATACAGCGCAATCCGGCCGTCACGCTCGCCGAGCGGCTCGACGCCGGTCCAGGCAACTTCCCCGGCAGCGACCAGGGTATCCAGGTCGCCCGGCTGATAGCCGAGAATGCGCGCAGGCAGAATACTTGTCTCAAGCAGCGAAGCCGCAATGGGCGCGCCTTGCAGACTCTCAATGACATCGAGCAGCGCGTCCATTCCGCGGCGCGGCGTCAGCAATCCCTGCCAATGGGTGAGGAAGCGAGCCAGCGTTTGCTGCTCCACCGGCTCAACCTCTTTGCGCAGCCGCGCCAGCGACTTGCGCCGGATGATGCGCAAAATCTCTGCGTCGCACCACTCCCGATGCAAGCCGCCGGGCCTGAAGCCGCCCTCGACGATGCGGTTTTCGGTGCAGAGCAGATTGAGCGTGCGCTCGGTTTCGGCGAGGTCCAGGGCAAATCGATTGGCAACTTCCTCAAGCGTGAATGGCCCATGAGTGCGCGCATAGCGCCGAACCAGCTCCACCACGGGATGTGCGACGGTCGCAAGCAGCGCGACGGGAATCCCCGGCGGAAGCGGAATGCCCAGGCCGTCGCGGTAGCGGGCGCAGTCTTCAATGGCGATGAGGCGCTTCTCTCCGGCGATGCGCAGCTCCAGCAATCGGCGCGACCGGATGAGCCTCTGCACCGCCTCAAGCAGCGCAGCATCGGTAACGCGCAGCGCCAGTTCCGCCTGCGTCAGGTCGCCGAGCCGGAGGAGCAAATCCTGCAGGCCGTCGGCGGTGCGGGCGCGGAATGGGTCAACGAGGCATTGCTGCTGCTCTTCGACCTCGGCAATCGCTTCCGGGTCAAGCAACTCGCGCAAGTCAGCCTCGCCGAGCAGCTCGCGAAGCTGATCCTGATCAATGGTGAGCGCCTGCGCCCGGCGCTCCGCCAGCGGGGCGTCGCCGTCATAGAGAAAATTGGCGACGTAGCTGAAGAGCAGCGACGCGGCAAAAGGCGATGGCGTTCGTGTATCGACCACGTGGACACGAAGCTGCCGCTGCTCGATGCCGCGCAGCGTTTCAATGAGCGCAGGCATGTCAAACACGTCGCGCAGACACTCGCGATAGGCCTCGAGCAGCATGGGAAAAGCCGGGTAGCGCGAGGCAACCGAAAGCAGGTCATAAGCCCGCTTCCGCTGCTGCCACAGCGGGGCGCGGCCATCTGCCCGGCGGCGCGGCAGCAGCAGCGCCCGTCCCGCAGCCTCGCGAAAGCGCCCGGCAAACAAGGCTGTACTGCCAAGCTGCCGCAGCACCAGGTCCATGACCTCCCCAGACTCGACCATGATCCAGTCGGCGGTTGGAGCTTCGTCTGAATCGGGAAAGCGGAGGACAAAGCCATCGTCGCCCCAGAGTGTTTCAACGTCGGGGCCGCCAGTGGCGCGGATGCGGCTGGCCACGGCCATCGCCCAGGGAATGTGAATGCGGCTGCCAAAGGGCGTAAGCACGCAGACCCGCCAGTCGCCCAACTCGTCGCGGCAGCGCTCAATGACGATGTTGCGGTCGTCGGAAACCTGCCCGGTCGCTTCGTGCTGGTCGGCGAGGAAGCGCATCAGGTTTTCAGCAGCGCCGGGGTCGAGGTCGTGGTCGGTGACCAGGCGCGTCAGCGCGGCTGCAGTCGGCAGTGCGCGCAGCTCTCGAACCATCGCCCCGATACGCCGCCCAAACTCCAGCGGACGGCCCGGCCCCTCGCCCTTCCAGAAAGGCATCTTGCCCGGTTCGCCGGGGGCGGGCGAAACCAGCACGCGGTCGTGGGTAATCTCGTCGATGCGCCAGGTGGTCGCCCCGAGGATGAACGTTTCCCCGGGTCGCGACTCGAAGACCATCTCTTCGTCGAGTTCTCCGACGCGGTGCGATTTGCCGTCAGAGCCGGAGAGGAAGACGCCGTAGAGTCCCCGATCAGGAATCGTGCCGGCATTCAAAATCGCCAGCCTGGTCGCCCCGTGGCGGGCTGAGACGACGTTGCGCATGCGGTCCCAGGTGAGCCGGGGGCGCAGCTCAGCAAACTCGTCTGACGGATAGCGGCCGCTCAGCAGGTCGAGCACGCCCTCAAAAGCGCCGCGAGAGAGGCCGCCAAACGGCGCTGCCGAGCGCACGATCCGGTAAAGGTCGTCGACTGAGGTTTCGGGCATGTCGTCATTTGCCGCATCGTCGTTGGCTGCGTCCTCGTCGATTTGCTCGAATTCTTCAAAGAAGCGGCTCCTGGTGTTGGCGGCGGATTTCTTTTGGACGACTCGTTTCCTGGCCTTCTCCGCAGGGGGCAGGTTGGGGGGGCGGGCGACGATGGCGACCATTTGCTGGCAAAGCACGTCGAGCGGGTTGCGCGGAAAGCGTGTGGATTCAATGTGCGCCTGGTGCATGGCGTGGGTCATCGCGGCGCAGGCTACCAGGTCGGCGCGGTATTTGGGGAAGATGATGCCCTCGCTGACCGCTCCCACGGAGTGTCCGGCACGGCCAATGCGCTGCATGCCGCTGGCCACCGAGGGAGGCGACTCGATCTGAATGACGAGGTCCACGGCGCCCATGTCGATGCCGAGTTCAAGCGTCGAGGTAGCGCAGAGGCCGCGTAACTGCCCTGCTTTCAACTGCTCTTCGATGATGCTGCGCTGGTCGGCGGCAATTGAGCCGTGGTGTGCACGGACAATGGGCGGGCTGCCTTCTTCCGCGGCCAGCTCGTTGAGCGCCCCGGCGAGCCGCTCGGCGACCTGGCGACTGTTCACAAAAAGGATGGTTGAGGTGTGTTCGCGGATGATTTCGAGCAGGCGCGGGTGGATTGCGTTCCAGATGGAGACGCGTTTGGGGGATTGGGACGCCGGGCCGGAAGGGATTTCTTCCATCTGGCCGAGGCGGGCCATGTCCTCGACGGGAACTTCAATGCGGAGCTTGAGCTGCTTGGGGGCGCTCGCGTTGACGATGGTGACCGGGCGGTAGCGGATACTCGTGGTCTCGACGATGTCGGCGGACCAGGCGGGGTCTTCGGGCGCAGGCGGAGAATCGGGCGCGCTGGGACAAAGCACGGCAACCGTCGAAATGGTTGCGGCGAGTGCTGGCAGGTCGGGCTGCTGGATTGGGACTTCGACGCCGCCGAGGAAGCGGGCGACCTCTTCGAGGGGGCGTTGGGTGGCAGAGAGGCCAATGCGCTGGATGGGTTTTCGGGTGAGGGCTGCCAGCCGTTCAAGTGAGAGGGCGAGGTGGGCTCCGCGCTTGGTGGGGACGAGAGCGTGGATCTCGTCGATGATGACTGTATCGACGGTGCGCAGGGATTCCGAGGCCTGCGAGGTGAGCAGCAGGTAGAGCGACTCCGGCGTGGTGATGAGGATTTCTGACGGCGTGCGCTTGAACCGGGCGCGGTCGCGCTGGCTGGTGTCGCCGGTGCGGATGCTGATTTCCGGGTCATGCACCGGAACTCCCATGCGGCGGGCCATGTTCGCAATGCCGGCGAGCGGCGAGCGCAGGTTGCGTTCAACGTCAACGGCCAGCGCCTTGAGGGGCGAAATATAGATGATTTTGCAGCCCGCCGACTTGCTGGTCTGCTGGAGCATCAGGCGGTCGAGGCACCAGAGGAAGGCGGTCAGCGTCTTGCCGGTGCCGGTGGGGGCGAGGATGAGGGTGCTTTCGCCGCGCGCAATCGCTGGCCAGCCGAGCCGCTGTGGGGCGGTCGGGGCTTCAAAGACCTCGCGGAACCAGCGGGCGGTGACGGGGTGGAAGCTGGCGAAGGGGTCAGCTGATTCCGCGACGGGAATGGGGACAGGCGGAGGCGGGATGGGTTTGCGGGGAGCCATGTCTCCCATTCAGAATAGACCCGGCAGGCAGTTGAACGCGGGTTCGGAGTTTGACCGCGTAGCGAGTCGCGCCAAGGGAAGAAATCCACGTCGGACCCAGCGTAAGACAAATCCACACCGTAATCGACTTGGCGAGAATGATTGACATCCCGCGGCCAGCAACCTGGCCCCGCTATAATTGCCCGGTCTGCTGCCATTGGCGGGGGGACAAATTGAAATGAGGAACGAGGAGTGGAGCATGAATCCTGAGCAGGCCAAGGCAATCGGAGATTTTTTGGTCGCCGATTTTGAACAAGAGATGCAGACGACGTTGCGGGTGCTGGCGGCGGTGCCGGCCGACCACCTGGACTATACGCCAGACGCAAAGTCGGCGACCGGGTTGGGGCTGATCCGGCATATTCCGCTGGTTGATGCATGGCTGTTGAACAGCATCGCCAATGGCGCATTTACGGCTCCTCCAGACGGCGCCAGTGTTGCGACTATTTCGACACCCGAGGATGCGATTGCCCACTACAAAGAGGTTGTTCCGGCGGCGCTCGACCGTATCCGTGGCCTTTCGGCGGAGCAACTTGCGGCGATCATCGACTTCTTTGGCTACATGCAGGTGCCAGCGGTGAATCTGGTGCAGTTGGCAATCAAGCACTCAGTACATCATCGTGGGCAGTTGAGCGCATATCTGCGTTCGATGGGTGGCAAGGTCCCCGGCATCTACGGTTCAAGTGCTGACAAGTAGAGGCTGAAAAAAACGCGGGTGAGTGTGAGGTTTGCGGCGTGAAACGCAGAACTTTCGCTGCGCTCAGCATGACAAGGCAGTCCCGGAAGCGGCGGCGCTCGGCTTAGCTGGGCTTGCGCGGGCGGTAGTAGCAGGTGCCGCCCGCCAGGGTTGGTGTCCACAGGCTGGGGTCGGCGGGCTGTTCGCTGGAGCCGAGGAAGAGCAGGCCATCCGGAGTCAGGAGCTTGTGGACGTTGGCAAGCAGCTTTTTGCGGGTTTCCTGCGAGAAGTAAAGCATGACGTTGCGCAGGAAAACGATGTCGAATCGGGTGGACGAGGGCGAAAACGGCAACGGTTCGACGCAGAGGTTTGCCTGTCTGAAGTTGCACATATTCTTCACCTCAGGCTTGACGGTCCAGTCTTCGCCGTGATGGTCAAAGAATCGGACGATGTGGCGCGCCGGCAGGCCGCGGTTCATCTCGATGCGGTGGTAGCTGCCGGTCTGGCAACGGTGAACGACCTCGGCGGATATGTCCGTGCCCTCGATTTTCACATTCCATCCGGCGAGGGTAGGAAAGTGCTCGAGCATGAGCATGGCGAGCGAGTAGCCCTCTTGTCCGGTGGAGCAGGCAGCCGACCAGAAGCGAAGGCTGCGGGTATTACGGCGGCTCTCAATCAGGGTCGGCAACAGCTCGGTCCGTAAAAGTTCAAAAGGGCGGCCATCGCGAAAGAAGCTGGTCTCGTTGATGGTCATGGCTTCGGCTACGGCGCGGGCGAGGGTGGGGTTGTGCTTGAGCTTGAGCAGCTGGATGAGCTCTTCCATGTGGGTGAGGCCGTTGTTGCGCAGGAGCCTTGAGAGACGTGTTTCAAAGAGGTAGTCGCGCGAGGGGTCGAGGACATTCTGGGACTGTTCGTAGACGAGCTGGCGGAGGTAGCTGTAATCGACGTTGGCCGACAAAAAGGGCGAAGAAGCGCTTGCAAAAGCGCTGCTATGCGAAGTGGGGAACAAGGTTACACCGCCGATTCTCGAAGCTCAAAGGCCTCGCGTTGACCTCGGCCCGCAAGCCGAAGAATCTCTGGAGCAATTGCGTTGAGGGGCAGGATACGGTGGGCGAGGCCGGCCTGAGCGACAGACCCGGGCATCCCCCAGACCGCGCTTGAGGGCTGATCCTGGGCAAGGACGGTTCCGTTGTGTTCGCGAATGATGCGCGAGCCGATAAGGCCATCAGAGCCCATGCCAGTCATCACCACGCCCAGTACGTGGGAACCGTAAACGGTCACAGCGGTGCGAAAAAGCACATCGACGGCGGGGCGGCAGTGGTTCTCCTGCGCCTCCTGGGTGAGGCGCAAGGCAGCAGCGGGCGCTCCGTGGGATAAACCGTGTTGAAAGCGATCGCCCTGAGTCACTTCCATATGCCAATTGCCCTTGGCGATGTAGACGGTGCCAGGGCGAATCAGGTCGCCGTTCGCCGCTTCGGTGACACGGATTGGACAGCGGGCGTCGAGGCGCTCAGCAAGAAGCTTGGTAAAAAGCTCTGGCATGTGCT
This sequence comes from Acidobacteriota bacterium, assembly GCA_025359885.1. Classification (GTDB taxonomy): domain Bacteria; phylum Acidobacteriota; class Terriglobia; order Terriglobales; family Acidobacteriaceae; genus Acidicapsa. Next base: position 35,260 of record JANYDG010000068.1, read on the forward strand.
GAACGACAAGGATCGGAAGCGGGAAATTAGCTGGCAGCGCGGGAAGCAGCACATCGAGAGCTGCAGGCCCGCCGGTAGAGATGCCAATCACCACAACGGAGGGAGGCGAAGACGGAATCGGTTGTTGCGCAGAATGGTGGGCTGGTGGCGGCACCAGGCTGGGAAAAACGCTTCCGTGCGTGGCTGGGCCGCCCGTAGCGTGGGCAAAAATGCCTGAGCTGGAATGGCTGGGAGCAGGCCCCACAGAAAAGATTCCGTGTGCGCCGGGCGCTGGATCAACCGGCGCGCTGTGCGAGGCGGTAAGAGCGATGATTTTTGGGACGAGATCCTGGGCGAGAGTTTGGATGGCGACTTCACGCGAGGCTTGCCCGGTGGGCTTGGCAACGTAGTCTGCAGCGCCGCTGGCCAGAGCCTCGATCGTAACCTTGGCCCCGCGCTGGGTGAGTGAACTGCACATGATGACAGGCACGCGCCGGCCTTTCGCCTTCATCTGTTTCAGCGTGCTCAGGCCGTCCATCACGGGCATCTCCACATCCAGCAGAATCAAATCAGGGCACAGGGAATCCATGGCACGAAGCGCAGAGGCTCCGTCGATCGCAGTTCCGGCGACGTCCAGCCGTTTATCCGAGAGAATGACGCTGCGGAGCAGGCTGCGCATGACGGCTGAGTCATCCACAATCAAAATCCGTGTCACGCGCGATGGAGCCATAGCTCAGGCCTCCACGAAACCGAGCATGGCCAGCTTTTCTGTCAGCGCCTCGTTGTCAAAGGGCTTCATCAGGTATTCGTCAGCCCCGGCGTCGAGGGAGCGGATGATGAAATCGTCCTCGGCCTCGGTAGTGACCATCATGACTTTGACATCGGCGTAGCCTTCGGCGCGCATGTTTTTGAGCATGTCGAGGCCGTCCATCACGGGCATGTTCCAATCAACAAGCGCGAGATCAAAAGGGTCTCCGTCGTGGAGGTGGGTCAGTCCGGCCTTGCCGTCGGAGGCTTCCTCGCATTCGATGCCTTTTTCTTCGAGTAACCCGCGCAAAAAGTCCCGCACAAACCTAGAATCGTCAACAATCAAGGCGCGCATTTGATTTCCTCCCTATGCTTTACAGTTTTGAGAGCCCCAGGATGCTTGCAGTTTCATGAAACCCTTTGTTGAAGTTGGTCAGGCTGCCGCAGCACCCAGGCGTACTGGGTCGAGCCGCTCTGGATCAAGCATCACGAGCAGCCCCTGCTTCAACTTGTAGGCACCGGCAAAAAGTGTACGGCGCCGCTCATCGAGGATGGAGGGATTGGGTTCGTGGTCTGATGCCGAGACCGTGAGCACTTCGCCAACCGAATCGACCAAAAGTCCAAAGGAACCGCTGGCGCTTTCGAGCACCAGGATGTCGTACTTTCCCCCAATCACCGGGAGACCCAGGAGCTGACGAAGACTGACAGTGGTCAGCACATCGCCGCGGTAGTGCACAAGGCCGCCGACAAAGTCAGGAGCCAGCGGAACTGCCTGAGGAATCGTACCGCCCACAATCTCGAGGATGTGGGTGATGGGGATACCGAACAGAGTTTGCCCAACGCGGACCGAGCACATTTCGAGGATGACGGTCGAGGGCCCATCCTTGCGCAGTGTTAGCCCGGTCGCGGTTCTTGTATTGGTCGTCATGCGACTGTCTCCGTGGTCCATTCGTTGAGTTGGGAAGCTTCGCCGTGTGAGCCGAAGGGAAGCGGCGGTACAGCAGCGAGATCGACAATGCCGGTGACGTGATCCTTGAGCAGGGTGACTCCACTGGCGTGATGCTGTGACCCGGCCTCGAAGAGTTCACTTCCGGCGGCAACGTCGAGCACATGGCTGACAGCGATGCCCACATGACGATTCCCTTCGCGACACACGACGACGGTAAGTTGCGCTTCAGGGTTACCGCCGGCAGCAGCGAGAACACCGCCGGAGTCTTCGACAGGCAGCAACTGGCCCTCAAAATTGAGCACGGGCCGATAGCCGATGTACTCGATGCGGGAGAGGGGAATCCGTTCGATGCGGAGAACGTCGCCCAGGGGAACGGCAGCGCGGCGTTCTAATGCCTCGACAAGCAGGTAGCGAGAAGCCATGACATCCGTCTCTGCCTCTTCCTGGACAATGCCTGCCTGCTCTTCTTCCTGGGCACGCATGGCGACCCCGGCGCGGGAAGCGATCGATCCCGGGTCGAGAATCAGGGCGAGGTCGCCGCTGCCAAGAACGGTGGCACCAGAGTAGAGCCCAATCGACTTGAGAACGCCGCTGAGAGGCTTCACGACAATTTCCTCAGGGTCAGCAAGACCGTCAACGACGAGGCCAAAGCGACGGCCATCCGCATCGAGAACAGCGATGAAGTTGTCGCGCTCGGCGCGCGCTTCACTGGTGAGACTGGTCGACGCGGAGCCAGGCGAGAGCAGGCGGTCAAGAAAGATGAGCGGCAATAGCTGCCCGCGGAGGCGGTAGAGTGGCGTCCCCTCCATGTATTCAATGGCAGTGGAAACGCGCTCCGGGGGAATATGGACGAGTTCAGACAAGGCACCCTGAGGCAGGGCGAAGCTCTGATTGAGGCTGCGGACAATAAGCGCTGGAATGATGGCGAGGGTGAGCGGAATGCGCAGACGCAAGGTAGTTCCCTTGCCCGGGCGGGAGTCAATTTCGACTTTGCCGCCGATTTTCTCCACGTTGGTGCGCACGACGTCCATGCCGACGCCGCGGCCGCTGACATTGGTGACGGCCTCGGCGGTGGAGAAGCCAGGAAGGAAGATCAGTTGGAGGAGCTCTCGCTCGGCCATCTGGGCGGCGCGCTCGGCGGCGATGAGGCCGCGCTCAATGGCTTTGGCGCGCACCCGTTCGACGCGGATGCCTGCGCCGTCATCGGAGACCTCGATGATGACGTGGCTGCTCTCCTGATATGCCCGGAGTTTCAACGTGCCCTCAGGGTCTTTGCCAGCGGCAATGCGAACATCGGGCGGCTCAATGCCGTGATCCAGCGAATTGCGGACAGCGTGGGTGAGGGGATCTTTGATGGCTTCGAGGAGGCTCTTGTCGAGTTCAGTCTCCTGGCCCTCCATGACCAGCCGTACCTTGCGATTGAGGGCCTGAGAAAGGTCGCGAATGATGCGGGGGAACTTGGAAAAGACGTTTGAAACCGGCTGCATTCGAGCTTTCATGACCGATTCGCGCAAGTCTGCGGTGACCATGTCAAGACGGCGAGAGAGCAGGGTGAGGTTTGGATCGAGTGAAGTCGCCTGGAGAATCTGGTTGCGGGTAAGCACCAGTTCGCCAACCAGGTTCATCATGCGGTTGAGGAGCATGACATCGACCCGGAGGGTGCTGTCAGAGGCCGCGGTCGTCATGACTTTTGGCTTGCCGGGGTCAGCGGGAGCATCCGCGAGCGGTTTTGATTCGATCGCCGGCCCCTTGGCCTCTATCTGTGCAGGTCGGTTGGCCGGAGCCTTGGGCGCGGGAGCGGTTTCAGCGTCGGGGATGGCCGGAAGCGAAGGTCGAGTCTGGTGGACCATTGGCGGCGCGGGGGGCGCGGCCTTAGCCTGGGCCGAGTTTCCAACAGCAGCCTTGGCATTCAAGCTGGCGACAGCGGCCTCCGGATGCTGTAAATCGTGGAGACGTCCGATGAGTTCGGCGTCTTCGCCTTCGCCCTCGTTGCTGTCAGCTTCAATGGTCTTCAGGATGCCTCGCAGGGCATCCATCAAATGAAGAAGTCCGGTAATGATCACCTGATTTGCCGATAGCTTGCCATCACGAAGCAAACCCAGCAGGTTTTCGCCGGCATGGGCCAGCCGTTCCAGGCGCTTGAAGCCGAGAAAGCCCGTGGTTCCCTTGATGGTGTGCACGGAACGGAAGATTTCGCCGAGGAGTTCCGTATCGTGGGGTCGCTCCTCGAGGTCGGTCAGACAGCGCTCCATCCTGTCGAGACCTTCCTGGCTTTCAATCAGAAATTCGCGGGTTAGCTCATCCATAGGGTTTGCACCGGGTCCACTCTGCCGCTGGAGTTCGCAGTAGGGACTGCGTATAGAACGGCGTACAGCCCGTTTATCGGAGCGGTGGCGGCAAACTTGAGTACTGAACAAGGAATGTCGAGTTCTTTCCTTTGCAATGGACTGGCCGGGAGAGAGTTGACTCATTTGCATCCCAAGGCAGGTCGGGATAGGCTGAAATTCCGTTGTCTGAATCAACGAGACCGGCTGACGGCCAGGGTGATTCCCCAAGGAGGCAAGGAAAATGACGGCGACCGAAGATTCATCGATGGCTACGCACGCATTAGTTCAAGCTGCGCTGGCGGTGGCCGAGCACTCCTACTCGCCGTATTCAGGCTTCCGCGTCGGCGCGGCCCTGCTGTTAGCCACGGGGGAGATTGTGACCGGGACCAACGTAGAGAACGTGAGCTACGGGCTGACCATCTGCGCGGAGCGTTCAGCGCTGGTGCGGGCGGTGGCGGAGTTTGGGCCGGGGATACGCATTACAGGGGTGGCGATTGTGAATCTGAATGACGCTCCGAGCCCTCCCTGTGGAGCCTGCCGGCAGGTGCTGGCAGAGTTCATTGACCCGGACGCGCCGGTGACCTTTCCGGCGGAGCGGTCGGGATCCGTGGCGGCAATTACGCTGCCCTTTCACGAACTGCTGCCGTTTGGGTTTGATTTGAAGTTGAAGTAGTCCGGCGACGAAGAGTTGCCCTGAGGTTAACTCCGAAATGACTGATTCGATTGATGCATCACTCGTTCATGCCCCCATTCATGCCTCCGTTCATGCCTCCGTTCACGCGCCGATTCACGCGCCCCTTCATGCCATTGACCTGATCCGCAAGAAGCGGGATCGCGGGACCCTGACCGAGGCGGAGATTCGCTTTCTGGTGGCGGGGGCGGCCTCGGAGACGATTCCACCGGAGCAGTTGGCGGCGTGGCTGATGGCGGCGTGGCTCAATGGGCTGGCGGCAGAGGAAATTCGCGCTTTGACGGTGGCCATGCGCGACTCTGGCGTGAAATTTGACCCGCATCGGCCGGGCTCAGGGCTGGGGACGGGGCTGGGGACGGGGCTGGGCGCGGGGCTGGGCAAGGGGCTGAGCAAGGTCGCCGTGGATAAGCATTCGACGGGTGGGGTGGGGGATAAGACGAGCTTTTTGGTGGCTCCGCTGGCGGCGGCTTGCGGCGTGGTGGTGCCGATGATTTCGGGGCGGGCGCTGGGGCATACGGGCGGGACGCTGGACAAGCTGGAGGCGATTCCGGGCTACCGGACGGCGCTGTCGCTGGAGGAATTTGAGGCGGTGCTGGTCAAGTGCGGGGCCTCGATTGTGAGCCAGACGCCGGCGCTGGTGCCTGCCGACCGGGTGCTCTATGCGCTGCGCGACAGGACGGGGACGGTCGAGAGCCCGGGGCTGATTTGTGCTTCGATTCTGAGCAAGAAGCTGGCGGCTGGCCTGGACGCGCTGGTGCTGGATGTGAAGACCGGGTCGGGTGCCTTCATGCGCAAGCGGGAAGACGCGGAGTATCTCGCAGCCCTGATGGTCACAACGGCCGAGGCCGCTGGAACGCGCACCGTGGCGCTGATGACAGATATGAGCCAACCGCTGGGGGCCAAAGCCGGCAACTGGATCGAGCTGGTTGAGTCGGTCGAGCTGCTGCGCGGCGAACGCAAGGCGGAGAGCGAGGATTTGCGCGAGCTTTCGCTGATTCTGGCGGGGTGGATGGTGTACCTCGGCGGGCAGGCGGAGTCGCCTGAGGCCGGGTATGCACGGGCGGAGGCAGCTATTGTCGACGGCTCGGGGCTGCGGGTGCTGATGGAGATGATTGCGGCGCAGGGCGGGGATGTAGCCGTGTTGGATGACCCAGACTTTCACAAGCCGGGGGCGACGCTGGTGGTGGAGGCCTGGGAGACGGGCTACGTTGCCGCGATGGATACGACGATGCTGGGCTGGGCGGTGCAGCGGTTGGGGGCGGGGCGGGAGAAGGCTGGCGAGCCGGTAGACGCGCATGCGGGCATCCACTTTCACGCGCGGCGCGGGTCATTTGTTGAGACAGGCCAGCCGCTGGCGACGCTTTATGCGACGACGGAAAGCATGCTGGCCGAGCCGGGGTCGCTGTTGAGGCGGGCGATTGTGTTTTCAGAGACCGCGCCGGCGCCGGTGCCGCTGGTGAGCCGGGTGTTTACCCTTGCCGAGGCTGAGGCTTTACTCCATCAGCATTTGTGAGCCCCAGCCTTGGCCGAGGAAGATCTTTAAGGATAGGGCACCCCGCTTCTTCCAGTTTCCCGTTGATGCGACAACATCCATCGTCCTGTCAGACCGTCAAGGAAGTACCATCAGTATCAGGAGATCGTTCGATTGCTTCGTTTTATTGCCGTCTTTTCGGCGCTTGCTTTTGGCTTTATCGCTGCGGCTCAACTTTTGCCGGCCCAGACGCCAACCGCGGCCCAGGCCCAGAAACAGGCGCAGGCCCAGAAACAGGTGCAGGCCCCGACCCTGAAACCCCGCGTCATTGTTTTCGTCCACGGCATTCACGGCGACCGTGAGGCATGGCGGGCTGCCAATGGTGCCTACTGGCCGCAGCTGATCCAGAACGACCCGCATTTCCAGCAATCCGACGTGGTGGTGGCCGAGTACCCTACGCCCTCGCGCAATGGCCAGTATTCGAGCCAGCAGTTGGCACAGATTCTATGGCAGGGGCTCAAAAAGCAGAAGGTCTGGGACCACCGGGAGGTTGTCTTCATCGCGCACAGTCTGGGGGGGCTGCTGACCGAGGAGATGCTGATCAACCACCCTGCGGACGCGGCGCGGGTCAGGTTCGTCGTTTCCTACGCGACGCCGCACCAGGGCTCGTTTGTGGCCTCGCTCGCCCGAATCTACGACAAGGACCCCCTGCTGACCGACCTGCAGGACAGCAATGACAACAGCTTTCTGATCGACCTCGAAGACAAATGGCGAGGCAGCGCGGCGGTGAGCCGGATTCACCGCTACTGTGCCTACGAGGGGCGCGACACGGCGGCCGCGGAAACCGTGGGCCGACTGCTGCGGGCCCACACCCGCGTGGTGAGCTACTACAGCGCCACGTATGGCTGCGATACGGATACGTCGCCCAAGAAAATCGACGCCGACCACATCGACATCGTTCGGCCCAGGGATCGCGCGGCGGACGCCTACACGTTTTTCTCCCGGGTCTATCACAGCAATCCGGTGATCAACGTCGTCGAGAGTGTGCGGGACAACAAGATCATCGGCCTGAACGTCGACTGCAACCGGAAGAATTCAGCCGACGACCTGCAGGTGCCGATCGGGCTTGACCCTGCGCTGCATGAGCAAGTGATCTCCGCCGAGGCCGAACTTGCGGATGCGGAAAGAATTCGGGAGATATCGGGCCCCATCGTGATGAAGGTCGATCCCGGCGGCATTGCCCATGTTGCTTTCTCGTTCCAGGGAAAAGGAAGGACAGTGCTGCTGGGCTGTCCGGATGGGCACGCGTCGATTCTGGTGCACTTTCATATTCGGGGTGAAGTGCCGGTGGCGGAGTAGCAGGTCGGGCCAGATTCGACAGGCTAAAGCATTTTCGGGAATGGTATAAAGAGAGGCCGCACCGCTGACTGGATTTTTCATCAAGAAAAATCCATCCTCGCGAAAGCTAGACACTTCACAGTATTCCTGAAAATGCTCTAAGTCCCTTCGAATTGCAAAACTGCAAGCGGGAAGCTGCGATGCTATAAGGTAGAGAACAATCCGTAGGAAACGATGGTTTGAGGAGCGCGCCTTTTGGAGAGATTTACTGGCATTCTGGGAATTTTGGCCGTGTTGCTGGCGGCCTGGCTGGGGTCGACGAATCGGAAGGCGATTCGCGGGCGGACTGTGGCCTGGGGGCTGGGGCTGCAGTTGCTGTTTGCCTTTGTCGTGCTGCGCTCGGATTACGGGCAGAACGCGATGGAGTGGGCCGGCGGAGTGATCCAGAAGATGCTGGCGGCTACCTACTCGGGAACGGTGGTGCTCTTTGGCCAGCTTGGGTTGCCGGGCGCGGGGGCGTTTGGCGAGATGCTGACGGCCAATGGGCACCCGAATTCGGGGTCGATCTTTGCTTTTCAAGTGCTGCCGACGATCATCTTCATCTCTGCATTTTTTGCGGTGCTGTATCACATTGGCGTGATGCAGATCATCATTCGCGCACTGGCCTGGGTGATGCTCAAGACGATGCGCATCTCGGGCGCGGAGAGCATGAACGTGGCCGCATCCATCTTCATGGGACAAACGGAGGCTCCGCTGACGATTCGGCCGTTTCTGGCCAAGGCGACGCGCAGCGAGCTGATGACCATCATGACCAGCGGCATGGCGCATGTCTCAGGCGGCATCATGGCGATGTACATTTCTCAGGGAGTTGAGGCAAAGCATCTGCTGGCGGCGGTGATTATGACTTCGCCGGGAACGATTTTGATGGCCAAGATGCTGGTGCCAGAGACGGAGGTTCCGCTGACCGAGGGCAAGGTGGTCATGCCCAGGGACGAAATGCACGCGGAGGAGAACCTGATAGGCGCGATTGCCCGAGGAACGCTGGACGGGGGTAAGCTGGCCTTTAACGTGGGCATCATGCTGGTAAGCTTTCTGGCGCTGGTGGCGCTGCTCGACAGCTTGCTGAATTGGTTTCATCTGGGGCATTTGTGGTTTCCCGGGAGCCTGGGGCAGATTCTGGGATTTGTCTTTGCGCCGGTGGCCTGGTTGATCGGGGTGCCGTGGCATGATGCGGGGGCGATTGGCAACCTGCTCGGCACGCGCATGGCGCTCAACGAAGTGATCGCCTACATTGCGCTGGGCGCGCAGAAAGCAACGCTGGCTCCGCGGTCGTTTACGATTGCCACGTTTGCGCTGTGCGGATTTGCGAATCTGGGCTCAGTCGGCATGCAGATCGGCGGCATTGGCGCGCTGGTTCCGGAGCGGCGAAATGATTTGGCCAAGCTGGGGATTCGCGCGATGCTGGCCGGGACGATGGCGAATCTGATTTCCGCCTCGATTGCGGGGATGTTTCTGGGGTAATTGATTCAGGCTTTTTGTGCCTGCAACCGGCGAATCCGGTAGTAGATGGTCAGCGCTGTGACGGAGCCGCAGGTGAGCAGGCTGGCGGACATGCCCAGAATCAGCGACCAATCCCCTTGCAGGCAGCCGTGGACGATGCCGATGACCTGCAGAAAGCTGAAGCCCCCAAAGGTGATCAGTGAGATGCCTTCGTCTGACTTCTTGCGCCAGACGGCGATGATCTGGGGAACGAAGAGCAGGGCGTTGCCGCCGAGGCCCAGGCCAAAGAGGATGGCGACGATTTCCTTCATGCGCTCGCCGGTCCGTTTGCGGGGTCGGGCAGAGCGCTGCCGCCGAAGCGCTCCAGATTGCGGGTGCGGGCTTTGGCGGCTTCTTCTTCGCGGCTGCGGGGCGGGGCGTTGGTTTCAAGCGATGCAAGCAGCCGGGCAGAGATAGCGGCAATCTCTTCGATGGCGGTCAGGAAGGCGGTTTCGTTGGCCTTCGACGGCTTGTTGAAGCCGCTGACCTTGCGCACAAACTGGAGGGAGGCGGCGTGAATCTCTTCGTCGGTCACGGGCGGGTCAAAGTTAAAGAGCATTTTGATATTGCGGCACATCGGAATGGCACCTCGCTCTGGGGGAATGTTGAAGGCAGGAACACTTCTTTGAACAAGGTACTTCAAACGTGCCGGTCTTGGATGGGGCGGCAATCAATTCGACATGCCAATCTCGCCTCGGCTTGTAGAATGGCGGGAAGATGACGTACTTCAAACAAGTGAATGAGGCGGCGGAGTTTCTTCGCGGCCAACTGAGCGGACTGGCCCCGCGGATCGGCATCGTGCTCGGGTCGGGCCTGGGCGCGGTGGCTGAGGCCGTCGAGTCGCCGGAATGGGTGCCGTACGGGGCAATTCCCCACTTTCCTCAATCGACGGTCGAGGGGCACTCGGGTCGCATCGTCGCAGGGCTGCTGGGCGGAGTGCCGGTCATCGTGATGCAGGGGCGGGTGCATTTTTACGAAGGCTATACGCCTGCGCAGGTGACCTTTCCCATGCGGGTGCTGGGGCGGCTGGGGCTGGAGACAGTGATTCTGACCAATGCATCCGGGGGCATCAACTCCAATTATCAGGTGGGCCAACTGGTGCTGCTCTCGGACCACATCAATCTGCTGGGGTTCAATCCGCTGATTGGGCCGAATGAGGCCCGGTTTGGCGATGGGAAGAAGACCGGTCTGCGCTTCTTTGATATGACTGAAGCTTACTCGGTGGAATTGCGCGCACTGGCGCAGGCGGCGGCCCGTGAGGGGGGGGAGGCGCTGCATGAGGGCGTGTACCTGGCAACTTCCGGGCCGAGCTTTGAAACTCCTGCGGAGATTCGGGCCTTTCGGAATCTTGGCGCGGACCTGGTGGGCATGTCGACCGTCCCAGAGACCATTGTCGCGCGGCACATGGGCCTGCGGGTGCTGGGCATCAGTTGCGTGACCAACCTGGCGGCGGGCATCAGCGCGACACACCTGAGCCATGAAGAGGTCTTCTTGGCGGGAAGCCGGGTGCAGCACCAGTTGGCAAGTCTGTTCACGCGGTTGCTCCCGGCAATTGCCGCTAACCAGGCTGAGGCTCAGGCTGAGGCTGAGGCTGAGCAGGCACGATGAGCCAGCGGCTTCCTTTTCCGCCCTTGATGCTGGCCGTTGCCGGGGCCTCTGGTTCGGGCAAGACTACGCTGGCCGCAGAGCTGGCGCGGACGCTGGGCGGGCTGCACTTTTCGATGGACAGCTACTACCGCGACCTGAGCAACCTGCCGCTCAAAGAGCGCGCGCTCAAGAACTTCGATGACCCGGCGATGATCGAGTCGCGGCTCCTGGCCGCCCACATTGCCGCCTTGGCGCAGGGGCACGCGATTGAGAGGCCGCTCTATGACTTTGCCTCTTATGCGCGGCTTGGGAATCAGACGGAGACCATTGAGCCGGGGGCGGTGGTTGTCGTCGAGGGACTCTTTGCTCTGTATTTTCCTGAGCTGCGGCCACATTTCCAACTCGGAGTCTATGTCGATACTCCCGATGATGTGTGCTTTGGCCGCCGTCTCAAGCGCGATATCGAGGAGCGTGGCCGCGACCCCGAGTCGGTGCGCCGTCAGTACAACGCCACGGTGCGCCCATGCAGCATTGCCTTCGTGCGCCCTCTGATCGACCTGGCCGATCTGGTGGTGGACGGCACGGACACACTCGATTTCAAAATCGAGCAGGTGATTGGCACATTGAAGAAGCGGGGTTTGTTGTCGAGATTCGGCCTGAGAGAGCAGGCATGAGGATGAAGGGTTCGTATCCCATTCTGAGACGCTGCTAACGGAATTGGTCCTGTTTAACAAACATTCATAAACTTCTTGCCATGGGGTCGCGCAACCTATTTCGCCTGCCGATACTCTAAAGGAGTATGGGCAACACCATCCAACTCGGGCAGTCCCGGCTAAAAACATCCTTCTCTGCCAGGCTACAGTTGGCGCAGGAGAGGGTGATGGGGTGGCTCAAGACGGGGATTGACCCCCGTCAGCTGGCTTTTACGCTGGCACTTGGGTTTGCCATCGGCTGTATTCCATTGCTGGGTGTGACCACAGCCATTTGTGCGCTGCTGGCTCTCATTTTGCGGCTGAACATGCCCGCAATCCAGGCGGCCAACTGGGTAGCGATGCCTCTGCAGGTTTTGCTGCTGCTTCCCTTCTTCCGGTTGGGCCAGTGGCTGTTTCCCGGCCAGACAGTGGCTTTGACAAGGGCTGATCTGCTCTCGCGAATGACGACAGCGCCTTTGCCCATGCTGCAGCAGATGGGCGGACTATATGAGCATGCGCTTCTGGCGTGGCTGATTACGGCCGGACCCGGCCTGCTTTTGCTGACTGTCCTGCTCACGCCTCTGATGCACCGATTCTCCCGATTCGTCAGCCCGGTTTCCGAATAAACCTGGCCTGCAGGGCGTGCCTCAAATTCCCTCATTCGACACTCTAAGGCATTTTCAGGAATGGTATACAGGGGGCCGCACCGCTGACTGGATTTTTCATCAAGAAAAATCCATCGTCGCCAAAGCCAGACACTGCACAGTATTCCTGAAAATGCTCTAGTTACGGTCCTGCGCCGGCTTGGCGCTCTCAACCCATGCGGTGTCGATCATGTCGCGCAGCATGCTGGCCCCAGCGGCGAGACGCTCGATTGCGAAGGAGCGCGATTCCGGCGTCCCAGCCTTCTCAAACGCTCCGGCCTTGTCAAAGGCGTAGACCGTATTCACCAACGTGAAAGAGTGGCGCAGGTAAGCGAGATAGCTCTCGAAGATGTCCCCCTGGAGCACGGTCGGGGTGCTCATTTTCCTGGCAACCTCGGCAGGGGCAAGATTTGCGGCGACAAAGGGACCTTCGAAGCGCAAATGAATGCCACGACCCGTGCTGAACTCGTTGGGATTGTCCTTTTGCACCCAACCGTCGTAGTTCTTCGTGGTGTGCAAGGGCTGCGAGCCGTCGCCGACATAGTGACCCAGCCAGCCGGCATAGAAAATCGCTGCCTGCTCTACCGCGACGAGGTCCTTCTCATTGACTCGTTTCGAAGCCGAGAGACGGCGGTATTCACGCAACGCAGCCTTGAGTCGTTGCCACACTTCAACCGTCTCCCACGGTTGGAGTCCTATTTTCTCCGGGCGCTGACCTTGGGAAAAGACTTCAGCCTCAAAATCCAGGCGGCGATGAGGCAGCGGCTGAAATGCCTCTGCGAGCTCCAGGTCAAGAAAATGCTCGGGAGCCTGGGCCGCACTCAATTCTGCTTCCGCATGCGAACGCCACCTGTCTGGCTCCGGTCCGAGGTACTCGATTTGATCGAGTGCGTCGGGAGAGCGCAGGAACAATGGCACGTCGGCTGACAGGTTACTGGCAGCGAGCCGGTTAATCATGCGGTGACCTTCGTTTCCCCATCCGTAACCAGTCACCGGGGCCAGGAGTTGCATAGCCAAGGTTAAAACGACAGCAATCTTACTCAAAGAAGTGCGCATGACCCGCAGTATAGCGGTGATTTCAGCTTATATCGGCAAAATGGCCATGAAATTCAGAGCAAAGCCTGCCCGATTTGAATCTGGGCCGAGAGAAGGAAATATTTTCCGCAAAAGACCGGGAATCAATTTCGTTGATGCAAATAAATAAATTGCTTGCTTCCAGCACCAAGGTCAGCTAGGGTAACACTAAAGTTGTAGACAAAATCTGCCCCCTGCTGCGTTCTATCGAGAGTACGTGAGCACTGTTGGCCGTGAATATATGAGCGGAGCCTTTTGAAGAACCAGATCTCAAAAAAAGTGCTGATCCTCACCGGATGCGCCATTCTCGGCATCGGCATCGGCGTTGTGGCTCACATGATCTGGGGTGCGTCTGTCAATAATTTGATTGCCGCTTTCGTTTTTGGATCGGCTTCCCCGCTCCTGCTGCTCTTCCTGCTCCGCGAGAATCCGCAGAATCGGGCGCGCGACAAGAGCAGCCACCCTGGGCAGGCAGAGTCGTTGCTGGATGCGACCGGGCCGATGATTCTGGCCACCTCGATGGAAGGCCGTTTCATCTATCTGAATCCCTCGGCGGAGCGGGTTCTGGGATTGCGGGCCAGTGAGGTTGTCGGCAAGGCTTTGATGACTGATGTCTTCGCACCCGGGGAACTGCAGCGCATTAGCCAATGGCTCAGGAAGCTGAATCTCAATGGACCTTCGGAACCGACTGGTTCGGTTGATCCGCTGCGCGATTGCATCCATTATGTATTCCAGTTTCCGCCCAGCCAGTTGCGCGGCATCGATCTACAGCTTCGCCGTGCCGATGGGGGTGTATTTCCCGCCACACTCTATCTTTCAGCGGTTCGGGATAATCAAGGCAAGGCAGTCGGCGTGCAGGCAGTGGCGCTGGACCAGTCGCTGAGTCATCGCCAGGAACGGGCACTGCGTGAGTCCCGCGAACGCTTTCGAGACCTGTTTGAAAATGCGAACGAGATGATTGCGACGCTGAATCCTGCGGGTCAGTTTGTCTATGTGAACCCGGTGTGGAAGTCCTGTTTTGGCCTGGCCGAGAACGATTTCAGCAAGATCGGCTCTTTCGAAATGGTCTTCAGTGCAGACTGCCGCTCGGAAGTCGGTAGACTTTTTCATCTGGCTCTCGAAGGCGAGGCAGTCGAACGATCCCCGGTTCGTACGCACACCAACGACGGACGAGTGCTGGATCTCGAACTGAGCCTGAGCCGGCGGGAAAAGATTGGCAATCCGTTGGCTGTCCGATGCCTTTTGCGCGATATTACGCCGCAGAAGCAGCGCGAACGCCGACTGGCCCTGCAGCTTGTTGTGAGTCAGATCATCGGGCAGAGCACTTCTCCAGAGGTCGCAGCGATGCGCATTCTTGAGGCGGTTTGCCTCTCGCAGGGCTGGGATGCGGCGATGCTCTGGAAGCTCAACGATGCAGCGGACGAAAGCGATCAACGCCTGGAGTTTTACTCGGCCTGGGGCACACCGGGCAAACGCAGCGAAGACCTGATTCAAGAGAGCATGGGGCAATGCCTCAGCCGCGGCCCTGACCTGCCTGGGCGGGTGTGGGAACAAGGGCGCGCAGTATGGCTTGAAGATCTGTCAGCGGCTCAGGCCACGGGTCCCTTTTCACCGCGGCTGGAGGCGGCCTTAAGCCATGAGCTCGTCACTGGCTGGGCATTGCCGGTCGGCGTCGGCAATCGGCTCATCGCAGTGCTGGAGTTCTATTGCCACCAGCGCCACCGCGAAGAACGCGAAACGATGGCCACCCTCGAGACCGTTTCCTCCTCTCTGGGGCAGATGCTGGCACGTTCTCGCGAACAGGATCGCGTGGAAGAACTGCATCGCACCCAGGAAATTCTTCTCGACACGATTGAAGACGGGATCTGCGGCGTTGACCGCAATGGTCTAGCCAGCCTGGTCAACCCAGCCGCGGGTCGCCTGCTGGGTGCCTCTGCGGAGACGCTGGTTGGCATGTCGGTGCACGACCTTCTCCATGGACGGGCACCTGGCGGCGAATCCTGTGGTGAAGATTGCGTGCTGCGGCGAGCCTTGGCCAACAATACCTCGGTCGGTGCAGAGACGACCGCGTATCGCCATGATGGGCGCTCCTTCCCCGCCGAGTTTTCACTGACCCCGATTCTTGAACAGGGACGCATCTCGGGCAGTGTGCTCAGCTTCCGCGATATCAGCCAGCGTTTTGCGCTGGACCGCATGAAGGATGAGTTTGTTTCGACGGTGAGCCATGAGTTGCGCACGCCGCTTACATCGATCCGCGGAGCCCTGGGTCTGCTCTCGTCGGGCATGCTTGGGCAGGTCAGCGACAAAGCAGCCAACCTGCTGCGGATTGCACTCTCAAACTCTGACCGGCTGGTGCGGCTGATCAATGACATTCTCGATCTGGAACGCATTCAAAGCGGCCGGGAACCCCTGACCTTCCGCCCCATCGCTCTAGGTGAAATTGTCCGCCAGGCAATCGACGGCATGCAGCCCGTGGCTGACGCTGCAGGCGTCAACCTGATCCATGACGCAAATTTGATTCACCTGTCGGCAGACCCTGATCGCCTGCTCCAGATCATCACCAACCTGCTCTCCAATGCAGTCAAGTTTTCTCCAGAGGGCTCCACCGTAGCGGTCACGCTGCGCGAGGGTTCCAATGGCGTGGTGCTCTCAGTCATCGATCAGGGTCGCGGCATTCCAGCCGACAAGCTGGACACTATTTTTGACCGTTTCCAACAGGTAGATGCATCTGACAGTCGCCAAAAGGGCGGCAGCGGACTTGGTTTGGCCATCTGCAGGACGATTGTGCATCAGCATGGCGGGCATATCTGGGCAGAGCGGAATCCGGTGTGCGGTTCAACCTTCCGTGTCACGCTTCCGCTGCATCCAAGCCTTGCGGCCAACCCTCCCGCAACTCCGCTGGTCGAGCTGGACCGCGGGCGCATTCTGCTGGCCGATGCCAACGAAACGACCCGCCTGATGGTTGCAAATCAGTTGCGTCGTCAGGGCTATCACGTGGTTGAAACAGGTTCAGTGGAGGAAACGCTGACCGCTTTATCCGTCCGCGCCGACCTTGGCCGCACCACTTCCACGAGCCTCGGCAGCGGCGACGCTGCATCGAAGAGCCACCAAATCTCAGGAGCAAGCCCCGATGATGCTCCCATCGAAGCCATCCTGGTCGATATTTCTCTTGACGGGCTCAATGGATGGGAGATTCTTCCCCGGCTGCGTCTGGAGCCAGCAGCGGCGGGCGTGCCCATTGTTCTGCTCAGCGTCGACCACCCCAATCCTGCCATTCCTTTACCCACCGGGGCGGATGGATTTGTGACCCAATCGCCCAACGAAGAAACGCTCCTCAGCGAGTTGGCGCGCGTGCTTTCCAGCCCCGGCGAAAAGGCGCGAATCCTGGTCGTTGAGGACGATGTGGACCTGGCGCGCGTGATCGGAGCGGTGTTCGCCAAGGACGGCATTGACGTGAAGCTGGCGCATACCCGCCAGGCCGCACTCGATGCTTGTTTCAGCTTTCGGCCACAATTGATTGTCCTCGACCTTTCGCTACCAGACGGCGACGGCTTCAACGTAGTCGATTGGCTTCGTCAGCATGAAGATCTGGCCAATCTTCCGCTGGTCGTCTATTCAGCACGCGAGATTGCCGCCTCAGAGAGAGCCCAGTTGCAGTTGGGGCCAACCCATTTCTTGACCAAGGCCAAGGTCCAGCCTCAGCAATTAGAGGCGTTGGTCTTGACGATGTTGCGTCGTTCGCGTCAGATGGAAGAAACCTTCTGTCTGGTACCTGCGGCCGGTAGTCCTCAAACCCGGTTTGGCGCGTGATTAAAGAAGGAATCACGGTCATCTTTTGATGGCCGCGCATAGGAGTTTTACTTGTCTCGTCGAATCCTGATCATTGACGATGAAGACGACATTCGCATGGTAGCTGCACTGAGCCTCGAAACCGTGGCTGGATGGGACGTGATCGTGGCAAGTTCCGGAGCGCAGGGTCTGCTGCGTGCCGCTGAACATCAGCCAGATGCGATCCTGCTGGACGTGATGATGCCCGGTATGGATGGGCCAACCACCTTTCGCGAATTGCGTAAGAATCCGGCCACGGCCAGGATTCCCGTCATCCTGCTGACAGCGAAGGTTCAAGGGGCGGACCAACGCCGTTTTGCTGACCTGGGCGTAGAAGCAGTCCTCCTGAAGCCCTTTGATCCCATGACGCTCTCCACGCAAATGGAGAAGATTCTGGGTTGGGACTAGGGGCTACGCACCGACGACGATGGCAACTTCCCCCAACTCGATGGCAGATGCACTGGCGCGCATGTGGGCCAGATTTCTGCCGGAAATCATGCAGCGACTCAGGCTCGTTGAAGAGGCATCGCAGGCCTTGACCTGCGGTGCTTTGACCGACGAAACGCGCGCAGCCGCTCATGCCGCAGCCCACAAGCTGGCCGGCTCCCTCGGCACCTTTGGGCTGCACCGCGGCACTAGTCTGGCGCGGCAGGCCGAGTTGCTGCTGGCCGAGCTGCCCTCGTCCACCGACGATGCAACTGCGCTTGCAGGCTGGGTCTTCGAGCTTCGAGAGCTGGTCATCAAGCACAATGCCTGATCTGTGCTGACCAGGCCGCATGAACGACACCCCTTCGCCAGTTACACTTCTAAAAGGTGAGCAGGAAAACTCCATCAACGCCCCAGGCCACACTGCCGCAGTTGGCCTTGTTTTTTGAGGCAGATACCTCCCCGGGCGCGTCTGGCGACACGGCTGCCAAGACGATTCAACGTCGCAGTCGCGGCAGTGAACGTCGCACCTGGCTTGTGCACCAGCTGGTTTCTGAAGCGCGCGAGCTGGTGGAGCAGGAGCTGGGCGATGTCTGGGTTGAGGGGGAGATTTCCAACTTTCGGCCCGCGTCCTCGGGACATTTATATTTCACGTTGAAAGACGCAGAAGCTCAACTCCCCGTGGTTCTATTCCGCCGACAGGCGCTGCTGCTGCGCTTTCGCCCTGAAGACGGCTTACATGTTCGGGTGCGCGGCAAAGTTACCATCTACGAGCAGCGTGGCCAGTTGCAGCTGGTGGCCGAGACTCTGGAACCAGTGGGCACCGGCAGCCTGCAACTTGCCTTTGAGCAGTTGCGGGACCGGCTTAAGGCCGAGGGGCTCTTCGAACCGGAACGCAAGCGCCCGCTGCCCGCCTTTCCTCGCAGCGTGGCGATCATTACTTCGCCGACCGGTGCCGTCATTCGCGACTTT
Organism: Acidobacteriota bacterium; assembly: GCA_025359885.1. Lineage (GTDB taxonomy): Bacteria > Acidobacteriota > Terriglobia > Terriglobales > Acidobacteriaceae > Acidicapsa. Next base: position 53,524 of record JANYDG010000068.1, read on the forward strand.
CTCAACATTGTCAATCGCCGTCATGCTGGCCTGAACGTGCTGGTTTTGCCGGTAGCCGTCCAGGGAGACAATGCGCCTGGAGAAATTGAAGCGGCTATCGGGTTGGCAAATGGGCTGGCAAACGGGCTGACGAACGGGCTGGCAAGCGAATCGGGCCTGGCAGATTTAATCGTTCTGGCGCGGGGCGGCGGATCGCTCGAAGACCTGGCCGCTTTCAATTCGGAACGGGTTGCGCGCGCGATTGCGGCCTCGCGCCTCCCGGTGGTTTCGGCCATTGGCCATGAGACGGACTTTACGATTGCCGATTTTGTCGCGGACTTGCGCGCCCCCACCCCGTCAGCAGCGGCCGAGCTCATCACTGAGGCCCAGCATAAGGTTGCCGACCTCGTTGCTGCGCTCTCGAACCGCCTGGTCCGCGCTGCCCGCTTTCAGGTTCTTCAAGCCCGGCAGCGCCTTGGTCGCGCACCCATCGCCGCGGCCCAGCAGCGCGTTACGACGAAGCTGCACCGGCATCAGCAGCAACTGGACGAACTCGGCTTTCGCCTGGAATCAGCCTTGAACGACAGGCTGGACCAGCATCAACGCACCGTCGCAGCGCTGGCAGCCGCAGTCCTGCGCCACGACCCACGCCAGCAGTTGAGCACCACCCGCGAAAACCTCACCAGCTTTCAGACCCGCCTGGAACACGCACTCGACCGCCAACTCGCGTCAGCGCGATTCGAAATCCGCACCATGGAAATGCGACTCGTTCGTGCAGCCCAGGTCAACCTGACTCAACGCCGCTCTGCATGGGACGCGTTGAGGCACCAGTTGCATTCGCTCTCACCGCTCGCCGTCCTCCACCGTGGCTATGCCCTGGTTCTGGACGAGTCTGGCACAATCGTGCGCTCTGTGACTCAACTCGGTGCCGGGCAAGTCGTGAATACGCGCCTCAGCGATGGCAGTTTCACAGGTTCCGTTACTCAGATTCAGCCCAGGAAAAAGGACAAGATACTCCCCTCATGAGACAGCTATTTGGCACGGATGGCATTCGCGGCATTGCAGGCACAGCTCCCCTTGATCCCACGACGGTTTACGCAGTCGGCCTGGCCATAGCGCACCAGTTGCGCCCCGCAGCGATCATTCCCAGGGTCATCCTGGGTCGCGACACGCGCCAATCAAGCCCGTGGATCACCAATCTGCTGGCGGCAGGGTTACGTGCCGGCGGGGCAGAGGTCGAGAGCGCTGGCATTGTGCCCACTCCAGCCGTTGCCTACCTCGCGCATACCCACGGCTTTCATGCGGGGGTCGTCATTTCGGCCAGCCATAACCCCTGGCAAGACAACGGCATCAAGCTCTTTGGCCCTGACGGCAAGAAGCTGCCCGACCAGACCGAACTTGCCATTGAAGAGATCATCTTCAAGCACGCCATTTCGGCCACTCCGCCCCATGAGGCTTCCGTTCCAGTGGTCGAGGACCAGCCACAGTATGCGCAGGAGTATGTGGACTTTCTCCTCCACGCCGTCCCCGGCCTCAATCTCGGCACCGCCAAAATCATCGTGGACTGCGCTCACGGCGCCGCCGCACCGGTCGCTCCGCTGCTCTTCACGGGACTTGGCGGAGAGATCACCCTGCTCAACATCACCCCTGACGGCCGCAACATCAACGACCATTGCGGGGCTCTGCATCCGAAGACGGTGGCTGCCGAGGCATTCGCTCGCAGAGCGCAGCTTGGCATCACTTTTGACGGCGACGCCGACCGCTGCCTGCTCTCTGGCTCCTCAAACAACGTCATCAACGGCGACGCAATCCTGCTGGTGGCAGCGCGCGATTTGCAGGCGCGCGGCCTGCTCACAGGCAACATCGTCGTGGCCACGACCATGTCCAACATGGGCCTTGAAGCGGCGCTCAAGCGCTCTGGCATTACCATGCTCCGCGCAGCTGTTGGCGACCGCTACGTGCTCGAACTGATGCAGCAAAAGCAGGCAGCCCTCGGCGGCGAACAGTCCGGGCATATCCTTTTTCCGCATCTGGCCACGACCGGCGACGGCCTGCTGACGGCCCTCGTCGTGCTCGACCTGATCGCCCGAACCGGCAAAACCATCGAAGAGCTCACCGCCGACCTCAAGGTCTTTCCTCAGGTCATCGTCAACGTAAAGGTCCGCGAAAAGACGCCACTCGAGTCGATCCCCGCCGTTGCAGCAGCCATCCGCGCCGCCGAAGCAGAACTCGCCGACTCGGGTCGCATCGTCATCCGCTACTCCGGCACAGAAGCCCTCGCCCGCGTCATGATCGAGGCCGAAAGCGAAGACCGCATGCGGCACCACGCCGAAGCTATCGCCAACGCCATCCGCGCCGAGCTGGGAGTTTAGCTGCCCGAATCAAGCACGTAAATCGGTGCTACTCTCAACCAGGTGCTGCAATGAAAGCCAATGTCACACTGAAAATCGACGCGGAGCTGCTGCGAGAAGCGCGAATTCTTGCTGCGGAAGAAAACTCTTCCATCAGCGCTCTTCTTGCCGCGCAACTGGCGCACGCAGTGCAGGAGCGAAGGGGATTCGAGCAAGCTCGTCTTCGCGCCAACGCACGCCTCAACGCCAACTACGATCTCGGCTGGACTCCGCCCTTGTCAAGGGCCAGAACAACATAGAGGCGCCACGTCTTGAGATTGGATATTGAGAGAATGATCGGAACCGCAATTACCCATCCTGGGAAGCTGCAAACCAAGGTATACATCCCAAAAATAAAAACCTCGCTCATAAGTAGCGCCTGTCCATTGTGCTTATCAAAAATAGTCAATGCAGCACAGCAGATGAAAACACCCAGCGTCAGGCTAACCACTAAGTAAGATAGTCGACGCATCTTGGAAACGACGAGTTCTTGAACCCTCACTTCATATCCCGCCAATTCTCCCCAAACGATAACTCCGCCACAATCGGCACGGTCAGCTTTACCACATTCTCCATCTCCTGCTTCACCAAATTGGTGATGGCGTCGGTCTCGTCCTCCGGTACCTCGAAGAGCAATTCGTCATGCACCTGCAGTACCATGCGGCTGCGCAGCTTTTGTTCTGCCAGTTTGCGGTCGATCGCAATCATCGCCAGCTTGATCAAATCGGCCGCCGTGCCCTGCAGCGGAGTATTGATGGCCGTGCGCTCGGCAAAACCGCGCTGGTTGGCGTTGCGACTTTCGATGTCCGGGATGGGCCGCATGCGACCAAAAAACGTTCGCACACTGCCCTCGACCCGTACCGTCTCAAGCGTCTTGTCGATGAACGTACGCACGCCCTGGTAGCGGGCAAAATAGCGCTCAATATACTGCTTGGCCTCGCCCTGGGCAATCCCCAGTTGCGCAGCAAGTCCAAAGGCCGAGATGCCGTAGACGATGCCAAAGTTGACCGCCTTGGCGCGGGCGCGAGTCTGCTTGTCCATCTCGGCTTCGGGCACTCCAAAGACTTCGCTCGCCGTAAGCGTGTGAATGTCGCGGTCATGCAGGTAGGCATCGACCAGCAGCGGGTCCTGGCTGAAGTGAGCCATGAGCCGCAGCTCGATCTGCGAGTAATCCGCCGAAAGCAGCCGGAAGCCCGGCGCTGCCACAAAGGCTGCGCGAATCTCCCGGCCGAGTTCTGAGCGGATGGGAATATTCTGCAAATTCGGATTGACCGATGACAGCCGCCCCGTCGCCGTCGCCGCTGCATTAAAGGTTGTGTGGACACGCGAATCAGCATCGACCAGCAGCGGCAGCGCGTCCACGTAGTTTGACTTGAGCTTGCTCAGGTGGCGGAACTCGATCACGTGCTGAGCAATCGTGTGCTCCTCTGCCAGGCCTTCGAGCACATCCTGCGCCGTCGAAATGGCCTTGCCCTTGCCTCGAACCACGGGCTTCGGCAGGCCCATGTGCGTGAACAACACTTCGCCAAGCTGCTTGGGCGAATTGATGTTGAAGCGCCGTCCGGCCTCGCTGAAGATTACTTCGCTGACCCGCTGCATCTCCGCCCCAAAGCGCTGTGACAGTTCTCCGAGAGCCCCGAGGTTAACCCGCACGCCGACCCGTTCCATGCCAAAAAGAACGGGGACCAGAGGCAAATCAATCTCTGCATACACGCTGCTGACTTGATGCTCGTTTGCCTGCTCTTTCAACAGCGGTAGCAACGCCTGGACAGCATGGGCTGCCCCCGGCAGCGAAGCAGCCGCTGCCAGGCCGCTGCGCGCCACCACGTCAGCCAGTGTCTGAGTGGTGTGCGTAGGATTGAGCGCGTAAGAGAGCAGCATCGTGTCGTCTACTCGCCCGCGCAGCGTGATTCCGAGTGCCGCCAGTCGATGCAGAGTCGTCTTCCAGTCATGAACAATCTTTGCGACAGCTGCATCTTCGAGCAGCGCCCTCAGGTCGGCGGTCATCGTCAGGCGCAGTGCAAGTTCTGGAGCAGTTGGAGCATTCGCAGAAACACCGATCAACTCCGGCGCTGCAGATTCCGGCGCGGACACTTCCTCAACCACCGACCCCAGGTTGAGCGAAGACTGGGCCGGCGGCGCTTCTTCCTCCACTTCACTGGGGGACGCAGCCCCAGCCTTCGCGTCCTTTTCCATTGCAAAAGCAAAGCCATGGGCGCGCGCCGCCTCAAAAAAGGCAGCCATCTGCTCCGGCGTGGGCTCTTCGATCAACTCTGCGGTCGCCGTTTTCGAGCCGGGAGCCAGGTCGCGGAGCATGGACGTAAATTCAAGCTCGGTAAAGAGTTCGCGAGCCGATTCCAGGTCAGGCGCCTGCGTCTGCATCTGGCCGAGATCAAGCGAGAGGGGCACATGCTGGTCAATGGTGACCAGTTCCTTCGAGAGCAGCACAGTCTCGCGATTCTGTTGCAGAGACTCGCGATAGGTCTTGCGCTTGATGGCATCAGGGTTGTCGCGGGCTACGTCGAGCACTGCTTCCACGCTGCCAAATTCCTGAATCAGCTCGACCGAGCCCTTGTCACCAATGCCGGGCGCGCCAGGGACATTATCAACAGAGTCGCCGCGCAAGGCCATCACGTCGATCACCTGTTCGGGCGGCACACCGATCACTTCCTGAACTTTGGCGGGGTCAAGGATCAGATTATCCTTTTGCGGATTGAGCACGCGGACGTGCCGGGAGACAAGCTGCATCATGTCTTTGTCGCCTGAAATGATGAAGACCTCGTGCCCCTCTTCGCTGGCCTGGCGGGCGAGGGTACCGATCACGTCGTCGGCTTCAAAGCCCTCAGCCTGCAGGATTGGGATGCGCAGAGCTTCGAGCGAGCGGCGAATATAGGGGAGCTGGCGGGCGAGGTCCTCGGGCATCGCTGGGCGTGTGGCCTTGTAGCCGGCGTAGGTGGTCTCGACGAAGGCTTGCTCTTTGCTTGACCAGCGCCTCAGCGGGCCGATCTCCTGCGCTTTGGCATCGCGAAAAACCGCACCGCTGACATCAAAGACCGCGGCAAGGTAGTGCGGCGCAAAATCAGCGCGGAGCTTCTGAATCATGTTTACAAAGACAAACGTGGCCGCCGTGGGCAAGCCGGAGCGCGTGGACATGGGCCGCGAACGCTGCATGGCATGGTAGGCGCGGAAGATGAACGACATGGTGTCGAGCAGAAAGACGGGTTCTTTTTTTGGGGAAACAAGTTCGGCAGTCATCGTCTGCGAGTCTACCAGCCCGCCGCTTATGCAAGGAACATACAGTCGCCATAGCTGAAGAATCGGTAACGTTCGCGCACAGCATGCGCATACGCCGCCAGCACTCGCTCGCGGCCGTCTTCCCGGCCGGCAAAGGCGCTCACCAGCATCAGCAGGCTCGATTGCGGAAGGTGGAAGTTGGTCAGCAGGGCGCGGACCAGGCGAAATTCGTAACCGGGCGCGATAAAAATGGCCGTTTCGCCGCTTTGGCCTTGGAGTTCCCTGCCCGCTGCTTCGCGCGCCACATGCTCGAGCGTTCGAACGGCCGTTGTACCGACGGCGACGATGCGGCGGCCCTCGGCCGTGGCGCGATTCAGCGCGGCGGCGGTGGCTGCGGGCAGCGTATAGCGCTCCCGGTGCAGGTGAATCTCGTCAACCCGCTCGACACGCAGCGGGGCAAATGTGCCGAGGCCAACATGCAGGGTAACGCGGGCGATTTCAACGCCGCGCGCCTCAATCGCAGCCAGCACCTCAGGCGTGAAGTGCAGCCCGGCAGTCGGCGCGGCCACCGAACCATTTTGCGCGGCAAAGACGGTCTGGTAGCGCTCGCGGTCTGTGTTGATGTCGTCGCGATGAATGTACGGTGGCAGCGGCATGTGGCCGATGGCTTCCAGGGAGGCATAAAAATCCTCGACCGGCGCAAAGCGCAGCAGCCGCTCACCAAATTCGCCATGTCCAACGACTTCAGCCTCGAGCACCATGTCGCCCTTCGGACCCGGAAAGGCCAACCGGTCGCCGAGGCGCACTTTGCGGCCCGGTTTCACAAGCGCGCTCCAGTTTCCCTTGGCGTCAGGCGATGTGAGCAGCACCTCAATCTGGCCGCTCGGCTCCTGCTTGCCGCGCGCGTTGGCGCGACGACCAAAGAGCCGCGCCGGAATCACACGGCTATCGTTGAGCACGAGCAGATCGCCGGGATGCAGCAGCGAGGGCAAGTCGGCAAAGCTCTGGTCCTTCAGCCCGGTTCCGTGCCGCTCCACAACCAACATGCGGCTCGCGCCTCGTTCTGCAGGGGGCTGCTGCGCGATGAGTTCCTCGGGCAGCTCGAAATCAAAATCTGCCACCCGCAGACCGGGTGTTTCAGGCGAATCTGCCGTCATGCCGTCCCCTTGCCAAAATGCGCATACGCCCGCTGCCTCGCCCGCTCCAGCGAATCGTCAAGCGCAGCGCGGCAAATCTCAAGATCATCGCCTTCGGCCACCTGTGTCCAGCGGCCCCAACTGACGGCGATGCGGGTGAATGGCTTGGGCACGTGAAAGCGGTCCCACGAGCCAAGCATCCAGACACGCTCCGGCTCAAGATGAAACGCGCCGATGGGAGCACCGGTCAACTCAGCCAGCTTCAACGGTCCCAATTTCGTGCGATAGATTGGCCCGCGCGGCCCGTCTGCGGTAAAGATGGCTGGAGTCCCTTGATCGAGCACGCGGCGCAGGGCCAGCAGACCTTCCCGCCCTCCCCGCGAACTCGACCCGCGCACCGCACGATAACCGAAAAGCTCCAATGTGCGGGTAATCAATTCCCCGTCAAAGCTCTGGCTGATCAGAATGGTCGCATGGGTGCTCCGGTAATAATAGGCGCAAGCCAGCACGCACTGGTGCCAGAAGCAATAGATTTCGCGACCCGGCGTGAAGCCCTGGAAAGCTGGCGTCACGCCCTCCTCCGCAATCACCTCAAAACGCCACGTCCAGCCCAGCACCGTGACGATCAGCCACACCACACGCGGTGCCAGGGCCAGCGTCAGATGCTGCAGGAGGCTGAAGTTGGCGCGCGGTGTGGTCATTGGTTCAATTCTAGTGGGAGAGGGAAGTGTGAGTGGGAAGCAGGAAAGACAGCAGCGCGTCCTTCACTCTGCTCAGGATGACAAGGCCTTTTCACACTCGACACTTCACACTCGACACTTCACACTTCACACGCACGCTTCACCCTAGCTATACCGCAGCCATCGCAAAATCTCCGGCAGCGTCGCCCGTTTGCCGTACATGAGAATGCCAATGCGGTAGAGCCTCGACGAAAGCCAAAGCACGCCCCAGATACTCAGCAGCATCAGCACAATCGACAGCAGAATCTGCCATGTCGGCGGCACCTGCGAGCCCATCCTGAGGAACATCACGATCGGGGTGCATGGCGGAAAAAGCGAAGCTGCAATCGACCACGCCGAGTTCGAGTCGTTGATGATCAGCAGAATCATTGCAAAGCTCAACCACACAGGTACAGCCGCCAGAGGCGTGAACATCTGCAACTCCTGCTCGGTTTCACAGGTCGCCGCAAGGCCGGCAAAGAGTGCGCTGTAGAGAAAGTAGCCGAGCACAAAGTAGACCGGAAACAGCACCCCCTCAACCCAGGAAAAGTGCACCGCCAGGCTGCCAGAGAGCGTTGAAGCAGCCAAAGGCGTCACCAGCATCAAGCCAGCTGCAGATACCCAGATAAGAATCTGCGTAAGACCAACTGCACCCACACCGATCAGCTTGCCGGCCAGCAGGTCGCCCGGCTCGGCGATCGAAAGCATGACCTCAAAGATGCGCGAAGTCTTCTCCTGGATGATGGAGCGAGCCACATTCAAGCCGTAGACGATGGTCGTCATCGACAGCAGAAAAGCCATCACATACCCTTTGTAGAAAGAGGCGGTCGCGTTGCTCTTCACCACGCTGCCATCTTTCTTCACCTGAAAGGTTGCGATCGTGATGCCTTTGACGAGGGCGTCGGCCTCGGTAGTCTGCACCCCGGTGCGGATGAGCCGCTCTTTGACCAGGGCATCGTTCACTGCACCTTCCATGCGAGCCGTGGTGAGGAAGTCTCCGGAAGACGGCGAGCTGTAGGTTACTTCAGGCAGCCCCTGCGCGGGAGTCACTACCGACAGCACGCCGTCGATTGAGCGCTCCTGCACCTGCTTCAACAACCGGGCTCGATCCTCCTGGGTCGCTGGAGCGAAGACATCCACCGTTGTCTTTGAATCCTTCTTCCGCGTCAGCCGGGCACGCACCTGCTCTGCCAGCGCAGGATTATCCGACGCAATCGCCAGATGCTTGTTTGACCCAAGGCTAAGCGTCGAGAGATAGCCGACAAAAATCACGCCACCAAAGAGTGCGGGCAGCAACAGCGTCGTGAGCAGAAAGGCCCGGCCGCGAATCTGTTCCATATATTCGCGTCTGGCAACCAGCAAAAACTTACGCATCGGCCTTGCCTCCCACTGTCTTGATAAAAATCTCTTCAAGCGACGGTTCCACCAGTTCAAATCGATAAATTGTGGCGACAGCCGCGGCCTCCTGCAAGAGCTTCTGCGCGTTGCCGTGGTCCCTCAATCGAATCTCGGCATGGCCGGAGTAGTTCTTCGCCTCTGCAATTTCTTCGCTCTTGAGAAAATCCGAGCTGCCTTCGTATTCAATAATCACGCGATTGCGCTCATAGCTGGCCTTGATTTCCCGCACCTTGCCTGCAAGTACGGCGCGGCCCCTGTCGATCAGGCAGATCGAGTCGCAGAGCTTCTCCACCTGGTCCATGCGATGCGTTGAAAAGACAATAGCCTTGCCCTCATCCTTGAGTTCAATCAAGGTCTGCTCCAGCAGCTTGGCATTGACGGGGTCCAGACCAGAAAAGGGCTCATCCATGATGATCAGGCCAGGGTCGTGCAGCAGCGATGAAATGAACTGGATCTTCTGCTGCATGCCCTTCGAGAGCTCTTCCGTCTTTTTGGGTAACGCCTCGTCAATCTCCATCCGTTCAGCCCAGGCAATGGCTCGCGTGCGGGCCACGTCGGCCGGAAGCCCATGCAGTTCCCCAAAGAAAACAAGCTGATCGAGCACCTTCATCTTCTTGTAGAGTCCGCGCTCTTCGGGCAGGTAGCCCACGCGCTCCAGGCTGCCGCGCTCAAACGGCTTGTCAAACAGGCTCACCGTTCCCGAGTCCGGCATCGTGATGCCCAGCATCATGCGAATCGAGCTGGTCTTGCCCGCACCATTGGGCCCCAGCAGCCCAAACATCTGGCCCGCATCAATTGAAAAGCTCAAGTTGTTGACAGCAACCTTGCTCTCATAGGCCTTGGTCACTCCCGCGAGTTCGACAACTGGCATGCATTCTCCCGGCGATTCCTCTTGCCCAACGATCATGCTGTTGGAACTAAGAGGAGTCTAACAAATCACAAACGGGCAGACCCGAGCACCCACGGGCGTGCCCGTGGATTTGCGCCAAGGTTCCATGGTCGAGTGGAGGTCAAATTGAGGTCAAGTGGAGTGGTTTTGCAGGAAGAAAAGCAGTGTGACAGCCTGACAGAAAGGCCCGGCAGCTTTGCCGCGGGCCTCCTGGTCAAGTCGATTGGTCGTATACGGCGATTGCTGACGTTAAGCCGTTTCTGTAACCCGGCCCTCTACGTCAAACAGCATCCCCGGCTCACCGAGTCGGATCAGCCGATGCAGGTACGCTCGCGAGATGCAGAGGCTGCGAGCGGCCAGCGTTTTATTGCCGTTATTGTCCCGCACCGCCGTCGTCGCCAGCTTGATTTTGTAGTCGCGCAAACGCAGTTCAAACGAACCGGAGGGCTGATAGTCGCTGATGTCGACCACGCTCTCTTCGCGAACATTCAACGGCAGGTCTTCCAGACGTACCGATGTCCCCTTGGACATGATGATCGACCGCTGAATCACGTTCTCAAGCTCGCGCACGTTACCCGGCCACGCATAGCTCTGCAGCATGTTCATCGCGCTCGGATCAATTTCCCGCGTTGCCTTCTGGTACATCTTGGAGTAGTGACGCAGGAAGTGGTTGGCAATCTGCGGAATATCCTCAGGATGCTCCTGCAGCGAAGGAGAATCGATGCGCATGACGTTAATGCGGTAGTACAAATCCTGCCGGAATTTGCCCTGCGCCACCATCTCACCCAGATCCTGATGGGTCGCAAAAATCAGCCGCGCCCGCAACGGCACAAGACGGTTACTGCCCAGCCGGCTGAACTCCCGCTGCTGCAACACGCGCAAGAGCTTCACCTGGGTATACAAGCTGAGCTCGCCGATTTCATCGAGGAAAATGGTGCCATCACCAGCCTGCTCAAAAAATCCCTCACGCGCTCCGACTGAGCCCGTGAATGCACCCTTTTCATGCCCGAACAACTCCGACTCAATCAGCGTCTCAGGAATGGCACCGCAGGAAACAGCGACAAATGGTTTGCTCGCCCGGCTGCCCAGATTGTGAATCGCCCGGGCAATCAATTCCTTACCCGTTCCGCTCTCGCCCGTTACCAGCACCGAGGCATTCAGATTGGTGACGCTCTCGACCAACTGATAGACCTGGCGCATCTGCGGACTCGACCCGATCATCTTGTCGCAGCCAATCTCGCCGTCGAGCTTCTGCTCTGCTCTGTGGAGCTGGCGTTTCATCGCCGAATGCTCGTGGGCACGCAACAGCATCGTCTTCAGATCCCGAATCGACGGCGGCTTGCGACAGTATCCATAGGCACCGTCGGCCACCAACTCCATCGCCTTGGCGCGCAGAGAATCGTCAGCCATGATCACTGTCGGAATCGATGCCCCTATCAAGGAACGCGAAAACTCAATTCGCTGCCGCTGGTCTCCATAGTTTGAGTTCAGATCCAGGATGATGACATCGCAATCGCCTCCATTGGCCAACTGCTCCATCTCGGCTTCATCCGATTCCAGAAACATCTCAAACTCGCGCCCCAATGCGGACGAAAGTACGGGTTGCAGCGTGCGGTCTTCTGAGTACAGTCCGATTCGTATCATGTGCTGGCTCTCTCTGGTCCCAATTCGCCGTTGAATCCGGCGGAAAGGTCTCATGCGGCTTTTTGTCTTTCAACTCGTGACGGCAATGACAACGCTGTGGAGACACTTCTCTTATCGACCATCGGGGACGGTAACGTAAATGTCACTTTAGTATGACCAGCTGGGTGTTTTAACATGTTACCTTAGTACCACTTTAGTGGCAACCCTAAAAATGTTGGCTTATTTGCTACCCCCCCTTGGTACCAAATCTCCTCCCCGACCCCCTCTCTTCAAGCCTGATTCAGTCATCTTCCGCTTCCAGAACCTGCTGCAAGTCGCTCTAATGAATACTGATTTGCTCCCCGTACATCCCTCACTCGTTTTCGCTCTGATGCGGAGCACCCAGGATTTTAGGTCGCTGCAGGCAGCCCGATCTTCCTCTCGACCCTGCTGCCTTTCGACCCTTCCTTCAAGGCTGCAAGCTCAAAAGAACACGAAAAAACTCCCCGAACAGGCTAAAAGTGCTGCAGTGAGAGGTTACCGAAGTTACTCTAGATTCAAATACCTGCCGCCGCGCCTCCCCTCGTGACCTTGATCAACTCGTGTACTTGGCGAATTTGCCGCCTCTCAACCAGCCATCTCGACCGTTTCATCGGCGTCTCGGAACATCGGCTCATCCCCCAAAGGTGGACTCCAGTCGAACCTTTTGTGGGTGTATATGTCCTGCTTCACTCCATCGCCAGCCTGTAAACAGCCGTGGACATCCGCGCCCGACCATCCCCCCTGCTTCGCCTCTAAGCTGTTGTTTTATTGAGCCTTGCAAGCAATGCAGAGTTTGGTCTGCTAATTGCACCATCCCATGCATTCAGAAGCCGGATGGGCTGGAAGCTCACCCGGATTCAGGTTAGTGAAGGCCGAACCCCTGGCCGAACCCTCGTTGGAGAGAAAGGAGTCTGCGCATGCAATCAATCGCCTGGTGGCCCTCGGTCTTTGTTCTGGCCGTCGCCACATTCACCGATCTGCGCAGCCGCCGCATCCCCAACTGGCTGGTCCTCCCCTTCATGCTGCTTGGATTGGTGCTTTCAGCCTGGTTTTATGGCTGGCACGGCCTCGGCCAGAGTCTTTCCGGCCTGGCGCTCGGCGCCCTGATTTTCGGTGTTCTCAGTTATATGGGCGGCATGGGCATGGGTGACGTCAAGCTCTGCGCCGCCATGGGTGCCTGGATCGGACCCTCTCAGTTGCTCTTTGCCATGGTCATCACCGGGGTTGCCGGGGGCATCATGGCGGTTGTCTGGGCGGCCGCTGGCGGCTTCCTCGGCGAACTCTTCTCGGGCAGCGGCGATCTTCTCTTCGGTCTGGGCTCTCGCGGCTTGCGCCCTCACCCTGAACTTCAATTGTCAAACCCGCGGGCCCGCAAAATGCCGTACGCCCCCGCAATCGCTGTCGGAATACTCATCTCGTTCTTTGCACACTGATTTTTCAAAAGCAAATTCATTCAACGCGACAGGAAATTCACAATGAACGCGCACAGGTCGATAAACAAACTCGAGAGTTTCCGGCAAGTTGACTGCGCTCGGCGTCGGTCTCCAGGCCGCACTCCGGAAGGAGAAGCATTCGCATGATATCGACCTCAAATCACGAATCCGAGTTTGGAAGTAATGTCCCTTCTGTCACCTTGTCCGTAGCCCTCATCGGACCGGAACAGATGCGTCGAAGCGCCGTAGCCATGGCGCTGGCCGGGACGCAAGCCGGAAGCACTCGCGAATTCCCTGACTACCCTTCGCTCGACGACCTGCCCCAACTCCTCCAGCAGGAGTTCGACGTCCTCATCGTCGACCTCGACAGCAACCCGGAGTACGCGCTCGACCTCGTTGAAGGTCTCTGCGCCAGCAGCACATCCACAGTGATGGTCTACTCCGCCCATTCAAATTCAGACCTGCTGGTTCGCTGCATGAGGGCCGGAGCCCGCGAGTACCTCACCCTTCCCATCGCCCCCAGCACCATGGCAGAGGCACTCGTTCGCACCTCCGTTCGACGCCCCGCTTCGCGCAGTGCCAAAAAGGCTGGCGGCAAACTCATGGTCTTCCTGGGTGCAAAAGGTGGCTCAGGCGTCACCACCCTCGCCTGCAACTTTGCCGTTTCCCTGGCCCAGGAATCGGGTCTCAGCACCTTGCTCATCGACCTCGATTTGCCCCTCGGCGACGCCGCCCTCAACCTCGGCATCGCTTCGGAATACTCAACCTTCAACGCGCTGCAGAACTTCAGCCGCCTTGACTCCAATTTCCTCTCCAAGCTGCTCGTCAAGCACAACTCCGGCTTGTCGGTATTAGGCGCGCCCGGCAAGTTCTCGCAGATTCCCACCACCAGCGAAGCCATTGACAAACTGCTCGCCATTGCCCGCCAGGACTTCGACTACATCGTCGTCGACGCCGGTACGCGCCTCGATCTCACCGATACAGCCCTCTTTGAACGGGCTTCGACCATCTATCTCATCGCCCAGGTCAGCATTCCTGAGCTGCGCAACTCCAACCGCCTGATTACCGAGTGCTTCAAACTCGAGGGCCCAAAGCTTGAAATCGTGCTCAACCGCTACATGCCCCGTTCCCTGGGTGTTGACGAAGAGCACATCACCAAAGCTCTCACCCGTCCGGCCACATGGCGTATCCCAAATGATTACGCCACAGCCCGCCGCACCCAGAACACCGCTACCCCGCTCTCGCTTGAAGATTCACCGATTTCCCGCGTCATTCGCCAGATGGCAAGAAGCGTTTGCGGACTGCCCGAAAACCCCGAAAAGAAGAAGCGCTTCAGCTTCTTCGCAAGCAAGTAAACCACTCAGAAACGGTGTCGCATGGAATTGCTAGGCCTTGAATCATTCAAAACCGATATTCACCGGATTCTCATCTCGAGAATGGACCTGGAGAAACTCGCCCGCATCAATCCCGAGCAGGCGCGCCTGGCCGTGGCAGGCCTGGTGAACGAGATCATTACAGAGAAGCGCGTACCCCTCAGTTTTGAAGAGCAGGAAAAAGTCCAGGCCGAGATTCTCGACGACGTCTTCGGCCTGGGCCCGCTCGAACCTCTCCTCCGCGACCCCAAAATCTCCGACATCCTCGTCAATGACAAGGACCACGTCTTCGTCGAAAAGGGTGGTCGCCTCCAACGCGTAGACACCTCTTTCCGCGACGACCGCCACCTGCTTCAGATCATTGACCGCATCGTTTCCCGCGTCGGCCGCCGCGTCGATGAGTCCTCGCCCATGGTCGACGCCCGCCTTCCCGACGGATCCCGCGTCAACGCCATCATTCCGCCCCTCGCTCTCGATGGACCGTCCATGTCCATCCGCCGCTTCGGCACCGGACCCATCGCCTCCAACCAGCTCGTACAGCTCAAAAGCATCTCCGCAGAAATGATGGAGGTGCTCGCAGCCGCTGTCCGCGCCCGTATCAGCATCCTCATCTCCGGAGGCACCGGCGCCGGCAAAACCACATTCCTCAACATCCTTTCCCGCTATATTCCTCAAAGCGAACGCATCATCACCATCGAAGACGCCGCCGAACTGCAACTCGCCCAGGAAAACATCGTCAGGCTCGAAACCCGGCCCCCCAACGTCGAAGGCCTGGGGGCCATCCGTCAGCGGCAACTGCTCGTCAACAGCCTCCGTATGCGTCCCGACCGCATCATCCTCGGCGAGGTGCGTGGCGAAGAAGCCTTTGACATGCTCCAGGCAATGAACACCGGCCACGAAGGCTCAATGGCCACCATCCACGCCAATACCGCCCGCGATGCCATGATGCGACTGGAATCCATGGTCGCCATGTGCAACCTGAACCTTCCCGAAAAAACCGTCCGCCAGCAGATCGCCTCTGCCGTCACGATCGTCGTTCAGATCTCCCGGCTCAGCGACGGTACCCGTAAAGTCGTCGGCATCTCTGAAATTACCGGCATGGAAGAAAGCATCATCAGCATGCAGGAAATCTTCGCGTTCAACAAAAAAGGCATTGGACCCGATGGCAAGGTCATCGGCACATTCCAGCCCAGCCACATCCGCCCCAAGTTTCTTGAGAGACTCCGCATCGCCGGCATTCACCTGCCTCCGAGCATGTTTGAAACCACCACAGAAGTTTTCTAGACCCATGAGGATTGGATTGAAATGAACCTGATCATCACCATCACTTTCGTGGGAGTCTTCGCCATCATCGCTCTGCTGATGGCGGCGACCAGTGGAACTTCTGCGAAACAAGCCAAGCAAGTGATTGCTACCCTCGATTCAGCCCTCGCTGCCTCTGCGCCTATCCGCCCTGAGCAGGTGGTCAACCTGCGAAAGAACGAATCGCTCAGCGCAATCCCCTGGATCAATAACGCGCTTCTCAAGGTCAAACTCGCTCCGCGCCTGCGCACCCTGCTCGCACAAGCTGACATCAAGTGGACCGCCGGCGGCATGTTGCTCGGGTGCGCCCTGGTGCTGGTCGTTTCCGGTTACGCAGCCTATCTGAGAACGCACGTCCTCCCCGCCTCCGCGATGTTCGGCCTCGCATGTGCCTTTTTGCCCTTTGCCTACGTACTCAAACGCCGCAGCGGCCGCTTTAGCAAGTTTGAAAAAGAACTGCCCGATGCACTTGATCTCATGGTCAGCGCACTGCGCGTCGGCCACAGCCTCAACGCAGCCATCGGCCTCGTCACCCGCGAAGCACCCGATCCCATCAAAAGCGAATTCCGCATCTGCTTCGATGAGCAGAACTACGGACTCGAAATGCGAACGGCGATGGATAACCTCAACGACCGCGTACCTCTCCAGGATCTCCGCATCCTCACCACCGCCATCATGATTCAAAAGGAAAGCGGCGGAAACCTCGCCGAAGTGCTCGAAAAAACCTCGCATGTCATTCGCGAGCGGTTCCGCCTCAAGCGCCAGATCATGACCCATACCGCCCAGGGAAGACTCACCGGCATGATCCTGACAGCACTCCCTATCTTCCTCGGTGTGGCTCTTTACTTTGTGAACCCCGCAAGCATGAGCCTCCTCTGGACCCGCGAGGTTGGAGTCAAACTGCTCTACGCATCCGCCACGATGACCGTTATCGGCGGTCTGATCATCAACAAAATCGTCAACATGGAGGTGTGAAAGAGACTATGGAAACCACAATCATTACGTTTTTCCTGATCTTTCTCCTGATCGCAGGGCTCGGCCTCTTTGCCTTCCAGGGCGGCTCCATGTTGAAGCGGTTGACGGCGGTCATCTCGCCAGAGACCAAGCAGACTGGCCTGATCACTTCAATTCAACAATCCGGCTTCTCGATCGGCACCGTCGTCGAACAGTTCGAAAAAATCCTCCCACGCAGTCAGGCCGAAGTCTCCATCGTTCAAAAGCGCCTCATCCGCGCAGGCTTCCGCAGCGATTCCGCAGTCAAAGTCTTCTACGGTATGAAGTTCATCGTGCCCGTCCTTCTGGTGATCGGCGTCTTCTTCTCCGGATTAGCCAAGGAAAACCCGTTTGTCTTTTACATCGCCGCTCTCGGTCTTGGCTTTCTTGGTCCCGATTTCTGGCTCGGCCGCAAGATCACCAGCCGCCAGGCGCGTATTCGTCGCGGCCTCCCCGATGTCCTGGACTTACTCGTCATCTGCATCGAGGCCGGATTGAGCCTCGACCAGTCGGTAATCCGCACTTCTCAGGAATTGATACGTGCACAGCCCGCCCTTTGCGATGAATTGGGGATCGTCGTCCTCGAGCAGCGCGCCGGCCGGCCCCGTTCCGAAGCATGGAAACATCTCGCGGAACGCACCGACGTTGACAGTTTGCGCAACCTTGTCACCGTGCTGGTCCAGTCAGAACAATTCGGAACCAGCATCGCCAAGACCTTGCGCACTCACTCCGACACTCTCCGTACCCAGCGCATTCAGCAGGTCGAGGAAATGGCAGCAAAGACCACCGTGAAGTTGATCTTCCCCTTGGTCCTGTTCATCTTTCCCTCGCTCTTCCTGGTCGTGCTCGGCCCGGCCGCGATTCTCATGTCGGAGTCGTTCCAAAAGTTCTTCTCAAACTAAAGGAAAGGAGATTTGCAATGAACAGTGTCACCATCATCCAGATTGTTGCAGGAGTACTCTTCGTCGTCGTGCTCGGCATCCTGATCCAGCGTCGCCGCACCAAGGTCTAGTAACACAACACCACTGATCCACTAACCTCAAAAGGAGATTTCCCCATGAACAGCGTTACCCTCATCCAGATCGTTGCAGGATTGCTCTTCGTCGTCGTCCTCGGTGTACTCATCCAGCGCCGCCGCACCAAGCTCACCTAACCTGCCGTGAGGCAAACAGTACCGCCAGATCTCATCGAAAGGAGACTTGCCATGAACAGTGTCACAATCATCCAGGTCGTTGCAGGATTGCTCTTCGTCGTCGTCCTCGGCGTGCTCATCCAGCGTCGTCGTACCAAGGTCTCGTAACTCAATTTTCCTATGCCCCGCAGTGCTCTCTGCCTGTCCATCCTCCCACTGCGGGGTATAGGAAATTTTCTCGAAGCCCGTCCCTTGACAGATGTATACGGCAGACTTTTGCCCAAACGAGTCCAAACCAGTTCTGGTCACACCTGTGCTCGGCAACCTTCAATCGATCGGCGCTTGCAAGCAACCGAAGTCTCTCAGAATCTCGACGATTGCTTCGTCTCCACACAAGGCTTTTGCGCAATGCATAAACTCAAGTACTGCGTCTACAACACAACCCGCGAATGCTATCTCAGCCTCGGCGTCACTGCGGCGGATACTACATTCACGCGCCTCAAAGGACTTATCGGCAAGTTCAGACTCCGGTCCGACGAAGGACTGTGGGTCATTCCGTCCAGCGGCGTCCATTCCCTGGGAGTGTTTTTTCCAATCGACGTTCTCTATCTCGACGACCATAATCGCGTCATTCATCTGGTGGAGTCTTTCCCACCCTTTCATATCGCCCCCTTCAAATCACAGACAAACAGCGTTTTAGAGTTACCCACACATAGCATCTACTCTTCGCAAACCCAGGTCGGGGATACCCTTGTCATCTGCGTTGCCGAGCAGATGGAGCAGGAACTCAAGTTCCTTGCAAACCATCCGCAGCTCGATGAAGAGGAGACCGTTCCAGTTGCCGTGAGGAGCACCCACCACGACTCCGCTCTGAACGGGATTCAGCAATTTCCGGCCAGGATCTTCGCGGGTTCCTCTCCGTCTGAGAGGCGCCAGTCCAACCGGCAACCGACTGCAAATCTAAAAGCTTACTTCTGGACTGGTGCAACCCCGAAAGCGCATGAGGTTCGGGACGTAAGTCCAACCGGGTTGTATCTCAAGACAGAAGAGCGCTGGTACCCCGGCACAGTCGTCACCATGACGCTGCAGCGCACCGATGTGCCCGAAGAAAGCACGGAGCGCACCATCACCGTGCAGTCCAAAGCAGTGCGTTCAGACGCAGACGGAGTTGGACTGGAATTTGTGCTCCCCGAAGGCAAAGACGGCCTCGAAACTAAGAATGATTTCGGCAAGGCCGCAAACAAGAAAAAGCTGCATCGCTTCCTGCGATTTTTTGATCGACGCAATGGCTCGGCTAACTAATATGGCGAACCGCATGACACACTCTACCTCCGCCGTGGCGGAGCCCCAATCTGCTCTAACATTGTGAAATTGAAGACGAAGAGAGAGAAGAAGATGATACTGATGAAAAAAAAGCGACATCTTGGTCCGCTCGCTGCGGGCGAAGAGGGTGGCTCATTGGTTGAATTCGCGCTGGTCCTGCCGCTGCTTATGCTGGTACTCACCGGCATCATCACATTTGGCATCACCCTCTGCAACTACATCGTGCTCACCGAGGCGGTCGGCGTTGCAGCACGCCAGTTAGCCATCAGCCGCAGTCAGACAACTGACCCCTGCGCCACCACCTCAGCAGTTGTCTACGCAGCAGCACCGACTATGACCAAGGCTAGCTTTACCTTTAGCTTCACGCTCAATGGCACTGCCTACTCGGGCGCTTCATGCAGCAGCGCAAGTACATCCACAGGAGCAGCCGGTAACCTCGTGCAGGGCGCCCCGGCGCAGGTCATCGTCACCTATCCTTGCAGCCTCAAGGTTTGGGGAACAAACTACGCAAGCAGTTGCACCCTGACTGCCCAGACGACGGAACTAGTCCAATGAAATCCAATAACCATTTCCTTTCATGCGCACTCCGCCACGCCTACAAAGACGAGCGCGGACAGGTCCTCCCCTTTGTCATGCTCCTCATGGTTTCTCTCCTGGGCATGGCGGCTCTGGTCATTGACCTTGGCCACGCCTATTTCTGTTACCGCGAGCTACAGGCCGCCACCGATGCCGCCGCTCTCGCCGGTGCCCAGGGACTTCCCAACGATACGGCTGCAAAGTCACAAGCTCTCCTCTATAGCGCAGTTACCGGCAACAAAAACGCCCGCAGCAATCTAACAGGTGTCACCATGGTCTCCGGCTATCCGCTATTGAAGTGTCTCACCACACTCACTAACCAGGGCGTAGCATGCTCCGCCCCGGCCAATGCCAATGCCATCGTCGTCAAGGAACAGGTAGACGTTCCAATGTACTTCGCCAGTATCTTTGGTATCTCAACCCTGCACGAGAATGCCATTGCAACAGCCTCAATGCGCGGTGCCATCTCCAGCCCCTACAACATAGCCATCATCCTCGATACAACCGCGTCAATGAGTACACTTGATTCAGACTGCGGCAACGTTTCTCGCCTCACCTGCGCCTTGAATGGCACACGGGTGTTTCTACAAGCTCTGACGCCCTGCCCTGCCAGCTCCACCACCTGCTCCATAACCGCCGGAGTTTCAGCAAACTCGGTCGACCGTGTCAGCCTCTTCACCTTCCCCAACGTAACCGTTGGTACAGCCGCCAATGAATACGATTGCAGCAGCAGCAATCCAACTATCCCGGTGTACTCCCTCCCGCCCACCACCGGCACCACTTACGCGCCCTCCGGGTCGACGACGACTACCTATCAGGTCACCCCGTTCCTGAGTGACTACCGCCTCT
This sequence comes from Acidobacteriota bacterium, assembly GCA_025359885.1. GTDB lineage: Bacteria > Acidobacteriota > Terriglobia > Terriglobales > Acidobacteriaceae > Acidicapsa. Next base: position 73,915 of record JANYDG010000068.1, read on the forward strand.
CTGATACTGCAAGTTCGTTGAACAACGGCTCGAATATCTCTCTGGCCGTTGGCGCTAAAAGTGGCTGCACCGGTATGACCGACCCCGGCGGTGACGGTACTTACTATGCGGGTGTACTCTACGCTGCTCAGGCTGCCCTCCTCGCTCAGCAGGCCGCGAACCCCGGTTCGCAGAACATGATCGTCATGCTCAGCGATGGGGACGCCACCGCAACGTCTTCAAAAATGGCACCCAAGTCCACCGACAATGCACTTACACTCAACGCCACCGGAACTTACCCTTCGTATGTTGACGAGTGTTCGCAGGCAGTCGTCGCCGCCAAGTCAATTGCAGCAGCCGGGACCAAGATCTTCTCTGTCGCCTATGGCTCCGCATCGTCCGGCTGCGGAACGGATACAACAGGCACTTATGCCAGGATTTCGCCTTGTCAGACCATGGAATATATCGCCTCGTCTCCAGGCAACTTCTTCTCGGACTACAACCAGAGCGGCTCCGGCAGCACCTGTCAGTCAGCCTCTCAGCCAACCACCAGCATCACTCAGATATTCACTCAGATCGCCAACAGCATCACCTTCGCCCGCCTCATCCCAGACAACACACCATAACCCGCTCAAAGGTAATTCAGGCGGGGAAACACCCGCCCGCATCCATCAGCACTCTCGAGCATGTTTCAATTGCGTTTCCTGCGTATCTGCCCTGGGGTTTTCATCGTGTCTAAGCGGCTACACCATCGCGGCCATTGGTAAACACCCGTTCACACATGCGGGGACCAAAAGCAGCAAAACCCGCGATTTTCACGCAAATCAGTCGTTTTGACTTTGGCACTTGAATTGCCACAGCTTAAGAGCAAAAGAGCAACTGGCCCTACCGCCCGTTCAAACAGGATCAGCAATGAATCGAAGAATCGTTACAATCCTCCTCGTTGCGTTCGGCGTCGCAGCCGTCTGCGGATTCCTTGTCAACCGCATCGTCGGCACCCGGATCGCTCAGGCGCATCAATCTGCAACCACACGCGTTGTCGCCGCCGCGATTGACATCAAACTGGGAACCGTACTGAGCGCCAGCGATCTCACCACCATCGAGATCGCCGGTGCGCTGCCCAAAGACGCCATCCTCACCCCCGACAAGGTGATCGGCCGCGGAGTCGTTTCAGCCCTTTACCAGGGCGAACCGATCCTCGAGGACCGGCTCGCGGCCCCTGGCTCTGGAGGTGGTCTCGCGGCCACCATCCGCCCCGGCATGCGCGCCTGTGCCGTCAAGGTCGATGACGTGGTCGGTGTCGCTGGATTCGTCACCCCCGGCATGCGCGTCGACGTTCTCATCTCCGGCAACCCCCCGGGCCTCACCCAGTCACTCGATGGACCCAAGGTCAAGACCCTGCTGCAAAATCTTGAAGTGCTCTCCGCCGGTACCGACATTCAAAAGGATGCAGAAGGCAAAGCCAAACCCGTTCAAGTCGTCAACCTCCTGGTCACCCCAGAGGATGCCGAAGTGCTGTCGCTCGCCAGCAGCCAGACCCGCATCCAACTGGTGCTGCGCAACCCCCTCGATACGCAGATTTCTGAAACCACAGGCACCGTGATGAGTAACCTCTTCGCTGACAAGAATGGCCCGGTTAAGCCGAAACTTGCCGCGCTGTCCACCGGCCCCAAAAAGCCCGTCTCCCATGACGTCTCCATCCAGATATTCAACGGTTCCAAGCTGAGCGAGGAGAAATTCGCCTCTTCCGAGGGAAAACAGTGAGAACGAAGACCGCCGTCACCATCACCATCTCAATCGCCTGCTTTAGCGCAATGTCGCTTTTCCCCTGCAGCGCTTCCGCACCCGCAGCGGCCACCACCAACCTGGCCAATGCCACAAAGACTACCGAGCCCGCGGCCACAAAGACCATCCAGGCAGCGGATACAAACGGCTCGAAGCAGGAGTTAAAGCCGGGAACAAAGCCGGAAACAAAGCCGGCACCAAAGGCCGGGGTAAAACCCGAATTGAAGCCAAACTCCAAGCCCGGAGTCATTTCCAATTCAAAGCCCGGCTTGGCCGCAGCAAAACCCGCGCCTAAACCCGTCCCCGCCGCTCACATCATGAGCCCGGCCCAGGCCATGGGCGTCAGCCAGGCCCGCCCCGAATACCAAGGCCACGACGCTGCCCGCGATACGACCTATGACATCAACGTAACCGCCGGCAAATCGATCGTCGTCGATTGCCCGCGCCCCGTGCAGCGCGTCGCCATTGGACTGGGAGATTACGCTGAAGCAACAGCCATCAGCCCTACCCAGATCCTCATCAATGGCAAAACCCTCGGCGAAACCAGCATGATCATCTGGGAAGTCGGCGGAACACGCAGGTTTTACAACATCGCCGTCCGTTCCACCATCAATCCCACCGATGATCATCTCGATGGGCTCCGCCATGAGTTGCAGATCGAGCTTCCCGACCAGCCCCTCAAAGTGAGTACCACCAACGGCAGCATCTTCCTGCGCGGCACCGTCAAAGATCTCAACAGCTCTGACCGGGCCTTCCAGATCGCCTCGACCGCCGGAAAAGTCGTGAACCTCCTCTACGTCAAAGTGCCCCCCAGCGACCCGCAGATCCTGCTCAAGGTGCGTTTTGCCAGCATCGACCGCAGCAAAAGCAAACAGCTCGGCATCAACTTCTTCTCGACTGGCTTCGGAAACGTCATCGGTGGCGTAAACACCGGTCAATTTTCGCCACCCTCCGTCTCGACTCCCAACAAGACAACCGGCTCAGGCGCCAGCTTTACCAACGAACTGAATATGCTGGCCTTCTTCCCCGGCCTCAACATGGGCGCAACCATCGAGGCGCTTGAATCCAAAGGCATCGTCGAAGTTCTGGCCCAGCCCAACCTGCTCGCAGCCAACGGCAAACAGGCCAGCTTCCTCGCCGGCGGAGAATACCCTTTCCCTGTCGTGCAGGGCAGCGGCTCCGGACAGGTAGCCGTCACCATCTCGTTCAAGGAATACGGCGTTCGCCTCAACTTCATCCCCACCGTCACCCCCCGCGGCACCATCCGCCTTCAGGTAGCACCTGAGGTCAGCTCTCTCGACTTCACCAACGCAGTACAAATCTCAGGCTTCGACGTTCCAGCCATCAACACCCGCAAGGTCAAGACCGAGGTGGAACTCGCCGACGGACAAAGCTTTGCCATCGGCGGCCTCCTCGACAATCGCGAGACAGAGACCTTCGAAAAGCTCCCCTTCCTCGGCTCCATCCCCATCCTCGGCAAGCTCTTTCAGTCCATCTCAAAAACCCATACCAACACCGAACTGATCGTCATCGTCACGCCTGAGATCGTCGATCCAATCCCGGCTGGCGCTCCTCTGCCAGAGCTGAAGTATCCCAAACCCTTCATGGAACCCAACTCTGGCATACCAATGCACACACCAGACAACAGGGCACCCGGCTCCACTCCACCCCAGGCTCCGGCCTCCATGCCCATCGAACAGCTCATGGACAGCCTCAAACCCGCAAAAGGACTGGAAATTGACAGCAAAGGATATGCAGGCTCGTCTTCAGGCGGATCAAGTCCCCAGTAGTGGCCTGACAGCCGCATGACCCTGACGAATATCCTCCACCACAGGAGCCGGCTGCCATTGCAGTCGGCTCTTGCTTCATCCACCCTCTCCATCAAGGACGCGAAACCACCCATGAACCCCTCAGGCAATCTCTCCTCCCCAGCACCGGCCCTCCGTCCAACATCAGGCCCTCAAACCTCAAACCAGCCGCGGCCAGACCTCAGGATGCTCGTCACCAACATCACCCGCC